>NZ_JAFIBW010000001.1:3075000-3427500 GCF_017833295.1 Methylobacterium sp. PvR107
CGCGCAGAACCCGTGGCGCTCCGCCGAGTCCGTCGCGGCACGGATCGGCGTCCACACCGCGATCGCCGCCGCCCGCGCCACGGAGCGCTTCAGCGCGGCGGGGACCCGTATCCGATCTGCGCGGGCCGGGACGCGACGGTCGGCCGGCGGTGGGACATGCCTCCGCTTCGCAATCCTGCCTGGCCGGCCGGCCAAGGCGGGCGGTGAGCCGGACCGTCGCCAACGTGACGGTGCAGGGGTGCCCAGCCGTCCGATGCCGCGGCTTCCGACGTCCGACGCGGCAAAAATTTCTCCGGCCACGCTGAAACACGCGGCGAAGGGGCGCATTTCCGATCCATGTCAGGATCCCGCCCCTCGCCGTTGTCGCCGATGATGAAATCTTCGTCCGACTGGCCGCAGCCGACATGCTGTCGGCGCTCGGCTTCGAGGTGCTGGAAGCCGAGCATGCCTACGGCGCCCTGCAGCACCTGGAAGCCTGTGGCGGTGCCACGCTGCTCTATACCGACATCAACATGCCTGGCGTGATGGACGGCTGTGATCTGGCGCACACCGTTCGAGCGCGCTGGCCCGAAACCCGGATCATCGTCTGCTCGGGGTGCGACCCGCTGGAGGCCGCGACATTGCCGGACTCCGCCCACTTCATCAGCAAGCCCTGCGCTGAGCGCGTCGTCCGCAAGGCGCTGCAGGAGTTGCGGCTGCACTGAGCCGAAGACCACCTGATCGCGGCACGAAAAAGCCCGCACCGGCGGGCCGGGCGGGCTGAAGGCGTTCTTGGGAGGAAGCGCGACCATACGGAAGACATCTCTGGTATACCAGAGCGTCCGGCGCATGACTGATCCGCGCAAGCGAGACCGGCAGGGTCGAGAAAGCCCGGCCTGGAAACGCCCTGTGATCTGCCGGGCAGGACAGGCTGGCGCCGCCTGGAAGCGCCAGCCCCGGTGTCGTCCTTCAGTAGGGATAGCCGTAATAGGGCCGCGGCGCTGGACGATAGCGCTCTCTCACAGGACGGCCCTGAGGGCCGTACGGCCCGTAGGCCCGCAGGTAGGTGTTGTATTCGGGCGGCGCATAGTTGCCGCTGTTCACACCGCCCGTGCGGCCATTGCCGCTGAGTTCGGAATAGGGATTCAACCCGCTTCCGCTGTCTCCTCCGCCGCTGCCGCGTGCCAGCACGGCGCCCGACGCGCCGAGGACCATCACGGCCGCGAGCGCAGCGCGTGTTGCATGCAGTCTCATCGTGCTCTCCCGATCGCCTCTGCCGCCCCTGGAGCAGAGATGGGAGGCGACGCCCCGGTTTGGCACCGGGGCGCGGCATGAAGGCTCGGCGCGGGCTCAGCCTGATCCGGCGACCTGACGCCCGCGCCTCGTGGCGGACTTACCCGCGCTTATCGGCCCGCCAGCGACGCGGCGGGTCGACCCAAACCCTGCTCTCCGAGTCCGGGGCTTGGCGCGTCGCCTCGCGCTCCGAACCGGCATCCGTGCGCGTCGTCTCGGCCGCCGATACCTTGGCCTTGGGCGTGATCGCTCCGGTGGTCTCGGGATCCATCCAGTCTGGTGCGAGCGCAGCGCTCTGGACGACCTGGGCGGTCGGATCCGGCAGATTGCGCTCGTAGCCCACGACTACGGCGCTCAGGCCCACAGCGACCAGCACGAAGGCCAGTCCGTCGACGATCATGTAGCCCAGTCTCGGCATCGCACCCGCGCTCGTTCCGAAGCTCCGGGGCTACGGCGGCAGGGTTAAGGATTCCTGGCGCTCCGCGCGATCGCGCCGCCGATAGCGGGTCGCGGCCCCGGCTCGAACCCGTCTTGCGCCCGTTCCAGCCGGTGCGATTCCGTCACGGCTGCCGATGTCGGCTCGGCACGACGCTCCGCGCAACGCACGTGCTCAGGTGTCGAGCCCTCGGATCCATCGCCGAAACTCACCGACCCAGCAACTGGTGAATGATCAGACCTGAGAAAACGAATATGAACAGTACGATATTCAGGTAGAGATGCATCCGACTGCGCCGGAAATCTATCTGGTGATCGTCGCTGCTCAGGGCCCGCCTGTACTCATAATTGCCGAACATCAGTGAAAAACCGCTTCCCGCTCTATGCGCCCGCGCGATGCGGGGTGGGTCGTGCTCACGCCGAAGCCGCAGGCCTCGATCAGCGCGTCTTGGATGTCCTTGCGTTGAGCCTCTGTCAGTTCGGACAAGATGTCTTGGCCGTCGCGATCGATCGCCGCCGTCCGATGAAATGATGAACCCGCCGCCTCGAAAGCAACCAAGACTTCGCGCTCTGCATAAGAATCAAGCGGGTCGATGCACAGGTGTTTGGGCACGTCGAATGATCCTGCGGACCCTGTCGTGAATTCGAGGCGCAAATTATGAGCCGGTTCTGGCCGCGGTCAATGCGTTTTATTTTCGTTTTTCGAACGGCAACGAGAAAGATCATAGGCCGATGTGCGCGGCGGGCAGTGCCTTGTTCCAAGACACGCGGCGTGATTGCGACGCGGATCGATGTGCAGGGCGCGACAGGCCGGCCCTCTAAAGGTCTCGAAGACCGGCCGGATCGTGGGCGGGCGGGACAGGACCATCCGCGCGGCTTCGTGCCGGACAGAGCGGCGCGGCCTCTGTCGCCGCGCCCGGCTTCCGCAGCGTCCGAACATGATGACGACGCCCGCATGATCCGCGGACGCCGTCAGCGCGGGACGAGGGCCGTCGCGGTTCCGGCAGGGAAGGTCGAGGCCCGGAAGGACCGATCCATATCGCTGCGCCTGGCGACGAAGCTCCGTTCTCAGGTGCCGGCCGAGACCGCTCATCGATTTGCGGCCGTGCCAGCAGCGCGCAGACGGTTGCTACACGCCGTGCCGGCGTCGAACATGCTTGCGCACCTTCGCTCGGCCCTTCGGCCGCGCCGCAGCTTGCGGCGGCCGGGCGGGATCGACCGAAGGCGTGCCGCCCGGCGCGCCCAGCCCGCGCTCCTGTCCACCGAGGGGACCTCCCGCTTGCGAGCCGGAGCGGTTGTACGGCGAGTTGCCCTGCGCAAACGCCGGACCTGTCAGCAGCGCGCAGATCAGGACGGTGACGGGGGTTATTTTCATCGTGTTTCGCTCCTAGATGGCTGCGAGCCTCGATCTGACCGTCGAGCCGGGAAATCTCTTGAACGATCCTGCGCTCTCGGTGAGCCGAGGCGATGTTTGCGACACGCCCCGTACCGCGCCCGGTGAACGGCGCGGGGCCGCTCATGGGCCGTCAGGCCAACCTGTCGACCCGGCACCGCCGCGACTCGGCCGGTCGCATCGCCACGTCAGCCGGCATCACGCCAGCCGGCATGACGTGCAGGCGTGTCGGGTCTCGAACGGGAGGTCGTGGTTCGGCACCGGAACCCTCCTGATGAAGGGCGAGCGGAAGTTACCGTCCCGCCACGCAATGTTACTCAAGTATTGATGACAATCAATAGAAGACAAAATCATATTTTAATAGCAATGTCGAACTTAAATTCACGCGGGCGGCAGAACCGGAGAGGAAAATATTTTCCGTCCGCCACCTACGGGCTGAGCGACGACGCGCTGCCGGTTCTCCGCGTCCCAAAGCGGTCTTAAGCCGGCGCGCCGCCGTCAGCCGCGGATCTGCCGCGATCCCCGCAGGCGGCTGCGCATGACGCGCCTCTCCTTGGCACGTCGGACGAGGCCGCGCGGGTCGGCACGGGCGCGGATAGCGTCGCGCCGTCCTCCTGTCCGAGGCTACACCGGCTCCGCGATGCCGCTGTGCGAGAGCGCCGCAATCTCGTTGCCGTGCTGCTTGAGCGGCCTGTTGCCGCTCAGACGACGCAGCAGGACGTAGAAGACCGGGGTCAGGAACAAGCCGAACGCGGTCACGCCGATCATGCCCGAGAACACGGCGACGCCCATGGCGCGCCGCATCTCCGATCCGGCCCCGGTCGCGGTCACCAGCGGCAGCACGCCCATGATGAAGGCCATGGACGTCATCAGGATCGGACGCAGCCGCAGACGGCTCGCCTCGACGGCCGCCTGGAGGGGCGTGCGGCCGGCAAATTCCAGCTCCCGCGCGAATTCCACGATCAGGATGGCGTTCTTGGCCGAGAGGCCGACCAGCACGATCAGACCGATCTGCGTGAACACGTTGTTGTCGCCCGCCGACAGCCACACGCCGAACATGGCGGCAAGCAGGCCCATCGGCACGATCAGCAGGATCGCCAGCGGAAGGGTGAGGCTCTCGTACTGCGCGGCCAGCACGAGGAAGACCAGGAGCAGGGCCAGCGGGAACACCCAGATCCCGGAATTGCCCGCGATGAACTCCTGGTAGGTCAGGTCCGTCCACTCGAAGGCGAAGCCCCGCGGCAGCGTCTCGGCCGCGATCCGCGTCGCCGCCGCCTGGGCCTGCCCTGACGAGTAGCCGGGAGCCGCGCCCGCGTTGATGTCGGCCGACAGGAAGCCGTTGTAGCGCATGGCTCGCTCGGGGCCTGCGGTCTGACGGACGTGCAGCAGGGCCGAGAGCGGCACCATCTCGCCGGAACCGGTCCGGACCTTCAGCGAGCCGACATCGTCCGAGCGCGCCCGGAACGGCGCGTCGGCCTGGACGCGCACCGAGTAGGTACGGCCGAATTTGTTGAAGTCGTTCACGTAGAGGGAGCCGAGATAGATCTGCAGCGTGTCGAAGATGTCGGTCACCGGGATGCCGAGCTGGCGGGCCTTCGTCCGGTCGACGTCGGCGAAGAGCTGCGGCACGTTCATCTGGAAGCTGGAGAACAGGCCGACGAGTTCCGGCGCCTGGGCGGCCTTGGCCATGAACGCCTTGGTGGCGTCGTTCAGCGCCTCGTAGCCGAGGCCGGCCCGATCCTCGATCTGCAGCTTGAAGCCGCCAATGGTCCCGAGGCCGTTGACGGGCGGCGGCGGGAACATCGCGATGAAGGCTTCGGGAATCGCCGCGTATTTCCTGTTCAGCGACTGTGCGATGGCCGCCCCGTTCAGCGACGGATCCTTGCGCGCGTCGAACGGCTTCAGGGTCGAGAACACGATTCCGGAGTTGGAGCTGTTGGTGAAGCCGTTGATCGAGAGGCCCGGGAAGGCGACCGCGCTCTCGACGCCGGGCTCCTTGAGCGCGATCTCGCTCATGCGGCGGATCACCTCCTCCGTCCGGTCGAGGGTGGCGCCGTCGGGCAGCTGCGCGAAGCCGACGAGATACTGCTTGTCCTGCCCCGGCACGAAACCGCCCGGGATCTGGCGGAACAGAAGCGCGGTCAGGCCGACAAGCAGGAGGTAGACGACCATCATCGTCGCCTTGCGCGACACGGCGAAGCCGACGCCGCGTCCGTAGCCGTGCGCGGCCTGCCCGAAGGCCCGGTTGAACCGGCGGAAGAACCAGCCGAGGAGCCGATCGAGGATCCGGGTCAGGCGATCCTTCGGGGCGTGATGAGCCTTCAGCAGAAGGGCGGAGAGGGCCGGCGAGAGCGTCAGGGAATTGACCGCCGAGATCACCGTCGAGATCGCGATGGTCAGGGCGAATTGCTTGTAGAACTGGCCCGTCAGGCCGCTGATGAAGGCCAGGGGGACGAAGACGGCGACAAGCACCAGCGCGATGGCGATGATCGGGCCCGAGACCTCGCGCATGGCCTGGTAGCTGGCCTCCCGCGGGGACAACCCGCTCTCGATGTTCCGCTCGACATTCTCGACGACCACGATCGCGTCGTCGACCACGATGCCGATGGCGAGCACCAGGCCGAACAGGCTCAGCGCGTTGATCGAGAAGCCGAAGACATGCATCACCGCGAAGGTCCCGACGATGGAGACCGGCACGGCGAGCAGCGGGATGATCGAGGCCCGCCACGTCTGCAGGAACAGGATCACCACCAGCACGACGAGGGCGATGGCCTCCAGCAGCGTGTGGATCACCGCCTCGATGGAGGCGCGCACGAACTGCGTCGGATCGTAGACGATCTGGTAATCGACCCCCTCCGGCATGCTCTGCTTGATCTCCGCCATGGTGCGGCGGACTTCGTCGGAGATCTGGATCGCGTTCGAGCCGGGCGACTGGGAGATCGGGATCGCGACCGCCGACTTGTTGTCGAGGAGCGAGCGCAGGGCGTAGTCGGAGGCGCCGAGCTCGATCCGCGCGACGTCGCGCAGCCGGGTGATCGCGCCGTCGGTGCCGGTCTTGACCACGATGTCGCCGAACTGCTCCTCGCTGCTCAGGCGGCCCTCGGCGTTGAGCGAGAGCTGCAGGTCGAGCCCCGGGACGGCCGGCGACGCGCCGATGACGCCGGCCGCGGCCTCGACGTTCTGAGCCTGGATCTCGCGCACGACGTCGCCGGCGGACAGGCCGTGCTCGGCGACCTTCTGCGGGTCGAGCCAGATCCGCATCGCGTAGTCGCCGGAGCCGAAGAGCTGCACCTGACCGACGCCGTCGAGGCGGGCCAGGCGGTCCTTGATGTTCAGCACCGCGTAGTTGCGCAGGTAGGTCATGTCGTAGCGGCCGTTCGGCGATACGAGATGCACGACCATGGTCAGGTCGGGAGAGCTCTTCACGGTGACGATGCCGAGCTGGCGCACCACCGCCGGCAGCCGCGGCTCGGCCTGCGAGACGCGGTTCTGGACGAGCTGCTGCGCCTTGTCGGGGTCGGTGCCCAGCCGGAAGGTGACGGTCAGCGTCATGATGCCGTCCGTCGTGGCCTGGCTCGACATGTAGAGCATGCCCTCGACGCCGTTGATCTGCTCCTCGATGGGCGTCGCAACGGTCTCGACGATCACCTTGGGGTTGGCGCCCGGGAAGGTCGCGCGGACCACCACGGAGGGCGGCACCACGTCCGGGTACTCGGAGATCGGCATCGCGAAGAGCGAGAGAAGGCCGCCGATGAAGATGAGCATCGAGAGCACGCCCGCGAAGATCGGGCGGTCGATGAAGAACTTGGAGAGGTTCATGCCGCCCTCCGGGGGCGAGAGGCCAGAGCGGGACCGGGCGGCCGCGCGGGCCGCCGGATCATCGCGTCAGGTGAGGAGCCGAGGTCGGGCCGTTGCGGCCCGTCAGCGCTGGGCGAGCTGGCGCGTGCCGGAGGCGGTGTCCTGCGGCCGGCCGCCCATCGCCACAGGCTCGGGCCGCACGAGGGTGCCGGGCCGGATGCGCTGCAGCCCGTTGACCACGATGCGCTCGCCGCCCGCCAGGCCGGAGGTCACGACGCGCAGGCCCTCGACGGCTCTGCCGAGGGTGACGACCCGGAACGCGGCCCGGTTGTCCGCCCCCACCACGAGCACGAATTTCTTGTCCTGATCGGTGCCGACGGCCCGCTCGTCGACGAGCAGAAGCCGTGCGGGGGCGGCCTGACCGAGCCGCATGCGCGCGAACTGGCCGGGGATCAGGCGGCCGTCGCCGTTGGCGAAGGTCGCACGCACGCGGATCGTGCCGCTGCGGGCATCGACCTTGTTGTCGATGAACTGCAGATGCCCCTTGGCCTGCGTGCCGTCGGCGGTCGCCATCTCCACGGGGATGCGGTCGAGCCTGCCGCGTCCGCCCGCCGCCTCGGCGATCGAGCCGAGCGCCTTCAGGACGACCCCCTCGTCCGCGTCGAAGCTGGCATAGACGGGATCGACCGAGACCAGCGTGGTGAGCACGGCGGCGCCCGCCCCCGTCGCCACGAGGTTGCCGGGCGTGATCTCACGCCGTCCGACGCGGCCGCTCACGGCTGCGCGAATCTGGGTGTAGCCGAGGTTCAGACGCGCCGCCTCCAGCGCGGCCTTCGCGGCGTCCAGGCCGGCTCTCGCCTCCTTGAAGGCGTTGGCCCGGACGTCGAGGTCGCGCGCCGTGACGATGTGCTGGTCCGACAGCTTCTGTCCGCGCTCGAGGTCGCTCGACGTCATCGCGACCCGCGCCTCGGCACCCGCCACCTGGGCTTCCAGGCGCTGGACCTCCGCCGCGTACGGTGCCGGATCGATGGTCACCAGCAGGTCGCCAGCCTTCACCAGCTCGCCTTCGGCGAAATGCGTGGCCTGGACTGCACCGCCGACGCGGGCGCGCACGTCGACGCGGTCGACCGCCTCGAGACGCCCCGAGAACTCGTCCCAGAGGATCGCCTCCCGCGGTTCGATTGTCGCGACCGAGGCCGGCATGGCCTCCTCGGCCGGCGGTGTGCCGGCGACGGCCGGCGTTCCGGCAATCAACGCCAGCGGGGTCAGGTGGTAGGACGCCCCTGCCGCCGCCGCGAGGGCGAGGCCGCCGGCGAGGAGGCGGCTGAGGCGGATCCGGTCCGACGGAGAATGGCGCTGCGATTCCAAGGCTGCCCCCGACATCTGTACAGGGCGCTACACATGTCGGCATGGACGCGGGGCGTCAAGTGACTTATCTACCACTCGATACAAAAGTTGGAGTTCGCGGACAATGGTGATGGGTCGGCCCCGGTCGTTCGACACGGACAAGGCCCTCGACGACGCGATGGAGGTGTTCTGGCGCCACGGGTATGACGGCGCGAGCCTCGCCATGCTGACGAAGGCGATGGGCATCAAGCCGCCGAGCCTCTACGCGGCTTTCGGCAGCAAGGAAGGCCTGCTCAAGGCCGCCCTCGACCGCTATGCGCAGCGGCGTTCCGCCCATATGAGCTACGTGCTTGCCGGCGCCACCGCCCGGAACGTGGCCGAGCGCTTCCTGAGCAGCATCGCGGAAAGCCATACCGATCCCGCCAACCCGCCCGGTTGCCTCTTGGTCCAGGGCGGGCTCGCCTGCGGGGCCGGCTCGGAGAACATCCCCTTCGAGCTCGCGTCACGGCGCGCCCAGACGGAGACGGAGCTCCGCGAGCGGTTCGTTCAGGCGAAGCAGGCGGGCGATCTCGCGGAGGATGCCGACCCGGCGGCGCTGGCGCGCTTCCTGTCGACGGTCGCGTCGGGCATGGGTGTCCTGGCCTCCTCCGGGGCCGACCGTGACGCGTTGCGGGAGGTCGCGGGCGTCTCGCTCAAGGCTTTCGGCCAGAGCCAGGGTGTGTGAAGGCGCCCGCCCGGCATCCGCGGCCGTGCCTGCGCCGCTCGGAGCCCGGCACGCCGCTGGCGGGCGCCGTCCGGAGTGGGGCTGTCGGGTGGCAAAGCGCGTGCACCCGTAGAATTATGATACGCGAATTGCCTTTAAGATCTCTCGCGTCGTCCAGACCGGAGGCCGCCCGCGCGGCTCGGGCCTCGGCATCAGCGGCTTGATCGCCGCCCACTCGGCATCGGTCAGGTCAGTTTCATAGCGACGGCCCGTGCGGCTATGCTGCCGCCGGGTGGTCGGTGTCCACATGGCAGGTCCAGGTCAGGCTTCAGCACCCGCCTGGAATCATCGCCATCCCGGCCCCTTAACCCCGCCTCAGACCCTTATCGGACAGGCTCTCAAGCCGCGTTCCTTCCCGGGAGCGCGAGGTGCCGGCCGGGGCATCAGGCGCACGGTCGGCCGCTGCCGGTTGCCGTCGCGCTGGAATCAACGGAGGTGGAAATTCCCTCCTCGCGGGTGACGGTTCGGCGCTGGGGCGTGGTCCGCTGAGAAGGCTTCGGGCCGGCCGGGGCTGAGAACGCCGGAACCGGGTGTCGCCCGGGTGGGTGGGGCGCGGCTGCGCGGGATGGGCCGCCACGACCGGCCGGCGAGACTGGCCCGGACCCCGCGTCGTCGAGCCGACCCTCGCGGCGCGGGTGGTGCATGACTGGGCGCGTCCGGGGCGACGCCTTCCGCAGCGGCGGCCTCCATCACGGGACGGGATGAGGGCCGCCCGGCACGGGACGCCCGGCACGACGGCGCAGCGCCGCGTGCACATGGGTGGCGAGGAGCGCGACGAGGCGCATCTCGAGGCTCTCCGTGCGCCCGTGCGCCTCCTCCCGGACGACGGCCTCCACGATCGTGTCCGTCTCCGCTTCCAGACCGGGCAGCTCCGCCGAGTCCGCCGTGCGCACGGCCAACCAGATCTCCAAGAGGCGCATGACCCGCGTCGGCGGCCGCCGGGGGCGATAGCGGTGATGCAACGCCAGGCCCGTCGCGCTCAACGAGGCGATCGCGCTCAGCACCAGTCCGAGCCAATAGGCCAGGCTCTGGGCCTGGTCGGACAAGCTCGGCAGGTTGCCCGACAGATAGGCGGCCGCGCCCGGATGAATCGGCAGCGCCTGGACCTTGTCGTCCGTGTCCGGCGCCTCGATCCCGCTGAGGTCATCGTCCATGGCGACGAGCTTCGGCTTGCCGGTCAGGACCTCCCGCGTGATCTCGCCGGCGAGCCAATCCGGCATTCGGCTGCGCGCGACGAGCCGGTGACTGACCGACAGGGTCGTGATGTCGTCACTGGGCGCCGGGATCGAGCCCACGAACGCGCCTTTGGGCAGGTCGATCGTGCTCAGGATCGGGTGCTCACGGGCGATCGCGGCCGCCTCGTCGACCTCGAAGGTCCGCGGCACCCCGGAGCCCTTGCGCAGGGCCGTGTAGAGCGGCAGCCACACCTTGCCGGCGACGGGCGCCACGACGAACACCGCGCCGATGCGGTGATGCCGTGCCGCGTCGGTCAGCTGGTCCTCGCGCAGCACCGCGCGGCGCACGCTCTCGGGCGGGACGCCGTAATGCGTCAGGATGAGGTCGAGCAGGTGCGGGTCGAGCTTACGCCCGTCGAGGAGCGCCACTGTTTCTCCACGCAGCTTGGGGATGCTGTCGACGTGGCCGCCACCGGGGGCGATGAACACCGCAGCGTCGCGACGGGTGATGACGAGCGTCTGGCCGTCCTGCGGAGCGGCGTCGGCGCGCACGAGGGCCAGCTGGACCTCGCCCCTGTCCAGGGCCGCCGCGGTGCCCAGCCGATCCGGCGCCAGGACGGTCCTGATCCGCACGCGTGGATGCTCGGCGGAGAACAATCCGATCAGCGCGGTGGCGGCTTGACGATCCTCGGTGCTCGTCTCGGCGATGGCGAGCTTGAGCTCGAACATCCCGAGCAGGACATGCACGAGGATCGCGCCGGCTGCAGCGGCGATGATGACGACCAGTGCAGCAGCGGGCGCGGCGTACCGCCATCGCATCGCTCATCCTCCCCGGCCGCACCGTATCATGCTCTGGGGCAGCCCGCCTCGGCGGGCGTCGCTCCGGTCCTGCGGGGATGGCGCGGGTGCGCTTTCAGGCCGTGCGGGACGTGCCACCCTGACGCCGCTCTCCGACCGGGGCTGCCTCCTCCCACTCGCGATCCTGCTTCGCCAGCAGAGCGGCACGGCGCGCCGCGACGACCTCCGCTTCCGTCGCGGGCGCGCCCATCGCCGCGTCCGCGGCGCGCGGCGCTGGCGCGCTGGCCACGGCCAGGAAGCGGGCGAGCGTCGTGACGAGGCGATCCACATCGTCGGACAGCATGGCGCCTGTGCCCAGGAGGTCGCGGCGTGAGCGGTCGGCGACATCCGCGCAGGTCCCGCCTGCCCAGCCGAGCGCGGCGATGGCGTCGGCGCCCAGGGGCAGACGTTCGACCGGCATATCCCGCAGCCGTCCGAGCCTCCGCGCTCCAGTGGCCCCGGCCGTGTGCATATCGCGTGCGCCCGGCAGCCACCGGGCGATCTCGTTGAGGATGAACGTCCGAACGGCCGCGACGCGGACCGGACCGAACTTCCGGATCCCGCTGATCGCCTCCGGCGACGACTGGGCCAGGTGACCGAGATCCCGGTACCCGGCCTTGCGCAGACGGGCCCGCAGGGAGGCCGTCAGGAAACCGCGGCCGAAACCCGCCGTCACGAGATGCTGGAGCGTGTCGGGAGGCAGAGCCTCGAACAGCGGGAGCCGCGCGCTGACCTCGCCGAAGAGGCTATCGGACCTGACGGTGCGCACGGGTCGACGGGGCATCATCGCCGCCGATAGGGCGCTTTCCGGATCTCCGCAACATCCGGCGCAGGCGGGCATTCCGGAGACCCGGGTTCGCCATCTGACCGGCCCTGAACAGGCGCCGTCGGCGGCAGGCCGCCCGTCCGCTCCGATTGGGTCAGCCCGAAAGGCGGACGGGCTCCGAGCCTGTTCGAAACGGCTGGCGTGACCGTTGCACCCGGAGGTCCGCTTCGGCAGACAGCGCATGGGACATCCGTCCGGGCCGCCGGAGCGGATCGCGACCCCGAGAGGATCATGACCGACCAATCCGCAGGGGCGGTGGCGCCAAGTCCGGGACGTCGATGAAGGCTCGCGATGACGGGGATCGCGTGGGCGCGATCTGCCAGGCCCTGCGACGGGCCATCGTGGAACGGGCGCTCTCCCCCGGCGACCGCCTGCCGGAGGACGCCCTCGGCGAGCGCTTCGGGGTCAGCCGCACCATCGCCCGACAGGCGCTGCTGCGGCTGGCCGGGGAAGGCCTGGTCGACCTGCGCCGCAACCGCATCGCCGTCGTGGCGACGCCGAGCTGGGAGGAGGCACGCGACACCTTCGACGTGCGCCTCGGCCTGGAGCGGCTGGTGGTCCGCCGCCTCGCCGGGCAGCTCAGCCCGGAGCAGCGCCAGGGCCTGCTGGATCAGATCGCCCGCGAGGAGGCCGCCCGGGGCGGGCCCGAGGCGCTGTCGATCCGGCTCGCCACCGAATTCCACCTGATGCTCGCCGAGATGACCGGCAGCGCCGTGCTGGTCCGCTACGTCGCCGAACTCGGCTATCGCTGCGCCCTGATCCTGTCCCTCTACAGCCGGCCGCATTCCTCGGACTGCGCCGTGAGCGAGCACCGCGACATCGTCGCCGCCCTGGTCGCGGGCGATGCCGAACGCGCCGCCGCGCTCATGGACCACCACCTCGACGCGGTCGCCGAGCGGGCGCGCATCGTGCCCCCGGCCCCGCGCGAGCGCGATCTCGCACGCCTGCTGGCGCCCTACGTCGCGGGCGGTGGGGCCTGAGCCCGCCGCGTCAGGCCGTGAGGCCGTGCTTGGTCAGGAGCCGCTCGGCGCTGTCGTTCCACACCTCCATGCCGACGATCACCCCGTCGCGCACGGTGAAGCGGTCGACGTAGCGGTTGCCCTCGAAGGGCGTGCCGTCCGGCCACGCGCCGTACAGGGTGCCGAGGCTGTAGACCGTGGTGACGCCGTCGCCCGGCACCACGTCCAGCCGCTCCATCCGCTTCTTCACCCAGGCGTAGCGGCCGGCGTTGAAGGCCGTGACCTCGGACGGATGGTTGAACACCCGGGCGCCGGTGAACACGATCCGCGTGCCCGGCGCCATGTAGCGCGCGGCCGTCTCGGGATCCGGGACCATCGAGGCCTCGAGATAGGCGGTGACGTTGGCGGCATCGCGCGCGGTCGCCGCATCGTGGGTCACGTCGGTCATGGCAGGCCTCCTGTCCGCCCAAGGTGCCTCAAAAGCCGCGACGTTGCATGCAGTAAGTGTATGCACTTTGACGCTGGATTGAGCACAGAATGCCTCCGGGGATACAGTCGCCGGTCCGTGCAGCTGCCGAATCGGCCCATTCCCGGTGGCATGGAGGTTGCGCACGGCAGGCTGCGCCCCGCCCTCGGAGACACACCATGGCCTCCTTCCTGCCCCCGACCCTGCGCCGCTTCGCGGTGACGACGAGCGCCCTGCTCGGCCTGACCGTCTCGGCCGCGCAGGCGGCCGACACCGTCAAGATCGGCCTCGTGACCGCTCTGAGCGGCCAGTCCGCCAAGTCCGGCGAGGCGATCTCCCGCGGGATCGGCCTCGCCATCGACGAGATCAACGCCAAGGGCGGGGTGCTCGGACGGCCCCTCGAGCTCGTGGCCCGGGACGACGAGGCCAACCCGTCCAAGGGGGTGCTGGCGACCCGCGAGCTGATCCAGCGGGTCGGCGTCGTCGCGGTGGTCGGCGGCCTCGACACGCCGGTCTCGATGGCGATCGTGCCCATCGCCAACCAGATGAAGGTGCCGTTCATCGGCCCCTGGGCGGCCGGCACCGGCATCACCCGCAACGGCGCCGCCGACAATTACGCCTTCCGGGTCTCCGCGGTCGACGCCCTCGTCGACGAGGCGCTGGTCGCCTACGCGGTGAAGACCTACGGGGCGAAGAAGCCCGGGATGATCCTCGTCAACAACGCCTGGGGCGAGTCGAACCAGAAGGGCCTCAAGGACGCCCTGCAGGCGGCCAACCTCCCGGCGGCGGGCATCGAGAAATACGAGGCCAACGACGTCGACATGGTGCCCCAGCTGTCCCGGCTGAAGGAGGCCGGAGCCGACACGCTGTTCCTCGTCGGCAATGTCGGACCCTCGGCCCAGGTGGTGAAGTCCCTCGACCGGATGGGCTGGTCGGTGCCGGTCGTCTCGCATTGGGGCCCGGCGGGCGGCCGCTTCGACGAGCTCGCCGGCCCGAGCGCCGGCAAGGTCCACTTCATCCAGACCTTCACCTTCGCGGGCAACACCTCGCCGAAGGCGAGCGCGGTGCTCGACGCGCTCAAGGCCAAATACCCGGCGATCAAGTCGATGGCCGACGTCACCCCCGCCGTCGGCATCGCCAACGCCTACGACGCCACGCACCTGCTGGCGCTGGCCATCCAGGCCGCCGGCTCGACCGAGGGCCCGAAGGTCCGCGACGGCTTCTACAAGATCGGCACCTATCCGGGCCTGATCAAAACCTACGACACGCCCTTCGCCCCCGGCCAGCACGACGCGCTCGGCCCGAACGACTACGTGTTCACCCGCTTCAAGGACGGTGAGATCGTCGCGGTGACCAACTGAGCCCGGCGATGCTGACCTCCATCCTCGTCAGCGGCCTCGGCCTCGGCAGCATGTACGGGCTCGTGGCCCTGGGCTTCCACGTGACCTACGCGGTGTCGGGGACCGTGAACTTCGCGCAGGGCAGCGTCGTCACCCTGGGCGCGGTCCTGGCCTATGCGCTGGGCGTCACCCTCGGCTGGCCGATGCCGGCCGCGATCGTCCTGGCGCTCGCCGGCTGCGCCCTGTTCGGCCTCGTGGTCGAGCGGGCGCTGGTCCGCCCGTTCGTGGCGCGCGGCTCGGACGCGTGGCTCCTGGCGACGGTGGCGGGCGGCATCGTCCTCGACAACACCGTGCTGTTCACCTTCGGCAAGGAGCCGCGCAGCCTGCCCTCGCCGCTGGCGACGAAGCCGGTGGAGATCCTCGGGACCGGCATCTACCCGCTGCAGCTCGTGATCCCGGTGGTCGGGATCGCCCTGGCCTTCGCGATCCGCACGGTGTTCCGCCGGACCGATCTCGGCCGCGTCCTCCTCGCCGTGGCGCAGAACGCCGACGCCGCCCGGCTGATGGGGATCGACGTGCGCCGCACCGTGGCCTGCGCCTTCGCGCTCTCGGCGGTGCTGGCCGGCATCGCCGGCCTGCTGATCGCGCCGCTCTTCTCGGTCTCGGCCGAGCTCGGCACGCTGTTCGGCATCAAGGCCTTCGCGGTGGCGATCCTCGGCGGCATCGGCTCCGCCACCGGGGTGATCCTGGCGGGGCTGCTCTACGGCCTCGTCGAGGCCGGCGTCACCGCGACCCTCGGCTCGACCTACACGCAGCTCGTGGTGTTCTCGGTGATCGTCCTGGCCCTCACCCTGCGCCCCGACGGCCTGCTCGGCCGCGCCGCCGTCAACAAGGTCTGACGCGATGCCGTACCTGCGCTCGGCCCCGGCGATGCGGCTATGCATCGCCGGCCTCACCGCCGCCGCGCTCGGCCTCGTCGCGCTGACCGGCGGCTACAGCCATTTCGTGATCGCCCTGGTGGCGCTGACCACGGTGGCCGGCGTCGGCCTCAACGTGCTCCTCGGCCTGACCGGTCTGATCTCCTTCGGCCAGGCCGGCTTCTACGCGATCGGCGCCTACGCGAGCGCGATCCTGACCCTCCACGGCGTCAGCTTCTGGCTGGCGCTCCCGGCGGCGGCCGTGATCGCGGCGCTCGTCGGCGGTCTCGTGGCGGTGCCGGCGATGCGCGTGAAGGGCCCCTACCTCGCCATGCTGACGATCGCCTTCGGCTTCATCGTCGAGCACGGCCTGATCGAGGGCGGCGCGCTGACCGGCGGCCAGAACGGCCTCGTCGTCACCGACGCGCCGAGCCTCCTCGGCGAGCCGCTCTCGCCGGCCGGCCTCGCCGTGCTGGCGGTGCTCGCAGCCGGCGCGAGCCTCGCCGGGTTCGACCTCCTCGCCCGCAGCCGCCTCGGCCGGGCGATGCGCGCCGTGCGCGACGCCGACGTCGCCGCGGCGGCTTTGGGCTTCGATCCGGTCCGGGTGAAGACCCTGGCCTTCGCGATCTCCGCCGCCCTGACCGGCCTCGCGGGCGCTGTCCTGCCGCCGCTGATGCTGTTCATCGCGCCGAGTTCGTTCCCGTTCTCGCAGTCGATCCTGTTCGTCCTGTCGGTGATCGTCGGCGGCGCCGGCACGGTGCTCGGCCCGCTCCTCGGGGCGCTCGTCACCGTGCTGCTGCCGGAGGCGCTGTCCGGCCTCGCCGAGTACCGCCTGCTGTTCTTCGGGATCGCGACCCTGGCGGTGCTCTGGCTGGTGCCCTCGGGGCTGGTCGGCAGCCTCGCCCGCCTGCTGCCCCGCGGCCGCGGCGCGCCGGCGGCCGCGGAGGGCGGGGACGCGCCGCTGCCCGGCACGGCGGCGCGCGAGGCCCTCGTCCTCGCCGGCATCGGCATCCGTTTCGGCGGCATCACGGCGGCGGACGGCGTCGATCTCACCGCCCGGCCCGGCGCGGTCACCAGCGTGATCGGCCCGAACGGCGCCGGCAAGACGACCGTTCTCAACATGGTCTCGGGCTTCTACCGCCCGAGCGCCGGGACGATCCGCCTGGGCGGACGCGACCTCGCCGGCCGGCCCGCGCACGTCGTCGCCCGGGCCGGCATCGCGCGCACCTACCAGACCACGCGCCTGTTCGGCTCGCTGCCGGTGGCCGACAACGTCGCCCTCGGGCTCGCACCGGGCCAACTCTGGCGCCGCGCGCGGGCGCGGGACCGCGCGACGGCTGCCGCACTCCTCGCCTTCGTCGGCTACCGGGGCGCCCTCGACCGCCCGGCCGCCGAGCTGGCCCATGTCGACCGGCGGCTCGTGGAGATCGCCCGGGCGCTCGCCGGCAGCCCCACGGTGCTGCTCCTCGACGAGCCCGCAGCCGGCCTGTCGCGGGCCGACACCGACCGGCTGGCCCGGCTGATCCGCCGGATCGCCGACAGCGGCGTCGCGGTGGTGCTGGTCGAGCACGACATGCCGCTGGTGATGGGCATCTCCGACCACATCCTCGTCATGGATGCCGGGCGCCCGATCGCGCGGGGCACGCCCGCCGAGATCCGGCGCGATCCCGCGGTCCTGCGCGCCTATCTCGGCGGCGCCGACACCCCGGCCCGGCCGCGGAGCGCGCCGTGGCAGGGGCCGGCGGATGCGGTCCTCTCGGTACTCGACCTGACCGCCGGCTACGGCGCCGCGCCCGTCCTCGACGGCGTCCATCTCGACGTGCGGCCGGGCGAGACCGTCGCCCTGCTGGGCGCGAACGGCGCCGGCAAGTCCACGACGATGCGGGCGTTGGCGGGGCTTCTGCGCCCGGTCGCGGGATCGGTCGTGTTCGACGACCGGCGCATCGACGCGCTGCCCGCGCACCGGATCGCCCGCGGCGGCCTCGTCCTGGTGCCGGAGGGCCGGCAGGTCTTCCCGGAGCTGAGCGTCGTCGAGAATATCCGCCTCGGCGCCTTCGGGCGCGGGACGCCGATCGACCCGGCCGAGATCGAGCGCCTGCTCGACCGGTTCCCGCGGCTCCGCGACCGGGCCGGGAGCCGGGCGGGCCTGCTCTCCGGCGGCGAGCAGCAGATGCTGGCCATCGCCCGCGGGTTGATGGCGCATCCGCGCATCCTGCTCCTCGACGAGCCGTCGCTGGGCCTCGCCCCGGCGATGATCAACGCCCTCTACGCCACTGTGGCGGAACTGCGCGACGAGGGCGTCACCATCCTGATCGTCGACCAGATGGCGGCGCTGGCCCTCACGGTCGCCGACCGCGGCTACGTGCTGGAGCAGGGCCGGGTCGTCGCGCGCGGAACCGCCGCGGAACTGTCGGCGGACAAGGGGCTGGAAGCGGCCTATCTCGGTGCGGCGTAACGGGGGGCCCTGATGGATACGAATGCCGGACACGGCCGCTATGGCTACAGCGCCCTCCCCGACCGGCCGGTCTACGATTGGCCGGAGGGCAAGCGCCTCGCCGTCTATATCGGGCTGAACCTCGAGACCTTCGCGTTCGGCGAGGGTCTGGGCGCCGAACTGGCGCCGGGCGGCCCGCAGCCGGACGTGCTCAACTACGCGTGGCGCGACTGGGGCAACCGGGTCGGCGCGTGGCGGATCGCCGAGATGCTGGACGCGCTCGCAATGCCCGCGAGCGTGCTGGTCAACAGCAACCTCTACCGGGACTGCCCCGGGCTGATCGAGGCGTTCCGGGCGCGCGGCGACGAGATCGTCGGCCACGGGCGGACCAACGCCGAGCGGCAGGGCACCCTCGACGAGGCCGCCGAGCGGGCGCTGATCGCCGAGACGACGCAGGTGATCGCCGCGCAGGAGGGCCGCCCGCCGGCCGGCTGGCTCGGGCCGTGGATCTCGCAGTCGCGGGTGACGCCCGACCTCCTGGCCGAGGCCGGCTACCGCTACCTGCTCGACTGGGACCACGACGATCAGCCGACCTGGTTCGCGACCCGCAACGGCGGCCGGATCCTGACGGTACCCTACCCGCAGGAACTCAACGACATCCCCGCGATCGTGGCGCGCAAGGAGACCGGCCGCCAGTTCGCCGACATGATCGTGGACGCCTTCGACGAGATGCTGGAGCAGGCGCGCGCCGCGCCCCTGGTGATGGGCATCGCGCTCCATCCCTATATCGTCGGGCGCCCGCACCGGCTGCGGCCCCTGCGGCAGGCGCTCCAGCACATCGTCGACCGCCGCGACGGCATCTGGCTCACCACGGCGGGCGCCATCGCGGACCACGTCACGGCGCAGTCGGTCCAGGCCCGCTGACGCGGCGCGACCCCGCCCGCGGGCGGCTTTTCCACCCCTGATCGGGCGTGCCAGGGTCCTCCGCGGCCTGCCCGGTCATGCGGCTGCCTGCGTCGGCATCCCGGAACGGATGTTCTGTGGCGCGCAAGCTCGGCCCGTCGGCAGGATAGCGCTGGCTCCTGACGCAGGCCGACACGCCGAATTCCGACGCGCTTTCCCCTTCAGCCGGGACGCGGCCTCGTTCCTGCAAGCTGCATCGTGGCGGGTTCGACGATCGGTCCGGGCCATCGCTGGCGGTTGAACGATGCCGCCCGAGCAGAGTGGGAGCTGTCCGATGAAGCGGCGTACGCTGTTGCAGGGAGCCGGAGCCTTCGTGGCCAGCGCGGTCGCGGCGCCAGCCCTGGTCCGCGCGGAGGCCGCCAAGACCCTGCGCTTCATCCCGCAGCAGGATCTCGTCACGCTCGATCCGGTGACGACCTTCGCGTACATCACCCGCAACCACGGCTACATGGTCTTCGACACGCTCTACGGGATGGACGGCGCCTTCCGCGCCACGCCGCAGATGGTCGAGGGCCACCGGATCGAGGAGGACGGGCGCCGCTGGGACCTGACCTTGCGCGAGGGCCTGCGCTTCCACGACGGGACGCCCGTCCTCGCCCGCGACTGCGTCGCCTCCCTGCGGCGCTGGGCCAAGCGCGACCCGTTCGGCGGCTCCCTGATGGAGGCGACCGACGAGCTGTCGGCGCCCGACGACCGGACGATCCGGTTCCGCCTCAAGCGCCCCTTCCCGCTCCTGCCGATCGCGCTGGGCAAGGCCTCGGTGCCGGTCTGCGCGATGATGCCGGAGCGCCTCGCCGTCACCGACCCGTTCCAGCAGGTGCCGGAACTCATCGGCTCGGGGCCGTTCCGCTTCAAGGCGGACGAGCGCGTGCCCGGCGACCGGACGGTCTACACCCGCTTCGAGGGCTACGTGCCCCGCAAGGACGGCACACCCACCTGGACCTCCGGTCCGAAGGTCGTCCACTACGACCGGGTGGAGTGGCGCGTCATCGGCGACACGTCCACGGCCACCTCGGCGCTGGTCGCCGGCGAGGCGGACTGGCAGGAATACGCCTCGCACGACCAGCTCGGTCTGCTGAAGGCCGCCAAGGGCGTCACCACCCGCGTCCTCGACTCGACCGGCTTCGTGACGATGCTGCGGGTCAATCACCTGCAGCCACCCTTCAACAACCCTGCGATCCGGCGGGCGCTCTGGGGGGCGATCGACCAGACGTCCTGCATGCAGGGCGTGGTGGGCGCCGACGATCCCAGCCTGTTCCACGTGCCCCTCGGCTTCTTCTGCCCGGACACGCCGATGGCCTCGACGGACGGGCTCGGGCCGCTCACCACACCGCGGGATCCGGCCAAGGTGCGGGCCGACCTGAAGGCGGCTGGCTACGCCGGCGAGACCGTGCTGCTGATGGTGCCGTCGAACTCGGCCCCGCTTCTGGCGCTCGGCCAGGTCGCGGCCGACCTGCTCCAGCGCGTCGGCATGAATGTCGAGGTCTACGCTGTCGAGTTCAATGCGATGCTGCAGCGGCGCAACCGCAAGGGGCCGGTCTCCGAGGGCGGCTGGAGCGCCTTCGTCACCAACTGGTCCGGCATGGATTGGCTCAACCCCGCCGGCTACATCGCCCTGCGCGGCACCGGCGAGACCGGCTATGCCGGCTGGGCCACGACCCCGCGGATCGAGACCCTGCGGGACGCGTGGTTCACGGCTCCGGACGAGGCGGCCCGCGCCGCCCTGTGCCGGGACATCCAGCTCCAGGCGATGGAGGACGTGCCCTACTACCCCCTCGGGCAGTACCTGCAGCCGACCGCATACCGCTCCCGCCTCACCGGGATCCTCGACGGGTTCCCGACCTTCTGGAACGTCCGGCCCGCCTGAGGATCACGGCGCCGGGGCCTCACAGCCCCGGGAAGGTCGGCGGCGCGATGGCGTCGGGGCCGCGCCCGGCCCAGTCGAGCTGCCGGATCTGCGCCAGCGCACGGCCCTGCGCCTCCTCCAGCGCCGCCGCGGCCGCCGCGTAGTCGACCGTCAGGGCGCGGCCGTCGCGCACGATCTCGCGGCCGCCGACGAAGACCTGCCGGACCGCGCGGTCGCCGGCCGAGTAGATCAGCGACTGCACGGGATCGCGGCACGGCCGCATGGCCGGATGCGCGCAGTCGACGAGGACGAAGTCGGCCTTGCAGCCCGGCGCGAGCCGGCCGATGTCGTCGCGCCCGAGCGCCCTGGCGCCGCCCACAGTGGCGGCGTGGAACACGTCCGCCGCGCGGGTATCGCGGGGATTCTCGGCGACGACCCGGGCGAGGTACGAGACGAGGCGCATCTCGTCGAGCATGTTGTGCGGGTAGACATCGGTGCCGATGCCCATGTTCACCCCGGCCTGGAGGTAGCGGCCGAAATGGTGGAGCGCGATGCCGCGGCGGGCGAAGACCGTCGGGCAATGGGCGACCGTGGCGCCGCGCTCGGCCAGGCGGCGCATGTCCGAGCCCGGGCTGTGCCAGTGGGTCCAGGGATGGTCGTCGAGGAAGATCCCGTGGCCCACGATCGTGCGCTCGGTGAGCACGCCGAGATCGTCGAGCCACTCGATCGGCGTCATCCCGGTGCGGCGGGTGATCTCGTGGAATTCCGACAGGGACTGCGCCGCATGGGTGTGGAACCGCAGGTCGCGCCGGACCGCCTCGGCATGGGCGTCGCGCATCAGCTCCGCCGTGCAGGTATCCACCTGCGCCGGGCAGAGCATGCCGGAGAGGCGCCCGCTCGGGTGGCGCTGCGCCGCCTCGATTTCGGCGAGCGCCTGCTCCAGGCCGCGCTGGCCCGCCGCCGCGTCCCACTCGTACTCGACGCTGTGGCCGTTCCGGGTCAGCCAGCGCCCCGACCGGAACATCGGGGCGATGCAGACCCGCAGGCCCGACGCGCCGAGGCGATCGAGCCAGCCATCGCTCGGCAAAGCGAGGTCGCAGACGGTGGTGACGCCCGAGAGCGCTAGCTCGGCGAGCGCCACCCCGTAGGCGGCGCGGGTGCCCTCCGCGTCGGGCCGCAGGATCGGCAGGTACTCGTAGAGCGAGGTGTTGTAGAGCCGCTGGCTGCCGACCTCGTCCCACATGCCCTTGTTCATCGGCTCCGAGAACAGGTGGGTGTGGATGTCCACGAGGCCGGGCATGACCAGGCAGCCGGAGGCGTCGATGGTCCGGGCCGGCGGGGGGCCTGCGTAATCCGGACCGACATGGATCAGGACGCCGTCCTCGAACACCACGTCGGCGCCGGTGCGGTAGACGTGCCCGCCGCTGTCGGGATCCCAGGCGACGACCCACCGGGCCCCTGTCACCAGGGTGGCGCCCATCGTCCCGTCCGCAGCTTCGTCGTGCATCGATAACCTCTCTCTTGCGCCGACGAGGCGGGCAAGATCGGTGCCCGGTCGGGCCGGCATCGCAGCGCGGCGCGGCCCGGGTTTCGCATCGCGCCGGCCACTGTCGTCAGCGGCAGGCCAAGGCGTTGGTTCCGCAGGAGACGGCATGCATCATCGCGGCACCACCGGACCCGCGCGCATCCTGGTCATCAACCCGAACGCCTCCCGGGCGGTGACCGCCGCCATCGACGCGGCACTGACGCCGCTGCGCCTGGACGGCGGCCCCGTCATCGCGGTGACGGACCTGCCCGAGGGGCCGGCGGGCATCGCGACCCAGCGGGACGCGGATTCCGTGGTGATGCCGCTGGCCCGGCGCATCGCGGAGGATCCGGCGGACGCCTTCGTCATCGCCTGCTTCAGCGACCCGGGCCTGCATACCGCCCGCGAGGTCGCCGGCGGCAGGCCCGTGATGGGGATCGCCGAGTGGGGCCTCCTCCGGTCGCTCACCCTCGGCGAGCGCTTCGGCATCGTCGCCCTGTCGGAGGGCAGCGTGCGGCGCCAGCGCCGGATGGTCCGCCAGATGGGCCTCGGCGAACGCTATGCCGGCAGCCGGCCTGTGGAGGCGCAGGCCGACGAGTCGGCGGGGGAGGCCATCCGCGACCGCCTGGTCGCGGCGGCCCGGACCCTGGTCGCGCGCGACGGCGCCGACGTCATCGTGCTCGGCTGCGCCGGCATGGCGCCGCACCGGGCCGCCGTCGCGCGGGCGGTCGGGTGTCCGGTCGTCGAGCCCTGCCAGCAGGCGGTGGCGGCGGCCCTCGGGGCGGTTCTGCTCCGGGCGGACCTGTAGGGAGACTCCGGCGATGCACTACGACCTGCTGATCCGCGGCGGCACCTGCGTCACGCCCTGGGGCACCGAGGCGATCGATCTCGGCGTCAGCGACGGGCGCATCGCGGCCCTCGCGACGCCGGCCGGCGCGACCGCGGAGGCGGTGATCGACGCCGCGGGCCTGCACGTCCTGCCCGGCCTGATCGACAGCCACGTCCACCTGCGCGACCCCGGCGACCCGGCGGTGGAGACGATCGAGACCGGCACGCGGGCCGCGGTGCTGGGCGGGATCGCCACCCTGTTCGACATGCCCAACACCGTCCCGCCGATCGCCGATACCGAGCGCCTCGCGTGGAAGCGCGACTACGTTGCGGGCCGGAGCTGGTGCGACATCGGCCTCTACGTGGCCGGCACGAAGGCCAATATCGACGCCCTCGCCGCGCTGGAGCGTGCGCCGGGTGTCTGCGCCGTCAAGGTCTTCGCCGGCAGCTCCACGGCGGCGCTGATGATCGAGGACGACGCGCATCTCGAGCTCGCCATGCGCGCCGGCCACCGGCGCATGGCCTTCCACAGCGAGGACGAGGACCGGCTCCAGGCCCGCAAACCGCTGTTCAGCCGGGGCCAGCCGTACCGGACCCACATGGAATGGCGCGACCCGGAATGCGCCTTCCTGGGCACGCGGCGCCTCATGGCGCTGGCCCGGAAGACCGGCCGGGCGACCCATATCCTGCACGTCTCCACCGCCGAGGAACTCGCCTACCTGCGCGATTTCCGCGACGTCGCCACCGTGGAGGTGCTGGTCAATCACCTCACGCAGGTGGCCCCGGACTGCTACGACACCCTCGGTGGCTTCGGCGTCATGAACCCGCCGATCCGCGACGAGCGCCACCGGGCGGCCGCCTGGGCGGCGGTTCGCGACGGCACCGTCGACACGGTCGGCAGCGATCACGCGCCCCATGCGCGGGCCGCCAAGGAGCAGCCCTGGCCGGACTGCCCGGCCGGCCTCACCGGGGTCCAGACCCTGGTGCCGGTGATGCTCGACCACGTCGCGGCCGGGCGCCTGCCGCTCGCGCGCCTCGTCGACCTGATGGCGGCCGGGCCGGCCCGGGTCTACGGCCTTGCCGGCAAGGGCCGGATCGCCGCCGGATACGACGCCGACTTCACCCTCGTGGACCTGAAGGCGCGCCGCAGGATCGAGGAATCCTGGATCGTCTCGCCCTGCGGCTGGACGCCCTTTGCCGGCACCGACGTCACCGGCTGGCCCGTCGCCACGATCGTGCGCGGCCACCTCGTGATGCGCGACGACACCGTCCTGGGCGCGCCGGCCGGCCGCCTCGCGCGCTTTTCCGCCTGACGGGCGCCCGCCCTCAGCCGGCGCAGGTCTCCGCCACCAGCCAAGCGGTGAGGATCGCGACGGCGTCGAGGAGGTCATCGGTCGCCATGGCCTCGTCGGGGTTGTGGCTGCCATTGGCGTTGCGCACGAACAGCATGGCCATCGGCACGCCGGCCTTGGCGAAGGCGGCGGCGTCGTGGGAGGCGGGGCTGCCGAGGGGCCGGGTGGCGATGCCGAGCGCGTCCGCGGCCGCCGCGAGCCCGTCGCGGATCCGGGGCGAAACCGCGCCGACGCCCGCCTCGGCGCGGGGCCCGAGGGCCACCGTGACACCGCGGCGCTCCGACACGTCCGTCACGGCGGCCAGGAACGCGGCCTCCAAGGCCGACAGCACCTCGGCTGTGTAGGCCCGCATGTCGAGGCTGAACCGGAACGCGCCGGGGACGGTCGTCAGGCCGTGGACCGCGGCATCGGTGTGGAACCGGCCGAAGGTGACGGCCATCGGGCAGCCGGCGGCCTCGCGCTCCGCCCAGACCCGATCGAGGGCCAGGGCGATCTCGGCGCCCGCCATGGCCGCGTCGCGGCGGAAGCGGCGGGGCGTTCCGACATGGTCGTAGCGCCCAAGGATCCGGACGTCGGGGTAGCGGACGTTGCCGGGAATCCCGGTGCAGAGGCCGACCGGGATCCCGGCCTCCTCCAGGCTCGGCGCCTGCTCGATATGCACCTCCAGGAAGGCGTGGATCGCGGCGGCGTCGAGGGCGGGCGGGCCGCTGCGCAGCGCCTCCGGGTCGCCCCCCTCCCGGGCGATGTGCGCGGCGAGGCCGAGGCCGCTGTCGATCCGGGCGGCGTCGAGCGCCCCGTCCGGCAGGGTTCCGAGGGCCGCCCGGCTGCCGATGTAGGAGACCTGGAACCAGACGCTCTCCTCGGCGCGGATGGCCATGACGGTGATGTCGCGCGCCGGGGTCAGCCCCAGGTCGCGGAGCGCCGCGACGGCGGCGAGCCCGGCCACCACCCCGGCGGCCCCGTCGAAATTGCCGCCCTGGGCGACGGTGTCGAGGTGGGAGCCGATCAGGATCGGCGGCAGGCTCCGGTCCCGCCCCGGCAGCGTCAGGGTGGTGTTGGCGGCCGCGTCCCGCCCGATCGCGAGGCCGAGAGCGGCGGCGCAGCGCATCACCACCGCGTGCGCCTCGGTCTCCTCCGGGCTGTAGGAGGCCCGCGTGAACCCGGGATCGGTCCGGCCGCACCGGGCAAGGTCGTCGAACAACGCCTCCACCCGGCCGCGCTGCGCACGGACCGCCGTGCCGACCGCCGATACCGTGTCCATTCCGCCGCTCCCGGTGCGCGGGTCCGGGGCGGACCGCGACGGCGCCACCCTGCCACTTCCGTGCCGGCGCCGCTTCCGCTGGAGGCGCGACCGCCGGCGCGATCCGACACGGCTTCCGATCGACGCCGACCTCTGATGCCGGCCGCCCGTCATCACGCTCCGGGCGACACAGGTCTGGGCCTCAATACGCAAATTTTGACGTTCTCGGCACAGGACCGCCCGCAGCGCGTACAAGTGCCGCCAATATGCGCAAGAACCCCGGCGACCTGCAGTCTCTTTGACCTTCCCGTCGCTCGGACGGCGACCGACAATCGACCCGTCATTCAAGGGAGCTTCGGGGTCGATGACGCATCTCACGCGACGCGGCGTCTTGGGCACGGCGGCGCTGCTCGCGGCACCGGCCATCATCCGGCCGGCCTTCGCCGCCGACACCGTCAAGCTCGGCTGCCTGTTCTCGTCGTCGGGCACGATGGCCAATCTCGAGGGCCGGCTGAACCACGTGGTCCGCATGGCCGCCGACGCGATCAACGGGCGCGGCGGCGTCAACGGCCGCCAGATCGAGGTCCTGACCTCCGATCCCGCCTCGGACTGGCCGCTCTACGCCCAGGTCGGCCGGCAGATGCTCCAGCAGGAGAAGGTCGCGGCCCTGTTCGGCTGCTGGACCTCCGTGTCGCGCAAGTCGGTGCTGCCGGTGGTCGAGCAGAATGACGGGCTGCTGTTCTACCCGCTCCACTTCGAGGGCGACGAGAATTCCAAGGCCGTCGTCTACGTGAACTCGCCGCCCGCGAGTTCCGTGCTGCCGGCGGTGGATTACCTGATGGGCCCGGACGGGGTCGGGGCGAAGCGGTTCTTCATGATCGGCTCGGACTACGTCTGGCCGCGCACGATCAACAAGCAGCTCAAGGGCTACTGGACCAGCAAGGGCATCCCCGAGACGGCGTGGCGCGAGGAATACGTGCCGTTCGGCTTCTCGAACTTCCAGACGCTGGTGAACCAGGTCCGCAGCTTCGCCAGCCAGCCGGGCGGCCAGGCGATCGTGGTGCTCACCGTCGTCGGATCCTCGATCCCCGACTTCCTGCGCGAATTCGCCAACCAGGGCATCAGCGCCACCGACGTGCCGATCCTCGGCCTCGACATGGTGGAGGCCGATCTCGAGGGGCTCGATACGGCCAAGCTCGTCGGCCACCTGAATTGCTGGGCCTATCTCCAGGCCGCCAAGGGCGAGCGCAACCAGACATTCCTCGCCGACTGGGCCGCCTACGTGAAGGCCAAGAACGTCCCGTTCAGCGCCGACACGGTGATCGACCCGATGGTCTCGGCCTATGACAGCGTCCATCTCTGGGCGCTGGCCGCCGCCAAGGCCGGCTCCTTCGCGGTGCCGGAGGTGCGCAAGGCCTTCGCGGGCCTCAGCTTCGACGACCCGTCGGGCTACACGCTGACCATGACGGGGGAGAACAATTACGTCTCCCGCGGCGTGTTCATCGGCTCGGTCAACGAGAAGCGCGGCTTCGACGTCCTCTGGCAATCCCCGAACGCCCCGAAGCCGGTCCCGTTCAGCCCCTATGGCTGAGCCGAGGCGGTTTTACCTCTGGGTGCTTCCGGCACTCTGGTGTCTTGTACATTCGGCGACCCCGGCCTCCGCAGCGCCGCTCGACCGGGCGGCCTTCGCGGCGGATCTGTGCGGCGACGGCGCCGCGCAGGTCCGCGGGGCCGAGGGCCTCGTCCAGGCCGGCGGCGACCTGCCGGCGGACGATCTCGCCTTCGCAGGCCGGCTCCTCGGGGCGTTGGCCGAGCGCCGCCTGTCCTGCCGGGCGGAGGGCGCCGTCCTGCTCGACCGTCCGAGCGCATCAGAGGGGCGCGATGCGGTCAGCGGCGCGCCACGGCCGGTCGCGGAGGCGCGCGCACCGGTCCTCGGCCTGCGCCAGCGCGCCGCCCTCGAGACCGCGCGCGGCACCGTCGCGCTGCTGACGGGTGCGGATCCGGCCGCCCGCGGAGCCGGGCTGTCGGTCGTGGAGCGCCGCATCGCCACCGTCCCGGCGGCCGTGCTCGATCGGGCGCGGGACGCCGAGACGGATCCCGCGCTGAAGGGGACGATCGCCGGGCTCGCGCAGGCGGCCGCCCTGTCGTCGCCCGATCCGGCCCGGCGCCGGGCGGCGATCGCCGCCGTGGCCGCGAGCCCGTCCGGGACCGCGCAGGCGCGGCTCGCGGCGCTCAAGAGCGATCCCGCCTACACCGCCGACCCGGCCTTCCGGGCCGCGCTCGATGCCGGCCTCGCGCAGGTCTCCCGGGCGGTGGCGATCGGCGACGGCCTCGCGGTCGTCTACAACGGCCTGAGCTTCGCCAGCATCCTGTTCATGGCGGCGGCCGGGCTCGCGATCATCTTCGGGCTGATGGGCGTGATCAACCTCGCCCAGGGCGAGTTCATCATGCTCGGCGCCTACGCCACCTACGGCGTGCAGGAGGCCTTCCGCCGGCTCGCCCCGGGGCTGCTCGACCTGTACCTGTTCGCCGCCATTCCGGTCGCCTTCGGGGCGGTCGCCCTGGCGGGCATCGTCGTCGAGGCGCTGATCCTGCGCCACCTCTACCGGCGGCCGCTGATGAGCCTGCTCGCCACCTGGGCGGTGAGCCTGTTCCTGGTGAACCTCGTCCGCGTGACGGTCGGCACCCAGAACCTGCAATTCGTCATGCCGGCCTATGTCAGCGGCGGGGTGCCGCTCTACGCCGACTTCGTCATGACCTGGAACCGCCTGTTCGCCATCGGCTTCGCGGCGGCGACCCTCGTCCTGACGCTGCTGATCCTGCGCCGCACCCCGCTCGGCCTCGACATCCGCGCCGTGACCCAGAACCGCGACATGGCCGCCTGCCTCGGCCTGCCGACCCGCCGGGTCGACCGCCTCGCCTTCGGGCTGGGCTCGGGCCTGGCCGGGCTCGCCGGGGTGGCTCTGTGCCCGATCTACAGCGTCAATCCCGGCATGGGCTCGGGCCTCATCGTCGACAGCTTCATGGTGGTGGTGCTCGGCGGCGTCGGCAGCCTCGTCGGGACCCTGGTGGCGGCCCTCGGGGTCGGCGGCGCCAACGTGCTGATCGAGCCGATCTCCGGCGCGGTCGCCGCCAAGGTGATCGTGCTCGTCGGCATCATCCTGTTCCTGCAGCGCCGGCCCGAGGGGCTGTTCGCGGTGCGGCGGCGGCGATGAGCGGCGGCGTGCAGACCGCCCTTGCCGCCCCCGCCGGACCGGCGCGGCGTGCCGTGCGCGATCCCCTGGTCGCGGGGCTCGTCGGGCTCTGCCTCACCGCGGCGGCGGGGCTCCTCGTGGCGTCCCCTGCCCCGTATCTCGTCAACGCCCTGGGCCAGCTCGCCGCCTTCGCGATCCTCGCCGTGTCGCTGGATCTGGTCTGGGGTTATCTCGGGATCCTCAGCCTCGGGCACGGGCTGTTCTTCGCCATCGGCGGCTATGTCTGCGCCATGCACCTGCTGGCCCACGGCGCTGCCGTGACCGGCGTGCTGCCGGATTTCGTGCAGTTCATGGGCTGGAAGAGCCTGCCGGCCTATTGGGCCGGCCTCGACCACGCGTCGTACGCGTTCGTCCTGGCGCTGGCGCTCGCCGGCCTCGTCGCCTTCGTGTTCGGGTTCGCCTCGTTCCGCTCGCGGGTCAACGGCGTCTACTTCTCGATCATCAGCCAGGCGCTCGTCTACGTCGCGATGCTGCTGATGTACCGCAACGATACCGGGCTCGGCGGCAACAACGGCATGACCGGATTCCCGCTGCTGTTCGGCTGGCCGATGGGCTCGCCCGGCGTGGTCACGGGGCTCGCCGTCGCCGCCCTCCTGACGCTGGCGGCGGTGCTCGCCGGCACGCGGCTTCTCGTCGGCAGCGCGATCGGTCGGCGGATGCTCGCCTGCCGCGACGACGAGACCCGCCTGCGCACGCTGGGCTACAGCACCACCCGGCTGAAGCTCGGGATCTGGTGCGTCTCGGCCATGATCGCGGCGCTCGCCGGCATCCTCTACGTGCCGCAGGTCGGCATCATCAACCCGCGGGTGCTGGCGCCCGACCTGTCCATCGAGATCGCCGTCTGGGTGGCGATCGGCGGGCTGGGACGGCTCGGCGGGGCGGTGATCGGCGCGATCCTCGTCAACGGCCTGAAGTTCTGGCTGAGCGCCGCGATGCCGGAGGCGTGGCCGTTCATCCTGTCCGGGCTGGTGCTGCTCGTGGTGCTGGTCCTGCCGAACGGGCTCCTCGACCTCGTGGACTGGCGCCGGCGCCCGACCTGGCTGCGGGGGACGCGATGACCGCCCTCGTGGTCGACGCTCTCACCGTCGCCTTCGGCCGGTTCACGGCGCTCGATGCCGTGTCGCTCGCCGTCGATCCCGGCGAGGTGCGGGCGGTGATCGGCCCGAACGGCGCCGGCAAGACCACGCTCCTCGACGTGATCTCGGGCGTCACCAAGCCGGTCTCCGGCCGGGTGATGCTCGGCGACCATATCGACCTGACCAAGCGCTCCGAGGCCGAGATCGCCCGGGCCGGCGTGCGGCGCAAGTTCCAGAAGCCCAGCGTCTTCCCGGCGCTCACCGTGCGCGAGAACCTGGAGATCGGCTGCGGCCCCGCCCTCAGCCCGCGCGAGCGCCCGGCGCGCATCGCCGCCGTGCTCGGCGAGATCGGCCTCGGCCCCCGCGCCGAGGTGCCGGCCGGCAGCCTCGCGCATGGCGAGAAGCAGTGGCTGGAGATCGGCATGGTGCTGGCCGCCGAGCCCGTGCTCCTCCTCCTCGACGAGCCCGTCGCCGGGCTCTCCGACGCCGAGACCGCCCAGACCGCCGCGCTGATCCGGAGCTTGCGCCGGCCGGACCGGGCGATCCTGGTGATCGAGCACGACATGGGCTTCGTCGAGGCCATCGCCGACCGGGTGACGGTGCTGCACGAGGGCCGCACGCTCTACGAGGGCAGCATGCAGGGCGCGCGGGGCGATGCCCGGGTGATCGAGGTGTTCCTCGGCCGATGACCACAGCCGCCGCACCTGCGCGCCTCGCCGTCGAGGGGCTCGACCAGCATTACGGCAGCGCGCAGGTGCTGCGCGGGATCGGCCTCGCGGTCGAGCCGGGCGCCTGCCTCGCCGTGCTCGGCCGCAACGGCGCCGGCAAGACCACGCTGCTGCGCTGCCTCACCGGCCTGATTCCGGAAAGCCGCGGCCGGATCGCCCTCGACGCGACAGACCTGACCCGCCTGTCGCCCGACCGGCGCGCCCGCTCAGGGCTCGCCTACGTGCCGCAGGGACGCGAGATCTTTTCGGATCTGACCGTCGCCGAGAACCTGCGGGTCGCGGCCCGGGCCCACGCGCTGGAGCGGACCGACGCGGTCGACGAGGCGGTCGCCCTGTTCCCGGCGCTCCGCGGCCTCTGGCACCGCCCGGGCGGCAACCTCTCGGGCGGCCAGCAGCAGCAGCTCGCCATCGCCCGGGCGCTCGCCACCCGGCCCCGCGCGCTCCTCCTCGACGAACCGACCGAGGGCATCCAGCCCTCGATCGTCGCCGCCATCGAGGCGGTGATCGCCGGGCTCAAAGGCCGGATCACCGTGCTGCTCGTGGAGCAATACCTCGATTTCGCCCTGCGGGTCGCCGATTCCGTGGTGGTTTTGTCCCGCGGCAGCGTCGTCGAGCGCGGCGATCCGAAGGTGTTGAACCCCGAAGCCCTCACCCGTCACATCGCCGTCTGACGGACAAACCAGGAGCCGCCGTGCCGACCCATCACGAGATCCCCGCGACGCCCGAGACCATGGTGCTCGGCTATTTCGACGCCGCGCTCCCGCCCGTCCTCACCGTCGCGTCCGGCGACACCGTCACCCTGCACTCGCATCCGGCGGGCGGGCGCGAGTCGCTCCACCCCGATCCGGCCCGGGTGCCGCCCGACCTGCTCCACGCCCTCGACACCCTGGAGCGCGGCCCCGGCCCGCACTTCGTCACCGGCCCGGTCCACGTCGCGGGCGCCGAGCCCGGCGACATGCTGCAGGTCGACATCCTCGACCTGAAGTTCCGCCTCGACTGGGGCTTCGTGTCGATCCTGCCGCTCCTCGGCACCCTGCCGGACGAGTTCACCGAGTACGAGACCGTCCACGCCGACATCGACACCGCGCGCGGCCTCTGCCGCCTGCCCTGGGGCACGGAGCTGCCCCTCGACCCGTTCTTCGGCATCATGGGCACGGCCCCGCCTGCCACCTGGGGCCGGGTCGGCAGCCCGGTGCCCCGCGCCTTCGGCGGCAACATGGACAACAAGGAGCTGCGGGTCGGCACCACCCTCTACCTGCCGGTGTTCAACCCCGGCGGCGGCTTCTACGCGGGCGACGGCCACGGCGTGCAGGGCGATGGCGAGGTCTGCATCACCGCCCTGGAGACCGGGCTGACCGGCACGTTCCGGCTGACCGTCCGCAAGGACCTCCCGGGCGCGTGGCCCTTCGCCGAGACGCCCACCGACCTGATGTCGATCGGCCTGCACGAGAGCCTCGACGAGGCGATGCGCCAGGCCGTGCGCGAGATGGTGCGCCTCGTCTGCGCGCGGACCAGCCTCACCCGGAACCAGGCCTACATGCTGTGCTCGCTCGCCGGGAACCTGCGGATCACCCAGACGGTCGACGGCAACAAGGGCGTCCACATGCTGATGCCCAAGACAGCCCTCGCGTCGGCGCCGTCCGGAGCCGCTTGAGCGCATGGCCGGCCGATGCAGACCCCTCCGTCCTTGCGAGCGCAGCGAAGCCATGCCGGGACACGCTCCGACCTGAGAGGTCCCGCTGCCCCGGGTCGCTTCGCTGCGCGCGCGATGACGGCGAGGGATCCCTCACCCGAAGCATCCAGACGGAGACCGCCTCAGTTCGCGCTGCGCCCGAAGGCGAACCGGCCGACACAGGCGTAGGCGCCGCGATGGTGCGGCGTCTGGCGCAGGCTCGTGTGCTCCGTCGTGGCCGGTGCCCCGCGCACCGGCTGGACGAGCAGGGCCGCCCGAAGCCGCAGCACCTCCGCCCGGAGGCCGGCATTCTCCCGCTCGACCTGATCGAGCCGGGCCACTCCCGCTGGCTTCAGGCCGCCGAGGCGTCTTCGCCAGCGGTAGAAGGTGCCGAGCGAGATCCGGGCGCTCGCGCAGATCTCGGCGATGGGGATGCCACGCGCGGCCTCGTCGAGCAGGAAGGCGATCTCCTCATCGGTGTGCAGGGATCGACGCATGCAGGATCTCCCGGTTCGGCAGCCTTGAGTCCACTCCGCGGCCGGGGTGCGAGCAAGAAGCGGACCGGCGACGTGTCCGTGCTGCGCAGCCCGCGATCCGGGCGGGCGCCGATCCGTTGACAGGCGTCCGGCGCCGCGGCAGGGCGGCCGAGGATCCGCGCGGCCGCAACCCGCGATCGCCGAGGAGGGGAACCCGCCATGCGGTCAGGCTCGTCGAACCGGACGGCGGGGGAGGCGTCGGAGCCGGCGCGCGAGCCGGTCCTGTCGCAGGATCCGCACGCCGTCCGCGAGCCGCGCGAGAACAACCTCGAACGGGCGATCGGCCACGAAGTGCGCGAGCGCCGGAAACGCCTCGGCCTCACCTCCGCCGACCTCGCCGCAGCCACCGGCCTGTCGCCCGGCATGCTGTCGAAGATCGAGAACGGCAACATCTCGCCGTCCCTGACGACGCTGCAGCTGCTCGCCCAGGCGCTCGGCATGCCGATCACCGGCTTCTTCCGGCGCTACGAGGAGGTTCGCAACGCCGTCTTCGTCAAGGCCGGCGAAGGCGTCGAGCTGGAGCGGCGCGGCACCCGCGCCGGGCACCAGTACAACCTGCTCGGCCACATCCACGAGAACACCAGCGGGGTCACGGTCGAGCCGTACCTGATCACGCTCACGACCGATTCGGACGTGTTCCCGACCTTCCAGCACGCGGGCCTGGAATTCCTCTACATGCTGGAGGGCGAGGTGCTGTACCGGCACGGGGACCGGCACTTCCACATGCAGCCGGGCGACAGCCTGTTCTTCGACGCCGACGCCCCGCACGGGCCGGCGGAGCTCTTGGTGCTGCCGGCCCGCTACCTCTCGGTGATCGCCTACCCGCAATCCGGGGGGGCGGACTGACCCGTCGTCAATTCTTGAGAAGAAATCTTATTTCCTGACAGTTGATTCTCCGTTGCGAGACCGCCTATGCTCCGGGCGAACCCGCGACGGAGGTGGTGCCATGTGCGGCATCGTCGGATTGTTCCTGAAGGACCCCGCCCTGGAGCCGCGGCTCGGCGCCCTGCTCGCCGACATGCTCGTCACCATGACGGATCGCGGTCCGGATTCGGCGGGCCTCGCGATCTACGGGCCGCCGACCCCCGGCCGCTCGAAGATCACCGTGCAGTCGGCTCAGGCCCTGGCGGATTTCCCCGCCCTGGAGCAGCGCCTCGCGGAGGCCTCCGGCGGCTCGGCGCGGGTGGCGGTGAAGAGTTCGCACGCGGTGATCACCGTCGCGTCCGACCGCCTCGACGCGACGCGAGACGCCCTCAAGGGCCTCTCGCCAGACCTGCGCGTGATGGGCGCGGGCGAGAGCGTCGAGATCTACAAGGAGGTCGGCCTGCCGAGGGACGTGGTGGCGCGCTTCGGCATCGCCCGGATGTCCGGCACCCACGGCATCGGCCACACCCGGATGGCGACGGAATCGGCCGTGACCACGATGGGCGCGCACCCGTTCTCGACGGGGGCCGACCAGTGCCTCGTCCATAACGGCTCGCTGTCGAACCACAACAACCTGCGCCGGAGCCTCGCCCGCGACGGCATGGCTTTCGAGACCCAGAACGATTCCGAGGTCGCGGCCGCCTATCTCACGACCGCGATGGCGCGGGGCCGGGATCTCGGCGCGGCGCTCGCGGGGGCGCTGGAGGATCTCGACGGGTTCTTCACCTTCGTGGTCGGCACCAAGTCCGGCTTCGGCGTCCTGCGCGACCCGATCGCCTGCAAACCCGCGATCATGGCCGAGACCGAGCGCTACGTCGCCTTCGGCTCGGAATACCGGGCGCTCGTCGGCCTGCCGGGGATCGAGACCGCCCGAATCTGGGAGCCCGAGCCGGCGACCGTCTACTTCTGGGATCAGCGGCAGGCCGCCTGAGCCGCCCTCACATCACGGATCCGTCCATGCCCGTCTTCGATCTGGCGGCGACGCCCCTGCGCGCCCTGAACCAGGCCCTTCACGGCGTCGCCGCCGGCGCCAACGACACCGCTTTCGAGGTGCTGAACCCGCGGGGCCAGCACGCGGTGGCGGTCGGGATCGACGGGCCCGTCTCCGTCACCGTGCGCGGCTCGGTGGGCTATTACTGCGCCGGCATGAACGACGGCGGCACCGTCACGGTGCAGGGCTCGGCGGGTCCCGGCGTCGCCGAGAACATGATGTCCGGCACGGTCGTGATCGAGGGCGACGCCTCGCAATATGCCGGAGCGACCGGGCGCGGCGGCCTCCTCGTCATCAAGGGCAACGCGGCCTCGCGCTGCGGCATCTCCATGAAGGGCATCGACATCGTCGTGCACGGCTCGATCGGGCACATGTCGGCCTTCATGGGGCAGTCCGGATCCCTCGTGGTCCTGGGCGATGCCGGCGAGGCTTTGGGCGACTCGCTCTACGAGGCGAAGCTGTTCGTCCGCGGCAGCGTGAAGAGCCTCGGGGCCGACTGCATCGAGAAGCCGATGCGCCCCGAGCACCGCGCGTACCTCGCGGCCCTGCTCGACCGGGCCGGGGTCACGGACGTCCGGCCCGAGGCGTTCCGGCGCTACGGCTCGGCGCGCCAGCTCTACAGCTTCAACATCGACAACGCCTACTGAGCGGGAGACCGGGCATGACCTACCAGAACCCGCCGATGCCGCCGCGCAAGTCGGCGACCTTCGACGACCACACGATGGCGGAGATCCGCCGGGCCGCGGCCACCGGGATATACGACATCCGCGGCGGCGGCACGAAGCGCAAGCTCCCGCATCTCGACGACCTGCTGTTCCTCGGCGCCTCGATGTCGCGCTATCCCCTGGAGGGCTACCGGGAGACCTGCGGGACCGGCGTCACCCTCGGCACGCGCTTTGCGAAGAAGCCGATCGCGTTGAAGATCCCGATCACCATCGCCGGCATGAGCTTCGGTTCCCTGTCCGCCAACGCCAAGGAGGCACTCGGCCACGGCGCGAGCCTGGCCGGCACCTCCACCACGACCGGCGACGGCGGCATGACCGACGAGGAGCGCGGCCATTCCGAGATCCTCGTCTACCAGTACCTGCCCTCCCGCTACGGCATGAACCCGCGCGACCTCCGGCGCGCCGACGCCATCGAGGTGGTGGTCGGCCAGGGCGCGAAGCCCGGCGGCGGCGGCATGCTGCTCGGCCAGAAGATCTCCGACCGGGTCGCCGCCATGCGCGACCTGCCCCAGGGCATCGACCAGCGCTCCGCCTGCCGGCACCCGGACTGGACCGGCCCGGACGACCTCGAGATCAAGATCGGCGAATTGCGCGAGATCACCGACTGGGAGAAGCCGATCTACGTGAAGGTCGGCGGCGCGCGGCCCTATTACGACACCGCGCTGGCCGCGAAGGCCGGGGCCGACGTCGTCGTCCTCGACGGCATGCAGGGCGGCACGGCGGCGACCCAGGACGTGTTCATCGAGCATGTCGGCCAGCCGACGCTGGCCTGTATCCGCCCCGCCGCGCAGGCGCTGCAGGATCTCGGCCTGCACCGGAGCGTGCAACTCGTGATCTCCGGCGGCATCCGCTCGGGCGCCGACGTCGCCAAGGCCATCGCGCTGGGGGCCGACGCGGTCTCGATCGGCACCGCGGCGCTCGTCGCCATCGGCGACAACGACCCGGCCTACGAGGAGGAGTACCGCAAGCTCGGCTCCACCGCGGGCGCCTACGACGACTGGCACGAGGGCCGCGACCCCGCGGGCATCACCACGCAGGATCCCGAACTGGCGGCCCGCCTCGACCCGGTGCGCGCCGGCCGGAAGCTCGCCAATTACCTGAAGGTCATGACCCTGGAGGCGCAGACGATCGCCCGCGCCTGCGGCCACAACCACCTGCACAATCTGGAGCCCGAGGATCTCGTGGCGCTGACGCTCGAGGCCGCCGCCATGGCCCGCGTGCCGCTGGCCGGCACCGACTGGTACCCGGGCAAAGCCGGCTTCTAGGGCCCTTCAACCCCGCCGGTCGCGCCGGTTCGGGCGCGGTCGGCACCCACCGACCCGCGCTCAGGGGGGCTGCCGTGACGACCGACCTTTCCGCCTACGCCGCCGAGCACGGCGTGCGGTACTTCATGATCTCCTACACGGACCTGTTCGGCTGCCAGCGCGCCAAGCTGGTGCCCGCGCAGGCGATTGGCGCCATGCAGCGCGACGGTGCGGGTTTCGCGGGCTTCGCCACCTGGCTCGACCTCACGCCGGCCCATCCCGACCTGTTCGCGATGCCGGACGCCGCCTCGGTGATCCGCCTGCCCTGGAAGCCGGACGTCGCCTGGGTGGCGGCCGACTGCACCATGGCGGACGCCCCCGTCGACCAGGCGCCCCGGGTGGTGCTGAAGCAGCTCGTGGCGCGGGCCGCCGCCGAGGGCTTGCGGGTCAGGACCGGCGTCGAGGCCGAGTTCTTCCTGCTGAGCCCGGACGGGGCGGCGATCTCCGACCACCACGACCGGGCGGAGAAGTCCTGCTACGACCAGCAGGCGCTGATGCGCCGCTACGACGTGATCGCCGAGATCTGCGACCACATGCTGGCGCTCGGCTGGAAGCCCTACCAGAACGACCACGAGGACGCGAACGGCCAGTTCGAGATGAACTGGGAATACGACGACGCGCTGGCCACCGCCGACAAGCACGCCTTCTTCAAGTTCATGGTCCGCTCGGTCGCCGAACGGCACGGCCTGCGGGCGACCTTCATGCCAAAGCCGTTCCCCGGCCTCACCGGCAACGGCTGCCACTGCCACGTCTCGGTGTGGAACATGGCCGGCACCGAGAACGCCTTCGCGGATCCCGAGATGCCGTTCGGCCTCTCGACCCGGGGCCGGCACTTCCTCGGCGGGATCATGCGGCACGCGCCGGCGCTCGCCGCGATCACCAACCCGACGGTCAATTCCTACAAGCGCATCAACGCGCCCCGCACGATCTCGGGGGCGACCTGGGCGCCGAACGCCGTCACCTGGACCGGCAACAACCGCACCCACATGGTCCGGGTGCCCGGGCCGGGCCGGTTCGAGCTGCGCCTGCCCGACGGCGCGGCCAACCCCTACCTGCTCCAGGCGGCGATCCTGGCCGCAGGCCTCGACGGGCTGGCGCAGGCGGCCGATCCCGGGCCGCACAGCGACGTCGACATGTACCGGGACGGCCACACGGTTTCCGGCGCCCCGCGCCTGCCGCTCAACCTGCTCGACGCCCTGCGGGCCTTCGAGGCCGACGAGGCCCTGCGGGCGAATCTGGGCGGCGCCTTCTCGTCCGCCTATCTCAAGCTGAAGCAGGGCGAGTGGGACAGCTACTGCGCCCATTTCACCGCCTGGGAGCGCGAGACCACGCTCGACGTGTGAGGCCGCGCCGTGCCGACGGGCGCCCTCCCGCGGCGTCAGAGCACCTGCGAGAGGAAGCGGCGCGTGCGCGGATCCTGGGCCGAGGCGAAGAAGGTCGCGGGCGGCCCGTGCTCGACGATCACGCCGCGGTCGGTGAAGTAGATGTGGTCGGCGACGTCCCGGGCGAAATTCATCTCGTGGGTGACGAGCATGCAGGTCATGCCCTCCTCGGCGAGCTCCCGGATCGTGACCAGCACCTCCTTGACCGTCTCCGGGTCCAGGGCGGCGGTGACCTCGTCGAACAGCATCACGTCGGGCCGCATCGCCAGCGAGCGGGCGATGGCCACGCGCTGCTGCTGGCCGCCCGACAGCTCGCCCGGATAGGCGTCCTCCTTGCCGGCCAGCCGGACCTTGGCGAGGAGCGCCCGGGCGCGGGCCTCGACCTCGCGCCGGTCCTGCCCGAGGACGTGGATGGGGGCCATCATCACGTTCTGCAGCGCGGTCTTGTGCGGGAAGAGGTTGTACTGCTGGAACACCATCCCGACCTTGCGGCGCAGCGCCAGCTTGTCGAGCCGCGGATCGGTGACGTCGATCCCCTCGACCGCGATCGAGCCCGCCGTGACCGGCACCAGCGCGTTGACGCAGCGGATCAGCGTCGACTTGCCCGAGCCCGACGGGCCGATGATGCAGACCACCTCGCCCTTGCGCACGTCGAAGCTGATCCCCTTCAGCACCTCGAAGGTCCCGAAGGATTTGTGCACGTCGACGAGGCGGACGATCGGCTGATCGGGCGTCCAAGCCGGGGACGGTCTGCTGGCAGCGGGTGCGGGCATCGGGCTCAACGGGTCTCGAAGCGGCGTTCCAGGCGGGCGGTCAGCCGGTCGATCGGGTAGCAGTAGAGGAAGAAGCAGAGCAGGGCGAAGCCGTAGAGCGGGGCGAACAGCTCGGGGCGGCCACCCTCGGCCGCATGCACCTGCGCGGTCAGCGTCAGCATCTCGGTGACCCCGACGATCGAGGCCTGCACGGTCGCCATGGCGATCAGCGAATAGACGTTCATCCAGGGCGGCAGCATCCGCTTCGCGCACTGGGGCAGGATGATGCGCCACATCGTCTGCCGCCGGCTGAAGGCCAGGGACTCGGCCGCCTCCCACTGGGTGTTCGGCACCGAGCGCACCGCGCCGCGGACGATCTCGGCGACGTTGGCCATCACCGGCAGGCTGAAGCCGAAGGTCGCCTTGATCCAGTCGGGCAGCGGCACCCGGATCCCCAACACGGTGACCTGGAACGGCACCAGGAACATCACGAAGAACAGCAGAACCAGCCAGGGCACGTTGCGGAAGACCTGCGTGGCGCACCACGCGAGGCGCGAAAGGACGCGCCCCTCGGCCAGCATGGCGAGGCCAAGCCCGATCCCCGCGGCGGTGCCGATCGCCATCGCCATCAGCGAGATCGCGACGTTGAAGGCGAAGCCCGTGAGCAGCAGGGGCGCCCACTTGATCACGACCTCCAGAGGCGACAGCGCGGCGGCCCCGCCCTGCGCCCAGGCCGGCACCGCCACGAGGGCGAGGCCGGTGAGCAGCCAGAGATGGGCCGGCCGCAGCCGCGCCGGCGGACGGTGATCGGCGAGCGCGAACGGCAGCAGGACCGGCAGGTCGCCCGGGCGGTTCGGGTCCAGGGCGCTCATCGGCCGTAGCCCGGGATGCGCAGGGCCCGCTCCCAGCGGTGCATGACCCAGACGAGCAGGCCGACGAGGACCGCGTAGGTCGCGAGCAGGACCAGCATCATCTCGAGGACGTTCTGCGACTCGGACCAGATCTGCTTGACCGCGTAGAGCGTCTCGGGGACCGCGATGGCGTAGGCGAGCGTCGTGGTCTTCAGGAGGTTGATCAGGTTGTTGTTCAGGGCCGGCAGGCAGACGCGCAGAGCCAGCGGCAGGACGACGTGGCGGTAGGCCTTGAACCGGGTGTAGCCCAGGGCCTCGGCGGCCTCGATCGTGGTCTTCGGAACGGCCTCGATGCCGGAGCGGAAGATCTCGACGTTGAAGGCGCCGGCGAACAGCGACAGCGAGACGATCGCCCATTGCACGTTGCTGAGGATCGGCGCGCGCAGGCCGTCCGCCGAGCGCAGGTCCGGCAGGAGCGTGCCGAGCCCGAAATAGAAGAAGAAGATCTGCACCAGGGGCGGCGTGTTGCGGAACAGCACGACGAAGCCGTTGACCAGCCCGCGCAGCAGGCGCGACGGCCCGCTCTGCAGGAGCGCGCCGACCGCGCCGATCACGAGGCTCGCCAGGATCGTGGTGATCCCGAGCAGCAGCGTCATCCGCAGGCCGGCGACGTAGCGGTCCCAGTCGTAGGGGTCGTAGAAGACCGTGAAGTTGAAGCCCGTGGTTTCGTAGAGCTGCTGGAACCACGCCTGGATCGTGGCGATCATCGCGGGCGAACGCTCGGAGCCGTCGTGCAGGACCGCATCAGTTGGTCGCGTTCTTGTACTTCTCGTGCATCGCCTTCGAGTAAGCGGTCGGCTCGATGCCCCACTTCTTCTCCTCGTCGACGATGAGGCCGGTCTTCATCCAGTCCTTGGTGGCGTCCTCGACCATGGTCTGGAGCGTGGTGTTGCCCTGCGCCACCGCCATCATCCACGGCGCGTCGAGGATACCCTTGAGCGGCATCGCGTAATTGGCCTTCCAGTCGTCGTCGAGCAGCTTACCCTGCAGCATGCTCTGGTCGTAGACGTAGCCGAGGCAGTTGCCCTGCTTGAGCGCGAAGAGCGGCTTCTCCGAGCCGTCGAAGGCGATGATCTCCGCCCCGTAGGTACGCGCCACGTCCTTGTTGTACCACGCCCCCGAGGTCGCGCAGAGCGGCTTGCCCTTCAGCTGCGCCCAGTCGGTGATGCCGGAACTCTTGGGCAGCAGCACGTTCACGAAGTCGGAATAGTATTGCGGGTCGATCGCCTGCACGACGCGGCGGCGCTCCGGCTTGTCCGAGAGCGTGGCGATCAGCAGATCGACCTTGCCCTGCTGCAGGAACTCGATCCGGTTGGCCGAGACCACCGGCACCAGTTCGAGCTTCACGCCGAGCCGCTTGGCGAGGTCGGCGGCGAGGTCGGGCTCGAGCCCGATGATCGTGCCGCTCGGATCGCGGAAGCCGAACGGCCGGTAATCCGCCTTGACCCCGACGATCAGCGTCCCGCGCTTCTTGATCGCCTCGACACCGTCGGCGGCCCCGGCCCGGCCGGGCAGCGCGACGGACGAGAGCGCCGCGAGAGCCAGCGCTCCGGTCGTCAGGAAGGTTCGGATCGTGTGTCGCATCAAAGCGGTCCTGCTGGCCTGTACTGAACTGGCGCTGGTCTCGGCGCCGATCTTGGCATGGTTTCAAGCAATCCACGAGCCATCGGCCAGCGTATCAACCGAAGCGTGTGAGGGTGAAGGGGGCGAGATCGACCCGCCCGGGCCCGCCGGCCAGTTCCGCGGCGACGGCCTCGCCGATTCCGGCCGAGTGCTTGAAGCCGTGCCCCGAGCAGGCGGAGACCACGAGGACCCGGTCCATCCCGGGATGCCGGTCGATGATGAAGCCGCGGTCGGGGGTCACCGTGTAGACGCAGGCCGCCGCCCGGACGACCTCCGGGGTGGTGCCGGCCAGCCGGTCCGCGACGCGCAGCCGGTACATCTCGGCGGATTCCGACGGATCGACGCGGCGGTCCACCCCGTCGGCCGTGGTGGCGGTGCTGTACTGCTCGGTCGCGACCTTGATGGCGCCCTCCCCCGGCAGCGGCGGGAAGCCGTAGAGGTACTCGGTGTCGGTGGTCCCGTACATCCAGATGAAGACCGGCGCTTGCGGCCCATAGGCCGAGTCGTCCGCCAGGGCGTACCAGTGCAGCAGCTGGCGCCGGACGGTGAGCAGCCGGTCGAACGGGCGACCGAGCAGCGGCGCCGTCCAGGCGCCGGCGGCAACCACGGCGCGGTCGGCCAGGATCGCGCCATCCCCGGTCTCGATGCGGATCCCGGCCCCGTCTTGGCTGAGCGCCCGCACCGTGCAGCCGGTCCGGATCTCGGCACCTAATGCTGCCGCGCAGCCGAGCTGCGCGGCGAGGCAGCGCTCCGGAAACACGTAGCCGCCGCCCGGCTCGTAATAGGCCTTCTCGTCGCCCGCGAGGTTGAGGAATTGCGGGAAGCGGCGGGCGACTTCGGCGCCGTCGAGCACCTCGTGGGCGATCCCGGCTCCCTGCGCCGCGCTGATCGAGCGGCCGACGAAATCCGGCTTGCCGTGATGGGACGAGGTTCCGTGACCGGGCGCCATGACGAGGGCGCCGCAGGCGTTCAGCAGTGTCTCCCCCGTCTCCGCCTCCAGCGCGCGCCAGATGCGGTGCGAGGCGGTGACGAACGGGACGTAGTCGCGCCCCTCGCCGACGGCCTGACGGGTGATGCGTGTCTCGCCGTGGCTCGATCCGAACGCGTGCGGCGGGGCGAAGCGGTCGATTCCGACGACCGCAGCCCCGCTTTTGGCCAGCTGATACAGGACGGCGCTGCCCATCGCGCCGAGCCCGAGGACCGCGACGTCGACCCGGCGGGTCATCGGGCCTGCCCGCGGGCGCTGGCGACGAACGCGGGTGGGCACACGGAGCTGGGCATGCGGAGGGGGTCCTGGGCCGAACGGAGCGGCGTCGAGAATGGCGTCCCGGCCCGGTTGCGCTTGACCGCAACAGACGGTTTCTTGCACGGATGAGCCAACCCGGAGCACAGACAGCGGATGCGGACCCTCCGGGATCGGGGGACCGGCCGCAGGAGATCGGCTTCCTCCTTGTGCCGGGCTTCGCGCTGTTGTCGTTCGCCTCGGCCTGCGAGCCGTTCCGGGCGGCCAACGACCTGGCGGGGCGCGCCCTCTATCGCCTGCGCTACTTCGGCGAGGCCGAGGGCCGCGTCGCGTCTTCCTCCGGCGTGGAGGTCCCCACCGAGGGGCTGCCCCGGGAGCGCGGGCATCTCCACACCCTCTTCATCTGCGCGGGCGGCGAGCCGACCGGGTGGGACAGGCCGGCGATCCACGCGGCCTTGCGGCGCATGGCCCGGTTCGGCGTCCGCGTCGGCGGCATATCGGGCGGCCCCTACCTGATGGCCGCGGCGGGGCTGCTGGCGGAGCGCGCTTTCACCCTTCACTGGGAGTATGCCGGCGCCACGGTCGAGGCGTTTCCGGAGGCGCGGCTCACGCGGGCACGCTACGTCGCCGATGCCGACCGCCTGACCTGCGGCGGCGGAGTCGCCCCCCTCGACATGGCCCACGGGCTGATCGCCGAACGCATGGGCGCGGCCTTCGCGCGCCGCGTCTCGGACTGGTTCCTGCACACGGCGGTGGGCGCCGCGGACGACCCGCAGCGCGCGTCGGCGGCGGAGCGGTACGGTGTCCACCACCCGGCCCTGCTGACCGTCCTCGAGACGATGGAGAAGACGGTCGAGGCGCCGCTGAGCCGTCACGCCATGGCCCGCCTCGCCGCCGTCAGCGCCCGTCACCTCGACCGGCTCTTCCTCGACAAGCGGGGCCTGCGTTTCTCGGCGCAGTACCGGGCCATCCGCCTGGCCCACGGACGGCGCCTGTTGCGCCAGAGCCCCCTGGCGATCGGGGAGATCGCGACGGCCTGCGGGTTCTCGAGCGCGGCCCACTTTTCCCGCAGCTACCGGTCCCAGTTCGGGTGCAGCCCCTCTGCCGACCGAGACATGTCGGCCCGGAATGTGGACCGCACGGGTTGATCGGCCGGAGCCGCGCGTGGGGTTTCGGGCGTCCGGAATCCGGGCGCGGCGTCAGGCCCGGGGCGTTGAGGGCCTGAGCGCCGGCTCAGGCCGCCCGGACCCAGACCGCGGTGTCGTGGAAGGCGGCACCGTCGTTGGGCGCCGCCGGCGCGGCGCCGATCAGGGTGTTGATCCCGCTGCCGCCCGCGAAGGACGCGCTCGGCCACAGGCTCTCGACCACCACGACGCCCGGCTGCTGACCCTCGGCGAGGCGCGCGTGCAGCCGGACCCGGCCGCGGGCATTCCCGATCTCGATGGCGTCGCCCGTGCCGATCCCGAGCCGCGCGCCGTCCTCCGGGTGGAGCAGGCAGGTCGGCCGCCCCTCGCGGCGGAGCGACTCGGCCACGTTGGTGAAGGTCGCGTTGAGGAACTGGCGGGCCGGCGGGGCGATCATCCGGAACGGGTGCTCCGCGTCGGCGGGCTCGGCCACCGGCCAGTGGTCGGGCAGGGCCGGCATCCCGGCCGCGCGGGGGCCGAGCGCCGCCCAGTCGGGGGCGAAGCGGAAGCGCCCGTCCGGATGGCCGAACCCGTTGAGGAAGTGGCTCTCGGCGAAGTCCGGCTGCGCGTCGATCCAGCCCTCCGCCTCCAGCCGGTCGAGGCCGCCCCAGCCCGAACGCGCCAGGGTCGCGTCGGCGAGATCCCGGGCGCTCAGCCGGAAGCCGGCATGGTCCGCGCCGAGGCGCGCGGCGAGGGCACCGAGCAGCGCGTGGTTCGACCGGCACTCCCCCGGCGGCTCCAGGATCGCCGGCCCCGCCTGGATGTGGCTGTGGCCGCCGGCCCCGTAGATGTCGTCGTGCTCCAGGAAGGTGGTGGCCGGCAGGACGAGGTCGGCCAGCGCCGCGGTCTCGGTCATGAACTGCTCGTGCACGGCCACGAACACGTCCGGCCGCGCCAAGCCCGCACGCACCCGGGCGCTGTCGGGGGCCGAGATTGCCGGATTGGCCGACTGGATCAGCATGGCGCGCACCGGCGGCCCGCCCTGCAGGGCGTCGGGATCGTCGGCGAGGATGGGGCCGATCCGGCTCATGTCGAGCTCGCGCACGCCCGGCGCCTTGATGTCGAGCCCCTCCGTCAGGGTCTTGTCCCAGTTGAAGATCGCCGCCTGCTGCCAGAGGGCGCCGCCGCCCTCGTGCTGCCACGCGCCGGTCACCGTCGGCAGGCAGGTCACCGCGTGCAGGTTCACGGCGCCGTTGCGGCTCCGGGTGAAGCCGAAGCCGCAGCGGATGTAGCTGCGCGGCGTCCGGCCGTAGAGGGCCGCGAAGGCCTCGATCGCGGCGGGCTCCAGGCCGGTGATCGCCGCCGCCCATTCGGGCGTGCGCGACGCGAGATGCGCCTCCAGGGCCGCCGTCTCCGCGGCATGGGCGGCGAGGTAGGCCCGGTCCGCGTAGCCGTCGCGGAACAGGACGTGGAGCACCGCGCAGGCGAGCGCCCCGTCGGTGCCCGGCCGCAGCGCGAGGTGGAGGTCGGCGGCCGCCGCGGTGCCGGTGCGGTAGGGATCGACCACCACCAGCTTGGCGCCCCGATTCTTGCGGGCGCGGCTGATGTGGGTCATCGCGTTGACCTGGGTGCTCACCGGGTTGCCGCCCCAGACCACGATCAGGTCCGACAGCGCCATCTCGCGGGGGTCCGGCCCGGCGATCCGGCCGGTTCCGGCGCTCCAGCCCGCGATCGCGATGGCCGTGCAGATCGTGCGCTTGCGCCGCGAATAGCCCATCGCGTGGGTCAGCCGGTGGATGCCGTCGCGCTGGACGAGGCCCATGGTCCCGCCCGAATTGTACGGCCAGACCGCCTCCGGCCCCCAGCGTTCCGCCGTCTCCGAGAAGGCCGCGGCCAGCCGGTCGAGCGCCGCGTCCCAGGCGATCCGCCGCCATTGTCCGCTGCCCTTGGCGCCGACACGCTCGAGCGGATGGAGGATCCGGTCGGGATGGTGGACGCGCTCGCCGTAGCGGCTGACCTTCGCGCAGATCACCCCCGCCGTGTAGGGGTTGTCGCCACCCCGGACCGAGACGACGCGGCCATCCGCCACCTGCACGTCGAGGCTGCAGGCGGAGGGGCAATCATGGGGGCAGACGGTCCGGACCAAGTGACGAACTCCCGTGGCGCCGGCAGGGATGATGCAAAGCCCGTGCGTTTTTGAGGCGCACGCACGGTCCAGGCTGACGAAAGGCTTCGGCAGGCGGACGGGTTCAACGGGCGCGGCGGGGACGGCGCCGTCGCGGCGACTGGATCGTCCCCCGCGCAAGCAGGCTTGCCGGCGTGGGGAAAGCCCGGCCGGGCAGCCGTGTTAGACGGAGTGGCGCGCCGCACGGCGGGCGTGATCGCAGAGAGGTCCCGATGGAATACAGGCAGTTCGGACGCTCCGGCCTCACCGTGCCGGTGCTCAGCTTCGGCACCGGCACCTTCGGCGGGACGAACGCGTTCTTCCAGCGCTGGGGTCAGACCGATGTCGCCGGAGCGACCCGCATGGTCGACCTCTGCCTCGATTCCGGGGTCAGCTTCTTCGACACCGCCGACATCTACTCGGCGGGGGCCTCGGAGGAGATCCTGGGGCAGGCTCTCAAGGGCAAGCGCGACCGGGCGCTGATCTCCACCAAGGCGACGTTCCGCTTCAACGACGACCTGAATCAGGTCGGCTCCTCGCGCCATCACCTGGTCCGCGCCTGCGAGGCCAGCCTCAAGCGGCTCGGCACCGACCATATCGACGTCTACTTCATGCACGGCTTCGACGCGCTGACGCCCGTCGAAGAGACGTTGCGGGCCCTCGACGATCTCACGCGCTCGGGCAAGATCAGCTATATCGGCGCGTCGAACTTCTCCGGCTGGCAGCTCATGAAGGCGCTGGCCACGTCCGAGCGCTACGGGCTCGCCCGCTACGTCGCCTACCAGGGCTACTATTCCCTGATCGGCCGGCACTACGAGTGGGAGCTGATGCCACTCGGGATCGACCAGGGCGTCGGCCTGATGGTGTGGAGCCCGCTGGGATGGGGCCGTCTCACCGGCAAGATCCGCCGCGGCCAGCCGAACCAGAGCGGCCGCATCGCGGCGGGGGGCGCCGAGGGCGGTCCGCCGGTCTCCGATGATTATCTGTTCGGCGTCGTGGAGGCCCTCGACGCCGTGGCGGCCGAGACCGGCAAGACGGTGGCGCAGGTGGCGCTCAACTGGCTGCTGAGCCGGCCGACGGTCTGCAACATCGTGGTCGGCGCGCGCACGGAAGAGCAGCTGAAGCAGAACCTCGGCGCGCTCGGCTGGCGGCTGGCGCCCGAGCAGGTCGCCCGCCTCGACGCGGCGAGCCAGGAGACCCCGATCTATCCCTACTGGCATCAGAAGGGCTTCGACGAGCGCAACCCGAAGCCGACGACCTGGTAGGTCATCGGCTGCCCGCCCGTCATGGGCCTGCCCCTCCGTGATTGACCTGACCGGTATGTTGGACCGGGCCAGTTGCGAGGCTCCTGCATGGTCGCGGTCATGGGTAGCCGGAAGGCCAGATCCGGGTAGCTGACGGGCGCGGGCGGCCGACAGCCCAGCGACGAGTGCGGCCGGACGCGGTTGTCGGTGGTTTGCCCCAGACCGATCGCGATCTGCGCCGCCTTCAGCGCCAGACAAGCCCGGCTATACTCGTCGATCAGCGTCAGGATCCGGAGCGAGCGTCCGTCGTGGGTCCGGTCACGGTTCAAGCCGCCCCGTGACGGTAGCAGATCCGCTCGTCACGTCCGTCACGCTTCGGCTCGAGCGTGCTGCCCGCGGCTGGCGCGCTGTGATCGGCGATCGGCTTGGGACAGAGCAGCAGAAAGCGCATCAAAGCGGCTTGGCGGCGCGTTTCTGTCTTTTCGAAGAGACGACGCAGGTGAGCCCGCGCCGTGTTCAGCGTGATCCCGCGCCGTGCCGCGCATGCCGCCAGATCATTTCCGGCCAGTATGTCCAGCGCAAGTGCCGCCTCGGCCGGCGTCAGGCCGAACTGAGCCTGGAGCGCTTTCTTGGCGGAAGGTCGGGCGGTGACAGGATCGATCAGGCGCAGAAGGACGATGGGATCGGCATCCGCGTCGCCCGCCGGTGGAAACGTATTCACCGCGATCAGAAGCGTATCCTCCTCGCTCCCCAGCCGAAGCCAACCCTCTGAGCCAGTGGCGGCGCAGTCGGCGATCAATTTGTGAAGCGCCATGCTGCCGCTCGGCGCGTTCGCACAGAGGCGCCCGTTTGCCAGCCGCAGGTGAGAACCGCGCACGATGGCTTGACCAGCCCGGTTCAGGAAGAGTGCGCGCCCGTATCTGTCGGCGACCGCCACGCCCTGTTCGAGGTGGTCGACGAAAGCCTTAAGCGCGGCAGCTACAGGCGCCGGCCGGTGCGTGGCACCGCATTGCTCGTGAGAACCTACCGGCGAGATGCCGGGCCCCAAATGCGCTTGGCTTGCAACTGCGTGCATGGGCAACCTCGCATCAGGTTCGCGTTGAGCGTCCTCCCGACAGCGCGGAATGTACGATCTTCCCGCTCTGACCACGTGTGACGTTCGTCACGCTTGCGGACTAGGGCGGGGCGGGTCGGAGCCGATGCAGCGGCGCGCCGGACGAGACGGCAAAGACACTGCTCCCGGTCACGGAGACGCCCCGTCGCAGCGCGTCCGTGGTAACCGACCACGCCGTCAGCCGACGATCCGGAGGTCTCCGAGACGCTCCGCACGGGCGCCTGGCCGGCCGGGTCGCTGTTGCATCAAGTCCTGATCCTCGGTCTCATTGATGTGTTCGGGCGGCGAGGTACCCGCCGGAGGCGATCGGGTGATCTTGCCTGTGCCGAGGCCCGGCTATAGTGTATTCGCGCTAATCCGCGGCTTCCGGCATCCGTGCACGTCGACCGGAGCGAGATGGAAGAGATCCTGCATGGGCGCACCAAGACGAGGCAGTCGCTCAAGATTTTTCAGTCTGGCCTCCGCGCTACTGGGCGGATTCGCGCACGGCGCGCGCACCGGCCGCGCTCGGTAGGAGCGCGCTCCATGCCGTCCGGCAAGGTCGGGCCCATTCTCGACAAGCGGACCGCACTGTCGCAGCACGAATTGTTCCGTGACGCGCCGCAAGCTGTGATCGACCGGCTCAGCTTGCGCGTTCAGCCCCTCGCATTCGAGTGTGGTCGGCGTGTTTTCAGCCGCGGCGATGAGAGCCGTGGACTGTTTGCCGTTGTCAGCGGTTATGTTCGAATCTCTACAAGCTGCCCTGATGGACGATCCGAACTTGTGATGAACTTAATTGGTCCGAACGAAGTGTTCGGTGAGATTGCGCTGCTGGATCACGGGCTGCGCACGGCCGATGCGATTGCAGCCACGCAATGTTGTCTCCTCCTTCTTGAGCGGCGTGACCTTTTTCCTGCCCTCCACGACTTTCCCGTGTTGGCGGTAAGACTTCTGGCGATCCTCAGCGGGCGGCTGCGGCGCACCAGCCAGCAATTGTCGGATCACACCTTCGTCTGCGCCCAGCAGCGTCTGGCGAAGACGCTCCTCCTGTTGTCCGGACACACCGAGCGGGACAGCGCCCGCGTGCTGACGACCCAGCGGGAGCTTGGCCATATGGTTGGTCTCTCCCGCGAAGGCATCAACCGGCATCTCTCGGCGTGGCAGCGCAAGGGCTACATCGCGCTGGCACCGGGCGCCTGCACAATCCGCGACCGGACGGCGCTTGAGCGGATCGTGTCGAGCGACAACGTGACCCGGAGCTGACCGCCGTTTCAACAGGTCTTCTGCCCGACGGAAGACCTCGGTCCGCGCGGCGACCGGATCTCCGGGGCGCGGGGTGGCTTTCCGAGCGCATCGTTGATCCCATTCTACCGGACGCGAGATCCGTCGCACTCTAAAACGTTCGGCTCAAGGCGCATCAAATCTGAATTCGTCGACCACTGATAAGAGATCTTTCCATCCGCTGGGAACATTGCCGATGTTGCGCTGCCTGGCAGAGATGATCCGGACGCAGCGACAGATGTGGGCATCCGTCGCTGCCTGCAATGTCTCACGGTGCACGAGTTCGAGGACGTGGGTCTGATGGAGCGTGACATACCGTTTTGGCACCCCCAGTCACGAGGGCGGCCGACTGCGGGATAGCAGGGACGGGAGGGCGGGCACGCGATAGCCAGGGTCACCCGAGGCGTCTCGATCGGCTCCGGCATCTGCGCGGTCGCCGAACCCGGTGTCTTTTAAGCGTCGACCCCAATCACCGAGGTTGCCTCGCCGCCAAGCCGCGTTCGGAATCGCACTCCGCCCAATGCCCGAATGACGAGGGCCGGCGCCGCGTCTGGGCTTAATGTGGGTTTGCTCTTCGAGCTCGACCACTGAGTACGTGGCATAGCTGCGTCGTTCGGCTGTCAATGCGCAGAACGAGCACGCGAAAGATAAGCGCATGCGAAGGATGATGGTTCAACCAACCATTCAAGGTGGGTTCGATTGAGAATCAGCCAAGTTCCGTGCGGTCGCCGCCAGATCGAGAATGCCGTGCCCGGTCCGGTCCTGCCATGCATCCGGCCCGTAGCGCTGAGCATAGTACCGGATCTTGTCGGCGAGTTGGTCCGGGTCGAGTTTGGAATGGACCCATTTCGTTCTGAAAAGCGCGACAGCGCCGGCCGCGAGACCGCAAGCGGCCGAAGTGCCAGTGTTGCGTCCCGGAAGGTCGTCGGACTCGAACTGACTCGGCGCGCAGATGTCAGGCTTGTCGTGTTCCATGCCGGTGACGCCAGGGCCTTGACCCGAATACCCGAGCCAAAGTCGGTCGATCCTCACGGCGCCGACAGTTAGTACTTGTTTCAGGGCATTGGCGCCGTTGATGCTGCGGGATGGGCCGATGGCACTCGGTGAGCAACGCGGGTCGGGGCAGAATTCTCCGCAATTGCCGGCGGCGAACACCACGTCAGCACCGATGGCGTTAAGTAGCCTCAAGGCCTCCGCGATAGGATGGTTGGGATTGTTGGAATATGGCAGTTCGCTCGACTCAAGGGTCGGGTTGAAAACGCTCCAAGCGTTGCAGATCACCCAGCCGGCCTTGGGATCGCTAGTACGTGAAAACGCGATCACAGCCAGAACTTGAAACAGTGCAGCCGTTACTGAGCTCAGAAAGACCGGTAGATTCGTGATGCCGTCGGGGATGACGGGGCAATCCAGCAGCCGAAGCCTGTTGGGGGCATTAGGGATCGACGCAATCGCGTAGGCATTGCGAGCTACCATCTCGCCGTGTGGGGAAAGCGGAGCGCCTGGGCACCGCGTTTTTACGTCCTTTAACGCGAGGCCGGGATCTTCAAGCACGCACCACCCTTTGAACCCGTGCTTGGGAATCAGACTGGAAGGTAGGCCGGTATCTACGAAGACGATGTTGGCTTGGTTCGGTCCAGGCAGGCCGGCTGCCGTCAAAAGAACCGGATCGGCATGAACAGTCCTGAGCGCCGCAGCCCGATCGCCCAGGAGCCCATCACTGGCCTCTGCGGGGCACCAGTGGCTCCAGAACGCATTGTTGGCGGCGTTGACCGCGAGATCCGCGCCGATTGCGGCGTCGGGCAAATTCTTCACACCGTCGGCGAAGACTCGCACCGATTTCTCTCCGCCGTAGACTACGATTCCGAACACAAGGAACGGATGGAACTGCTCGTCCGTGATGTCCAATCCATCGGGAAGCGGAGCGTTGGACGGCAACGCCACCACTTCGAAACGGATGGCAGCTTTCATCAGCATCCTTGCGGTTAGGAGGCCTCGAACTCCGCCGATCTTCCGACTCTGGTAAGCGCGCCGTAATTCAGGCCACGCCCGAACAGATAGCACCAAGCGGATTTCATCCGGGTCTGACATTTCGAGGCCGCCGCGCTTGCCGACTGCTGGCGTACGCCAGTGAATGTTGCAAGAGACTAGCGCTTACTGATTTCGAACGCCATGATCATGGTGGCTCAGGGGGCCTGCCTTAGGCATTCCAGCCGAGACGATCGTGACGGAGACGCATCACGATGGTGTTCGTGTCTGACCGCAAGGCCATAAGCAACGCGGCGGGCTTGGCTCAAGGCGCGCGTCAAACGGTGGCAATCGCGTTCGCCGATGTAGTTGGTTACTCGACGCTGATGGCCGCCGACGAGGATGGCACCCACGCGCGATGGATGAATCTCCTGCATGGCTCCATCGAACCCGAAACAGAACGGTGCGAGGGACGCATCGTGGACGTGATGGGCGACGGGGTACTCGCCGTATTCCAAAGCGCCGACGCCGCTGTCGAATGGGCGCGCACCATTCAGCACAATGTACGCGCCAAACTTGACGATGCAGGTCCGATCGATCCGGTTCCGATTGTGCTCCGCATCGGCATCCATATGGGCAGTATCTTTGAGGAGAACTCTCAAATCTTCGGTGATGCCGTGAATTTCGCCGCTCGTCTGCAATCCCATGCCAGGCCCGGCGGGATTGTGCTTTCGGAGCGAGTGCGCGATGGGTTGAGTGCTTGCTCCCGTCCATCGGACCTGCGCGATCTCGGCTATGCGGAGCTGAAAGGATTCGACAGGCGCGCCTATTTGTTCGCCATTGAGACGGATCTCGTTCGTCTGGCAGCGCCGGTGAAGGCAACCGGGAGCCTCCCGTCTGTGGCCGTCTTGCCGCTCGTCAATCAAAGCGCAAATCCGGAGGACACATACCTTGCGGACGGATTCGCCGACGGTGTGGGCATGTCGCTCGCCGCGCTACACGAGCTCTTCGTCGTGTCGCCCGCATCGAGCGCTATCTTTCGCGGGCAACAGCCGGATCCCAGAGAGGTCGGCCGCGCTCTCGGCGTGAACTACGCCCTGTCTGGCAGCATACATCGGTTGTCCCAAGGCTACGGTGTATCGGTGCAATTGTGCGACACACGCTCGGGCGCAATGCTTTGGGGCGAGCGCATGCGTGTCGACATGGCGGAGGTTTTCGAGTTGCAGGACGCGCTCGCGCGAAAGGTCGTGATGAATCTTGCACCGCAGGTACGCTCGGTGGAACTGCGGCGCGCAATGCGTAAGCCGCCCGAAAGCCTGACCGCCTATGACCGGCTACTTCGCGGGCTATTCACGATAAGCAGCGCCGATCGCGACACCTTCGACCGCGCGCGGACGTTCTTGGGCGAGGCCATGATCGAGGAGCCGGACTTCGTCCTGCCGGTTGCATGGGCGGCGCGCTGGCACAGCGTGCGTATCGGGCGCGGCTGGTCGCAGGATCCGGATGACGACTCGGCGCAAGCGTACGCACTCGCGACGCGAGCTACCACGATCGACCCGTTAAATGCACTTGCGTTGGCCACACTCGGCCACATGAACACCATCCTCCGGCGCGACAGCGAGGCGGCGCTCCAATGCTTTGACGATGCGCTCGCGGCTTGTCCCAACCATCCGCTCGCCTGGACGCTGTCGAGCGCAACACTCGCCTACCTCGGTCAGGGCCAAGAAGCGGTGCGACGCGCCGAGCACGGCCTGCGACTCTCGCCGCACGATCCGATGCGGTATTCGCAATTCATGTTCCTCGGCATAGCCCATTATGCCACCGGCGCCTTCGAGGAGGCGGTGAGATGGCAGCGACGGTCTGTCGCCAACAATCCACTTCATGAGGCGACACTCCTGCTACTCGCCGCAGCTCTGGCCGCCGTGGGCTCGCTTGAAGACGCACGCCAAGTCACCGCTCGATTTCTGGCCCTGCGCCCCGATTTCTCTCTGGACAGGTACTCGCGCACGCGCCTCCCGTTCTTTGATCCGACGCTGCGGAGAACCTTCGCCTTGCATTTGCGGGAGGCGGGCTTGCCCGACTGACCACAGGGCGATGGCGCTCTCATACCTAAGCGAGGGAGAATGACATGACGAGAGGTGGAGCGTTCGGTCCCGCGGATGGTGCCGATGGCGCGGACGGGGCCGACGGCGCAGAAGGCTTCGAGAATCTTGACGCGCTGGGCAGTGGTCGCCGCTCTGTCTTTCGCCCGCTCGGTGCCGTCCCAGAGATGAAGCTTCGGGCCAACGAAACGGATTATCGAGGCCATCGCTGGCCGCCTCGATTGGATGGTCACACTTGGCCGCCTTTGTTACCGACGGCTTGCTGGCCGAGCGCGCCAGACACCATCCAGCCGCGCTTAGCGGATTTCACGCCTGATAACGCTTCGCTGCTCGTCCTCGCGGAATTCGTCCGGCTTAGGAACAATGCCGGTGACGACCGCTGGGCCCTCCTCATGTCTCCGCAGGACATGACGAATGACATCAATCAAATACAGCCCATCGACCAGGACCCCCAGCGTCCCTGCACAATGGTCGAGTTTGAGCTCAAACACTTGCGCAGACTTGCCCAATTTCGATCGGGCGCGATGACAGAAGCTTTGGCCCAGCGCAATGGCATCATCGGCTATTTCCGAGCCCTGCTGTATTTCGATCTGCAGACTCACCCGCACACATACTATCTCGTCGCAGCAGCGCTGCGGATCGGGCAGTTCCTCTGTATGTATTACAAGGGACAGTTCAATCGGCCGCGACCGGTACGCCTCGATCCAAGCTTGCTCCCGCCGATTGATCCCCCGGGCCACTCCTCCTATCCGAGCGGGCACGCCACCCAGTCATTCCTCATTGCGAGGTGCCTCGAACAGGTAGTTCCAGTTGCGCTAGGCTCGGGGCAGGCAAATCAGCAAAGCCCCTTCTGGCTGCTCGCGGAGCGCATCGCGAAGCTCCGCGAGGTTCTGGGGGTGCATTACCCGAGTGACACTCTAGGAGGGCAAGCTTTGGCCGAGAGCGCGTTTCCGCTGATGCTGACATGCGCCCGTGTTGCTGGGACCGCAGGCCCGGATCTTGATGGGGACGGCGTTCCAGACAACCAACTTAAAGACGAAGTTGGGGCGCCGCTGACAATTGTCGGCCAGCCGATTTACGACAATGGATGGCTCGCTCTCGCGAGAAAGGAGTGGGAGCCGCGCCAATGATGCGCGACAGCATGGGACAAGCTGTGGCCATGTCCGCTTTAGAGATGCCGGCGAAGGCCGCCGAATGGCCGAGATGGGCGCTACGCTGAACGGCCGCTTTTGCGCTAATCGGCGATCCGGCATGGCGTAATATGGCCGAAAGCAGCCGGTCCGCTTCAGGGATGAGCCGCCTTAAAAGCGGACGGTCCCCTATCGACCGAGGCTGTGTCGAGAGTCCCTTCTGGGATAGACTTGCGTCCTCATTTGAGGTGGCCCCCATGGGGCGGTTCGTCGAAGGGCAGACCTGTCGGCAGTCCTGGTTGCTGCCCAGTTCGCTGGACGACTATGTCACCGCGGACAATCCGGTTCGGGTGATCGAGGCCTTCATCGACGAACTCGATCTCGGCACCCTCGGCTTCACCCGCTGTGAGCCCGCAGCGACGGGGCGGCCTGCCTATGATCCGGCCACGCTTCTGAAGCTCTATCTCTACGGCGATCTCAACCGGGTACCGTCGAGGCGGCGGCTTGAGCGGGAGGCACAGCGCAACATCGAGGGGATGTGGCTGACCGGTCGCCGGGCTCCCGATCACAAGACGATCGCCAACTTCAGGCGCGACAACGGGCCTGCGATCCAGGCCGCCTGTCGGCAATTCGTGGTCCTGTGCCGGGATCTACGGCTGTGCGCCGGGGCGACCGGCGCCGTGGACGGATCGAAGTTCAAGGCGGTCAACAACCGGGACCGCAACTACACCGTGGCCAAGCTCGCCAAACGCCTGGAACAGGTGGATGCCAGCATCGCCCGCTCCCTCGCGGCGCTCGACCGGGCGGACAGGGAAGGCAACGACGTTCCCGAGGCGCGGACGCAGGGTATCGGCGAGAAGATCGCCGCCCTGCGCCGACAGATGGCCTTCCTGCGCGAGATGCAGGCGCAGGTAGGGACCGCGGACGACGGACAGGTCTCACGGACCGACCCGGACGCGCCCTCGATGGCAACGAGCGGGCGCGGCACGGGCATCGTCGGCTACAACGTCCAGATCGCCGTCGATCCCGAGCATCATCTCGTCGTAGCGCATGACGTCGTCAACGAGGGCCACGACCGGACCCAGCTGGTGCCGATGGGGGGCCGGCCCTCCATGCAAGGGAGGTCGTGGTCCTGGCCGATCGCGGCTACGACAGCGGCGACGAGGTTCTAGCCTGCGAAGGCACAGGCATCCTGCCGGCCATGCCGCGGGCTGACACGTCAGGTCGAGCCAAGAAGGGGCCCTTCGTGCGCGCCGACTGCGTCTACGACACCGCGGCTGACCACGACGTCTGTCCCGCCGGGGCTGTGCTGACGAAGTCCGCCGCGCGCTCAGATCGACACGGCGACATCGACCATTACCGCAACCTGGAAGCCTGTCATGCCTGCGCGATGCGGGCGCGCTGCACGACAGAGAAGGTGAAGCGCTTCAAGCGCTGGAAGCACGAGGCGGTGCTGGAGGCCATTGAAGGCTTGGATGGGCAGTACGCCCTTCCTGACGAAGGGCCTGAAAGCCGTGAGAACCGAGATGAGCCTCGCCATCCTCGCCTACAATGTGAAGCGGATGATCCGCCTGTTCGGCGCAACCTGGCTCATCCAGGCCATTCGCGCCTGAAGCAGCCCGCCACGCCGCCGTCGTCATCCTGCTGATCTACGCCGGCGGCCACGATCAATGCGTTTTGACACGGCCTCGACCCATGCCAGCCGTTCAGGCCGTCGTCGGTTCATCCCAAAAGCAGCCTTTCGTCGGTCGTCCGACAACTTCAGCTCGAGATAAGAAGCGGTCCCTGGCCGCCGCTCACGCGGCCTCACGGGCTTCTTTCGTGAGTGCCGCGATCAGCACATCGTCGAGGCGGTCCGCTTCGACCAGCTTCACACCGAAGCGTTCATAGGCTGCGTGGACCACCGAGCCGCGGCGGGCGCGACCGTCCCCGAAGTCAAGCGTCACTGGGCTTTCGGGCCGTAAGTCCTCACCGGGCAGGGATACCTTCGCGCCACCCCGGCTGACGTCTTCGAGGCGAGCCTCACGAGGCGTGCCGGCGATATGCACACGGATCGTCGCATTTGACTGAAGCCGCATATTGGAACGCCGCTCGGAGATGGCTCGTACGACCTCCTCAAGGCGCGTGCTAAACTTCCCGGCTTCACCCAGAAGGCTCTCGGCAAAATGGGCCACTTCGGCCGCGAGCCGATCCGTCTCGCTTGCTTTCGCAGGCAGAGAGCTCAGGTTCTCGATCGCCGAGCGCGTGCGATCGGCGGATGCTTGTACCGTTCGGTCGATCTCAGCAGTCGTGGCACTCTGCTCCTCAACGGCGCTGGCGATCGTCGAGGCTGCGACGTTGATGGTGGAGATCGTATCGTTGACCCGACCCATGGCCATGAGCACGTCGTTTGAGGCCGTACGCAAGGCAGCGACCTGCTGGCCGATCTCGGCCGTAGCTCTGCCGGTCTGCTCGGCCAGACCCTTTACCTCGCTCGCCACGACGGCAAAGCCCCGACCCGCACTGCCCGCGCGGGCGGCCTCAATAGTGGCGTTGAGCGCCAGTAGGTTGGTCTGCGCCGCGATCTGGCTGATCAGATCCGTGAAGCTGCTGATCCGCGCACTGGCCTGATCGAGCAGCACCGCGAGAGAACGGGCAGCATGGACCTGTTCCTGCGCCTGTCGCACCACAGCGTTGGACTGCGCGGCCTGGGTCGCGATCTCTGCAATCGAGGCGGAGAGTTCCGTCACGGCGGTAGCAACGCCTGAAATGTCTGCGATCGATCCCTGCAGACCATCGACAGATTGGTCGAGTTGCGTCCGTGTCGTGCCAGCGTGGCCACGAACCTGTTTCGTCGACGTGCCCATCTTCCCGGCGAGCTCCTGGAAGCGCGCCATGGCGCGCTGGGTCGACGATGTGATGCGGTCCGAGATCTCGACCATGTAGGCCACCCAGGCGTCGCGCTCGACCAAGCGGTCAGCATTGGCCGCCTCGGCGATCTGAGCCGCGGTGCGGTCCCGGTAGTGCACGACGGCGCGGGCGAGCTCGGCGATCTCGTCGCTGCCCTGAGCTTCCGGCACGTCGGCGGTGACATCCCGGTCGGCGAGAACCCGGATCCGCAAGCCAAGATTGTCGAGCGCCCGCACGATCGACCGGGTCAGGAGCCACGCAATTACGAAGGCTATGGCCGTGACGCTGAAGCCGACAGCACCGGCAATGCTTATGGCGCTGTAGAAGCCGTCAATGCGGACCTTCAGCAGGCGATCGAGTTCATCGGCTGCAGCCGTCTGCAGGCGGTCGTTTGCTGCGATGGCCGCAGCCATGGTCTCCTCGAATGCCGCAGTCTCTCTCGGCGTACGACGACCGGCCTCGTGCGCCTGCATTAGGACATCGGCCGTTGAGAACAGGGCCTTGTAGGCGTCCTGAAAGGTTTCCAGCGGTCGCGCGAGCGCCTGCTTGGTGTCCCCCGCATTGGCAGCGAAGGCTTTGGCGAGAGAGCGTTCGACGCCTTCGAGGTTCGCCCGCACCTTGCCCAGATCGATGAGCCTCGCGGCGTAATCCGCTTTCGAGATGTTCGTCCGCTCGGCTTGCGCACGGGCCGAGCCCAGCAACTTCCAGTCCAATTCGAGCATCTCGGGCAGCCGCACCACTGCCGCGTCCATGACGTAGAAGGAGTCGAGGTCGGGATCGAGCAGAAGGTTCGACCCGTCTCCAACGGCGTCGATCAAGGCATGGGCAGCGGCAACCTGAGCGGCACGATCGGTACCGGAAAGGGCCTTGCCGAGGTCATCACCCGCAGTGTTGGCCTTGTTCGCTTCCGCCAGGGAAAGGCTGGTCGTACGCTCGGCCTGTAGTTTCCGGGGGTCGAGGGCCGCGCTGGGATGCACGGTAGCGGCCTGGAGCATGACAGGCCATACGGCGCGGATTTGAGTGACCCCGAGCCTTTCGGCGTCGGCGAAGCGGACGCTGGTCATCGCCTGCTGCACGTAGAGTGCGGCGAAGATGCCGATCGGCAATAAAAACAGGCTCACTGCCGCGATGAGTTTGCGACGTATAGTGAAGATACTCTTCAAGGCCGCCCCCTAGACAATTAGGCATATTTGCGCGACCCGTATATTTGCATACATTGCCTGAGCAGGCGTGAATGCGGCCGCAATTAGATCGCGGACTTCGGATTTAAATGGCAGGATCTCTACCTTTTTCCCTCATCGTAGCCACCGGCGCAGTGAGCTTGAACGATTATCCGTCAGGCGCACCTCAGTTGGAGTTCGGTGCCGAATGACGGTCTTGAGGACTGCCTGAGCGCGGTCCTTTCCAAGGGCTCCATCGGGCGGGTATTGGTCCCTGCAGCGATGCCCGCTTTAATGCCTCCGCCGTCCGGAAGCGGACGGACTGGAAACCGCCCATCTGAGACGCTCACCCGGGTCCGGTGCGGCTGGCCGATGATGGCCGAAAGCCGCCGGTCTGCTTCTGGGCTGGTCCGCTGGAAAATCGGACGGGCTGCCAAGATCCGGCTCGGACACGTATACTCCGCAGATCTTCGCCTTGAAGCAGTTGTTCAAGGTGAATTATCCTCCAAAACGTGCTAGACCGTGGGTGGCCAACGCTACGCAGTCGCCGTATCCAAGTCTCCACGCGCATTGCGCCGGATAACCTGCGGCGGCTGCCCGAACGCTCGGAGGAACGCGCGACGTATCCGGTTGCGGTCTGCGAAGCCGGCATCGGCTCCGTCGCCTCGACCCTTCAGGCCGACGTGGAGGCAATGGACGCGATGATCCAGCTCAATATCACCGCGCTGACCCGACTGACCTGCGCGGTCGCGCCGGCTCTCGTTGCGCGCGGCTCGGGGACCATCGTCAACATCTCGTCCGTCGTCGGCATCGCGGTCGAGATGCTCAACGGCGTCTGCAGCGCCTCGAAGTCCTACGTCCTCAGCTTCGGCCATGCGCTGCAGAAGGACCTCGCGGACAAGGGCGTCCGCGTCCAGACCGTGCTGCCCGGCGCGACGGCCACCGAGTTCTGGGATGTCGCCGGCTACGCGGCGCAGAAGACGTCGGCGATCACGATGTCGGCGGCCGACCTTGTCGATGCGGCGCTCGCCGGGCTCGACCAGGGCGAGCTCGTCACCATCCCGGGCCTGCAGGACGTCGCCGACTGGACGCGCTGGCAGGAGGATCGCCGGGCCATGGCCGCCAAGTTCGGCAACGCCAAGCCGTCGGCGCGCTACGGGCTCGTGACGGCGAACGCGGCCTGAACCCGGAGACCCTCCATGCCGTACCTCCAGCTCGACGTGACCAGCACGCATTCCGTGGCCTCCAAGAAGCGCCTCGCGGCGCAGATGAGCCGGACCTACGCGGAGATGATGTCGGTCGACATCAGGCGGATCAGCGTCGCCATCCGCGAGCTCGGCGAGGGCGGCGTGTGGCGGATACCGGAAGCCGGCGGCGAGCCGGTGCCGGTCTCCGTGATGATGCTGGACATCCGCAAAGGACGCTCGGCCGAGTTGCGGATGGAGGTCGCCAAGGCGCTGTGCGCCCATTGCGTCGAGATCCTCGGCCTGCGCGAGGATCGCCTCAACGTCGAGTTCACGCAGCATCCCGGCGACGAGATGTATCACCCGACCCTCGGGGGCTACAGCCCCGAATGGTCGCCGGACGAGCGGTGATCCGTGTCGCAAACGGTTCTGGCCGGTAACGGAATGGCTGATTCGGAGAAAAATCGACAGGAAAGCAGCCCGCCTAAGCGCCTATAAGCAATCCGCAGCCGGCATGATTGACACGTGGGCTGACACCACCTTCCAACCGCTGTCGGGTAGACGCATCCAAGTCTGGCTTTGACGCCCGATGCCGGCCTTGCCGCGCGGCTTGAATTCCAGATTGACCGTGGCGAAGTCGGTCCCGAGCGTCAGGATCTCCAGCCGGATCCGCGCCTCCTTGGTCCCGCCCGGCGGCGGATCGGCGGCGACCCGTGCGGCGTGGACCTCGGCAAAGCCGTAGCAGTTCTCATGGAGGGCGTAGCGGATCGTGTGTGGACTGTCCCAGAAGGTCTCGTCGAGCACGGCGACGTCCTTTTCGACGAGCGCCCGCTCGTAGCGCTCGAACAGGGCGGTAATCTCGGCCACGACCTCGGGGCGGTTCACAGTCACGTCCATTCAGGCCTCCAGGGCGACCGCGGTACGGATCAGGTCGAGGTCGGTTCCACGCGCACCGAGGATCGACAGGCCGACCGGGGCGCCGTCGACGCATGCGCCCGGCAGATTGACCTGCGGGACGCCGGTGAGGCCGCCGTGGCTCGTCAGGCAGGCGATACGCTCCCGCAGGGGATGCAGTTCGCCGAGCGGCAGCCCGCGCAGCGGCGCCGGGAACGGCGTGGTCGGGAGGCACAGGATCGTGCCGGGGGGCAGAAGCCGGGCGAGGCGCGCCCGGGCCTCGATCCGCATCAGGCCCGCGGCGCTGCGCTCGGCGTCGGTCATCATCGAGCCCTGGATCAGCGCGCGGGCGACCGAGAAGGCCATGCGTGGATTGCAGGCATCGAGCCAGGGTTCGAAGGTCTGCCACGCCTCGCTGCTCTGGAGGACGCGCTGCGCCCGCTGCCACACGGACAGGCCCTGCGGCGCCAGGGTCACGTCGCGGCGGTTGCCGATCAGGGCGGCCAAGCGGTCGACCTGCGGGGCCAGCGCCTCCTGCACGGCGGCATCGGCGAAGCCGAGCGCATCGGCGGCCACGAGCAGCGTGTGCGGCATGTGATCCGGCATGGCTTCGCCGAACACCACCTCGCCGACCCGCGCGAAGGTGCGCGCGTCTCGGGCGAACCAGCCGCAGGTATCCGAGCTCGGCGCCTGGACGCAGATCCCGGAAAAGTCGATGCGGCCGTGCGTTGGCCGGATGCCGTAGAGGCCGCAGAAGCTCGCCGGTACGCGCACGGACCCGCCGGTATCCGTGCCCAGGGCGAAGTCGCAGGCGCCCGCGGCCACCGCGGAGGCCGAGCCGCTGGAGGAGCCGCCGGGCACCCGATGGGGCGCCGCGGGATTGAGCGGCGTGCCATCGTGGGCGTTCTCGCCGAGAATTCCCAGTGAGACTTCGTCGGTGACCGTCTTGCCGACGACCGAGGCGCCCGCATCGAGCAGCGTCTGCACCACGCCGGCATGGCGGGCCGGCGTCGGGTAGACGCGCGGCCAGTCCGGGTTTCCGCCCCCCGTGGGCGTGTCCGCGACGTCGATCAGGTCCTTGACGGCGAAGGTGAGGCCGGCGAGCGGCCCCGTCGCGGATCCGGCGACGCGGAGGCGCGGTCCGGGCAGGAACGGGTCCGTCGAGAGGGGCTGCGCGGTCGTCATGCGGGGATCGGTTCCTGCCATTGGGCGCCGGGCACGGCGGCGAACAGCGCCTTGGTGTAGGGGTGCTTCGGCGCGAAGAAGATCTCGGCCGTGGGCGCGACCTCGACCACCTGACCGGACCGCATCACCGCGATCCGGTCGCAGACCTGCAGCGCGACCCGGAGATCGTGGGTCACGAACAGCATGCTGAGCTGCAGCCGCGCCTTGATGTCGGCGAGCAGCGCCAGGACCTGCGCCTGCACGGAGACGTCCAGCGCCGAGACCGGCTCGTCGGCCACCAGAATCTCGGGCTTCATGGCGAGCGCCCGGGCGATGCCGATCCGCTGGCGCTGGCCACCGCTGAACTCGTGCGGGAAGCGCTGCGCCGCCGCGGGGTCGAGGCCGACCAGCGCCAGCATCTCGCACGCCTGGACCCGCGCGATCCCAGGCTCGGTGCCGTGGATGATCGGCCCCTCGGCGACGATGTCGACCACGCGCTGGCGCGGATCGAGGGAGCCGTACGGGTCTTGGAACACCATCTGCACGCGCCGGCGGTGCGGGCGCATCTGGCGGCGGCTCAGCTCGGCGACGCTGTGTCCGGCAAGCAGAATTTCGCCGCCATCGACCGGCATCAGGCGGGTGATCGCCCGCGCCAGCGTGCTCTTGCCCGAGCCGCTCTCGCCGACGAGGCCCAGGGTTTCGCCCCGCCTGAGCAAAACGTCCACGCCGTCGAGGGCCCGGGTGACGCGCCCCCCGAACAGGCCGCGGGCGCCGTAGGTCTTTTCGACCCCCTTGGCCTCCACCACCAGAGGGGCGGTGCTCGCGGCCCGGCGGGGCGGCGGCGCGAGCTTCGGCACGGCGGCGATGAGCGCGCGCGTGTAGGGATGCTTCGGCGCCCCGAGGACTGAGGCCGCGGGCCCCTGCTCGACCAGGACGCCTTTCTGCAAGACTGCCACCGTGTCGGCGATGTCGGCCACGACGCCGAAATCGTGCGTGATGAACAGGACGCTCGTGCCGTGCTCGCGCTGCAGGTCGCGGATCAGGGAGAGGATCTGCGCCTGCGTGGTGACGTCGAGCGCCGTGGTCGGCTCGTCGGCGATGAGCAGCCGCGGGTTCAACGCCAGCGCCATGGCGATCATCGCCCGCTGCCGCTGGCCGCCCGAGAGCTGGTGCGGGTAGGAGCGCAGCAGACGGGCCGGGTCCGGGAGATGGACGCTTTCGAGCAGCGCGAGGATGCGCGCCCGGCGGTCCGCGCGCCCGAGCGGCGTGTGGACGCGCAGGACCTCGTCGATCTGCCGCCCGATCGTGTGGAGCGGGTTCAGGGCCGTCATGGGCTCCTGGAAGATCATCGCGATGCGCGCACCCCGGACTTTGCGCATCTGACGCGGGGTGATCGCCGCGAGATCCGCACCCTCGAACTGAATGCGCCCGCCCGCGACGCGCACCCGCGGTCCCGGGAGCAGCCCGAGGATCGCGCGGGCCACCATCGACTTGCCCGATCCGCTCTCGCCGATCAGGCAGGTGACCGCCCCGGGCCGCAGGACGAGATCGAGATCAGTGACGGCATTCGGGCGGTCCGCGCCGGGCGGCAGCGTAATCGTGAGCGTCTCGATCTCGAGGACGGCGTCGCTCATCGCTCTCGGAGCCTCGGGTTCAGGACCTCGTTCAGGCCGTCCCCGACGAGGTTGATGGCGAGGACGGTCAGCAGGATCGCCAGCCCGGGGAACGTGCAGATCCACCACGCCGACCGGAGGACCGCGCGGCCCGAACTGATGATCAGGCCCCAGCTCATCACGTTGGGATCGCCGAGGCCGAGGAAGGCGAGCCCCGCCTCGATCAGGATTGCCGTGCCGATCAGGAGCGTCCCGACGGCGATGATGGCCGCGGTGCAGTTCGGCAGCATGTGGCGGAAGACGATGCGGGCGTCGCCCGCCCCCAGGCCGTCGCAGGCCAGCACGAACTCGCGGCCGCCGAGCGCCACGAACTCCCCGCGCACGAGCCGGGCGATGCCGGGCCAGGAGACGGCCACGATCGCCACGACCTCGCTGGAGAGCGACGGCGACAGGATCGCCACGATCAGGATCGCCAGCACGAAGGCGGGGATCGTCTGGAAGAACTCCGTGAGCCGCATCAGTGCGACCTCGACGCCGCCCCGATAGTAACCGGCGAGCCCGCCGATCAGGGTCCCGAGCAGGATCGCCGCCCCGGTCGCGCTGAGGCCGATGATCAGGGAGGTGCGGGCGCCGTACGCGATCTCCGCGGCCACGTCGCGTCCCAGCGTGTCGGTGCCGAGCAGAAACTGGCCGCCAGGCGGCTGGAGAGCCGGGCCGACGAGGCCGAACGGATCGCCCGGATAGAGGAGCGGCGTGAGCGCCACGAGGGCGACCAGCCCGAGGAGCACCATCGCCCCGGCGAGCGCGAGGCGGTTGCGCGCGAACCGCGCGAGAGCCGTACGCATCGCTAGAGCTCCAGCCGCGGATCGAGGCAGACGTAGACGAGGTCGACCGCGAGGTTGATCGCCACCACGAGGCAGGCGGAGACGAAGAAGATGCCGAGGAGCAGGTTGAGGTCGCGCGACTGGAGCGCGTTGAAGGCCAGGGTGCCGACCCCCGGCCAGCCGAACACCGTCTCGACCACGATGGAGCCGCCGATCAGGTTGCCGGCCTGCACGCCCGCCATGGTGACCACCGGCAGCAGCGCGTTGCGCAGGACGTGCCCGGTCATCACCCGGGCCTCGGTCTGGCCCTTGGCGCGGGCGGTGGTGACGTAGTCCATGCCGACCTGCTCCAGCACGGAGGCGCGCATCACCCGGGCGTAGACCGCGAGGTAGAACAGTGCGAGCGCCACCGCCGGCATGACCAGGTGGCGACCGACATCCCAGACCTCGTCCCAGCCCTCGTTGTCGGCGCCGACCGTGTCGTAGCCGCTGGTGGGCAGCCAGCCGAGGCGGATGGCGAAGACCACGATCATCATCAGCCCGAGCCAGAAGCCCGGCGTCGCGTAGGCCACGAGGCTGACGAGGGAGATGAGTGCGTCGCGCCAGGAATTGCGCCCGGTCGCGGCCACGAGGCCGAGGAGCGTCCCGATCACCAGCGCGGCCGCGAAGGCGGTCAGCATCAGCAGCCCGGTGGGCCAGAGCCGGTCGACGATCAGGCTTCCCACCGGGCTGTCGTTGCGGAACGAGTAGCCGAGATCGAGGTGGAGCATGTTCAGCAGGTAGACGCCGAACTGCGTGGCAAGCGGCTGGTCGAGGCCGAACTTGTGGCGCAGCTGCTCCATGTATTCGGGGCTCGCCGCCCCGCTCTCGCCGGCCAGCACGGAGGCCGCGTCGCCGGGCGCGAGGTGGATCAGGAAGAAGTTGAGCACGACGATGCCGAGCACCACCGGGATCGACAGCAGCAGCCGGTAGCCGAGGAAACGCGCGAGCCGCACGGGACTACTTGTCCATCCAGGCCCGCTCGAAGGCTTGCTGGGTTCCGAGGGGGCCGGTCGTGTGGTCCTTGAGGCGCCGGTTGAAGACGCTGACGTACTGCACGTCGATGAGCCAGATCATCGGGCTGTCCTCCGCCAGGATCTGCTGGACCTTCTTGTAGAGCGCGGCGCGCTTCTCGGCATCCGGCTCGCGCGCGCCCTCGCCGAGCATGCGATCGACCTCAGGATTGCTGTAGAAGGTGTCGTTGACGAAGGTCACGCCTTTGCGGATCTGACTGGTAAGGAACTGCTTGTTCAGCCCGTAGACCGGGTCGACGCCCTGGCTGAGGAACGGCTCGTTCAGGTCGTAATCGTAGTTGGTGTAGACGCGCCGCAGCCAGGTCGCGGTGTCCTCGGAGCGCAGCGTCACGGCGATGCCCACGCCGGCCAGCGCCTGCTTCAGGTACTCGGCCTGCCGCAGCCACTGCTCGCCGAAGGAATTGACCTCCAGGTGCAGGGCAAAGCGGGTTCCGTCCGCGCCGCGCGGGGCGCCGGCCTCGTCGAGCAGCCGGTTGGCGATGTCCAGACGGTCGGGCACATCGTACTGGCGCACGTCGTCGGTGTAGAGGCCGGCGGTCTTGAACTTGCGGCTGAGCGGGCCGGTGGCGGGCTGGCCGTAGCCGAACATCACGTCCTTGAGGATGACCTTGCGGTCGATGGCGTAGGCGATCGCTTGGCGCACTTCCTTCTTCTGGAGATGCGGGTGACGGCCGTTCAGCTCAAGGACGCTCTGGGCCGGCGTCATCTCGTAGCCCTTGGTCGTCAGGTCGAGGATCGGGTTGGTCTTCATCCGCGCGAGATCGGCGTAGTTCACCGCGCTGTACCCGGCGAAATGCGCCTCCCCCGCCTCCATGGCCGCCGAGCGCGTGGCCGCGTCCGGGATGAACCGGGCGACGATCCGGTTGAGATACGGCAGGCCCGGCTTCCAGTAGCTCTCGTTGCGATCAAGGCGCACGAACTGACCGCGCTCCCAGCTCGCAAACTTGAACGGACCGGTGCCGATCGGCTTGTTGGCGCTGGGGTTCTGGAGGACGTCCGTGCCCTCGAAGACGGAGCGGCACAGGATCGGCAGGTCGCGCCCGGACAGCGCCTTCATGATGTAGGGCGCGGGATTGGCGAGCCGCAGCACAGCGGTCATCGAGTCCGGCGTGTCGACGGCGACCAGCTCCGCGAGCATGACCGGCGCGATCGGATTGTACTTCTTCAGGATCTCCATGAAGGAGTACTGCACGTCGGCGCTCGTGAACGGCTTCCCGTTGTGGAAGGTCACACCGTCCTGGAGCTTGAACGTGATGGTCTTGCCGTCGGGCGCGACCTCCCAGGACTTCGCGAGGTTCGGCTGCGGGTTCTGGTCCCAGTCGTAGGTGCACAGACCCTCGTAGACCTGGGTGGCGATCGGCGGGATGTTGCCCGCCGACACCGCGTAATGCGCCAGGGTCGAGGGCTCGGGATGGACGATCATCACCATCGTGCCCCCGCGTTTCGGCTCGGCGGCGCGCGCGCCGCTCGCGGCCGCTGCGAGGCCGAGGGGAAGCGCCAGAATCGTACGGCGGGAGAGATCGGTCGCGTCGAACGTGCGGGGCAAGCCAGAGGACTCCTGAAACGTCCCGGCATTTCGCAATAAGCGTGCCATGTATGCTTCCGAATTAAGCGTTATATTGCGCAAGATGAAAGATTTCTTTGTAGTTTCTATTTAACAATGACGGGAGCAGAATAAATATTTTGCACATTGTTGAGCAGCGCCGATGCCTCGCTGCACAGCCCCGGCGCCGTGCAGCGGGCACGATGGACGACGCAACTCAGCGGTTCGCGCCCGGCTTATCATTGGATGGCGGATCTGCCCATGAATTCACTGGAACGCCGCAAGGATCGCCTTCGGCACCTTGCAGATGTACGTGTATTTCGGATTGACCATCTGCGTGCAGCGCGCCTCGGCGATCTGCGCGAGCAGCAGGTAACCATCCGGCTCGGGGATGTTCCACTCATCGGCGAGCCAGTAGATCATGTCGGCGAAGGCGATGCGCATCGCGTCCTCGAGCGGGCGGGCGCAGCCGAGTGTGCAGATATGCGTGGGCGTCTCGATCCGCGGGTGGCCGAGCCGCGCCGGCGCGGGCACGAGGCTCACCCGCAGGGTCACGTTCGCACCGATCTCGATCGCTCCCATACCGACGGCTTCGCCGTCGCCCTGGAGCGCGTGACAATCGCCGATGAAGAAATGCGCGCCGGTCTTTTCGACCCGCAGCATCACGGTATTGCCGGTGGTGACCTCCTGAACGTCGAGGTTGCCGCCATGCGTGCCGTTGTCGACCGTCAGGACCGCGCCGTGGACCGGCGCGACGCCGATGACGCCGGCCATCGGCTTTACCGGCAGCCGGAGCCGGTCATTCCAAATCACATGGCCGTCGTGCACGTCGACGACCTTGGTCCGGATGCCCCATTCCTTGCGGCGCACCCAGTCCGGGAACATGCCGTGCCCGGGCCAGAGGGAGCTGTAACCGCGCTGGCCGAGTTCCATGTCGAGGATCTCGACCTTCAGCATGTCGCCCGGCTTCGCGCCCGCGACCTCGATCGGGCCGGTTGCCCCATTCACGAACGGGAATGTGACGTCGGCCTCGGTCAGGTTCTGCCCGAGCTCCCTGATGACGCCGTCACCGATGTTGATCACGCATTCGACCGTGACGATCTCGCCCGGTGCGATCGTCGCGACGAAGGACTCGTCGCCAGAGAGGGCGTACTTGATCGTTCCCTGCTTGCTGATGCGCTGCGTCACACGGGGCTCCTGATAACGATGGCGTTGGTGTCCAGGGGTGGCGTGGGTCAGTGATGATCCCGCCAGGGCATGAGCAGCCGCTCGGCCCGGCCGACCAGGAAGGTCAGGATAAGGGCCAGCGCGATCGTGCCGACCAGCGCGGCGAAGACCTTCGGGATCGCGTAGAGGGATCCTGCCTGGAAGATGGCGTGGCCCAGGCCCACGGACGACGACATGAACTCGCCGACGATGGCACCGATCAGCGCGAAGCCGACGGTGAGCTTCAGGCCAGCGAAGATATCGGCGAGGCTCGACGGCACGACGAGCTTGGCGAAGATCTGCGGCTTCCGCGCGCCGAGGGTCCGCATGAGGTTGATCTGGTCCGGGTCGACGCCGAGCGCGCCCTTGTAGGAGGTCACGAGGGCGACCACGACGACCGAGAGCGTCGACATCGCGACCTTCGAGGCGAGCCCCGTCCCGAACCAGATGATGATGATCGGGGCGAGCGCGATGATCGGGATCGAGCCGATTGCGACAATGAAGGGCTGGACGACCCGCGAGACGAAGGTCGAGTACCAGAGCGACAGACCGGCGAGCGTGCCCACGATGTTGCCGATGAGGAACCCGAGCCCCGTCTCGAGGGCCGTCACGCCCGCATCGCGCAGGAGCGTACCGTCGGCGAGACCCTGCCAGAGGAACCGGCTGATCGCCGAGGGCGAGCCGAACAGGAAGGAGGATTGCGGGCTTTGGCGGGTCTGCCATTCCCAGGCCGCCAGCAGGGCTGCGAGGAGTGCGATCTGCACCAGCAGGACGAGCGCGCCTGAGCGCAGGCGCGCACCGTCGCGCGGCGGTGCGGGCGGGGCATCCCGGCTCGTCCCGATCACGGTTGCCGGTCCGGTCACGGCGTCCGACATCTCAGGACCTCGCTGCAGCGCGGCTGATGCCACGACCGGCGCCGCCAACCGTGGTGCGTGGAATATCGAGATCGGCCCAGATCTGGCGGACGTAGTCGCCGAAGCCGGCACTCTCTCGGGCCCCGATCATGTCGTCGGGCGCACAGTCGAGGTCGATCGTGTAGGCGGCCTTGACGGTGGTCGGCCGCCCACTCAGCACGAGGACCCGGTCGGCAATCGAGACGGCCTCCTCGATGTCGTGCGTGATCAGAAGCACGGACTTGCCGCCGTCGCGCACGAGCCGCACCGTGTCGGCTTCGATCAGCAGCTTCGTCTGGAAGTCGAGCGCCGCGAAGGGCTCGTCAAACAGCAGGACGTCCGGATCGTTGATCAGGGTGCGGGCAAGCGCCACCCGCTGGCGCATGCCGCCCGACAGAGTCGCGGGATAGGCCCCAGCGAAACCGTGCAGGCCGAGCTGGTCGAGGAGCGCGCGCGCCCGCTCGTCGGCCTGACCGCGCGGCATCCCTCGCAGTTCGGTGCCGAGCTTCACGTTGTCGAGGGCCGTGCGCCAGGGCAACAGAAGGTCTTTCTGCAGCATGTAGCCGATCCCGCTGGGCGTGCGGCCGCGCCGGTCGAGGGGCATGCCGTTCCAGAGGATGCGGCCCGAGTCCGCCGGCGTCAGACCGCAGACGGCGTTGAGGAGCGTGGTCTTCCCGCAGCCCGACGGGCCGACGATCGCGACGATCTCGCCGCGGGCGAGCGCGAAGGTGAGATCACCGACGACCGGCAGGATGCGACCGCCCGTCCGATACGCCTTGGCGAGATGCTCGACGGAGAGCGGGGGCACGGGAGACCCGGGGCGAGCCGCCGCTTGCAGAGTACCTTCGGACACGGGGGTGCCGTTCAGCCGGCGCGCTTCGCGGCCTTGTCGGCGAACGTATTGTCGACGACCTGATCGAAAGTCAGCGTGCCTTTGATATTCCCGAGGTATCTTTGCATGCCCATCAGGCTTTCCCAGGCGTCCTTCTCGGTCACGACGCTGGAGGCCGGGATTTTATACTTCAGCTCGGCATCGATGGCAGCGTCCACGACGTCGCCCGGGAGGTCCGGAAATTCCAGCCGCGCGACCTTCTTGGCGTAGTCGGGATCGTTGTAGGTTCTGCGCCCGGCCTCCTCGAAGGCTGTCACCAGGGCCTGCACGGTCGAGGGATCCTTCTGGATCGTTCCGGGCAGCACCATGATCCCGGTATTGCAGAAGGGCCCGACGTAGTTCGAGAAATCGAACACGATTTTTGCACCCTGCGCCACTGCCTGAGCGACGCCGGGCTGGTAGGCGACCGCGATGTCGGCCGCGCCGGCGAGCATGGCGGCGATCTCGGTTCCGGGACTCACCGGCACGATCGTCGCGTCGACGCCGAGCTTCATCCCATTGCTCTCGACGAGGCGCTTGGTCACGCTGAAGTTGGTGTTGGGTTCCGGCGAGGTGGCGATCCGCTTGCCCTTGAAGCCCTTCGGGTCGGTGAAGGGATCGACCGACTTCGAGACCGCGAAGTAGTGGGCCCGCTGAACAACGGTGCCGACCACCATCCCGGGCCCGCCGTTCTCGCGCGAGATCACCACCATCGTGGGGTCACCGATGGCGAAATCCGCCGAGCCCCCCAGCACGGCCGCGAAGGTCTGGGTGTCGCCTCCGGCGGCGCTCACCTGCATGGCGAGGCCGTTCTTCTCGAAGATGCCGGCGTGAATCCCGACGTAAAGGTTGATGTAGCCGAGGTTGTGGACGGCCTCGCTGAAGCGGACGGTCTTGAGTCCTGCGGCACGCGCGGCGGTCGGCGCCCATGCCGCGCCGACCGCTAGGCCGGTCATTCCTCTCAGGATCGAGCGCCGATGGAGCAGGGGCGACCAGGGCTGAGGCATACGAGCTCCGCGGGAGTCGATGAGGAAGTCAGGCGCGTGCCGAGAAAGGGCGGCTGTCGAAGCACCGGAGTCGAAGCACCGGATCCTGCGGCCGCTGCCGTCGGGCATTCGCTCAAGCAAGTTGGCTGCCAAACCGCACCCTCATTCGCGGAAATAGCGCACCATTCGATATGAAATCCGGTCTGCAAGCTCGAAAAGCAGCGAGAATGCCTGATCCATGCCGCCGCAACGGACGAACAGAGCCGATCAACTGCTACGCTTCAACGGCGATCGTTCGTCCACGATCAGCCGCACCGCGGGCGGCGCAAAGACCCGTCGATCGAATGCCGACAATGCTGCGCAATGCGATCCGGGGCTGACTAGAAATCGCTCTTCGACATCCGTCGAGCAAGATTCTCGCCGATCATCACGCAGGTAAAGTGCAGGTTGGCCCGACAATCGCTCGGCATGATGGAGGCATCGCACACCCGCAATCCGTCGATTCCGCGAACCTTGAGATCGGGGTCGACGACACCGGACGCGTCCTGCCAGCCGGTCATGCGGCACGTGCCGGCTGCGTGCTGGATGTCGCCGGCCTCGGCGAGCATCAGGGCATCGAGCTCGTCGTCCGGAAGGCGCGCGGCGGCGCCGATCGCGAGCGGGCTCTCGCCGAACCGGATCGCCGTCGCGAGACCGGCCAGGGCCGGGTGCGCGGTGAGGCCTGCGAGACGGCGCACCGCGTCGCGCATGCGCAGGCGATCGCGCGGGTCATCGAGCATGTTCTCCTCGATGATCGGGTTGGCTTCCGGATTGGGCGCGGTGAGGTGCAGCGTCCCGCGCGAGAACGCGTCGTAGAGCCCGACGCCGACAGCGCCCTGCGGCGTCGGTTCCGGCCCGGTCAGGGTCCGATGATTGTAGGCGACGAAGATCATGTCGCGTTCCCCGCCGCCCGCGAGGCCACTCGAGTACGTGACGCAGCAGTTGGTGTGGCGCGCATCCGTGCCGAGCGCCCGATGGCCCGGCTTCAGATCCAGCGTCGCCCGCAGGATCGGATGGTCCATGAAGTTGCGGCCGACAGCCTCGTGCGCCTGCCGGACGGGAATGCCGAGGGCGCGAAGCGGCTCGGCCGGGCCGATCCCGGAGCGCATCAGGATCGCCGGGCTGTGGACGGCGCCGGCGCACAGCACGATCTCGCGGCCATGGATCTCGGTCCAGGGCTCCGCACCGAAGCGGACGCGCAGGCCGACGGCCCGGTGGCCCTCGAACAGGACGCAGTCGACCAGGGCCTCGCAGCGGATCTCGAGGTTCGGCCGGTCGCGCGCCGGTTCCAGGTAGCCGTCGTTGGTGGTGACCCGGTGACCGTCGCGGCTGTTGATCGGGTTGCACGAGACGCCCTCGCCCACCGGCGAGTTGAGGTCCGCCTTCCAGGGATGGCCGGCTGCGAGGGCGGCCGCGCGAAGCCCCAGATCCACCGCGCCCCAGGCATCCGGCTTCGCGCGATACACGGGGAGCGGACCGCCGCGACGGCAGCTGTCCTCCAGGCCGAAATCGGCATCGTCCTCGATCCGGTCGAAGAGAGGCAGCACATCCGCGGCTGACCAGCCGGTGCATCCCTGATCCGCCCAGGCATCGAAGGCCGCGGGAACGCCGCGGATCGCGATCTGCGCGTTCACCGTCGAACTGCCGCCGAGCGCGCGACCGCGCCAGTAGAAGCGTGGCTCCTGCACACGGGTCCGCCGGCTCATCAGTCCCGGCCACTGCCAGTCCGCCTGATGGGCCGGGTCATACATGAACGGGATGATGTTGGCCGAGCGCAGCGCCGGCGGCGCATCGGTGGGGCGCCAATCGCGTCCAGCTTCCAGCAGGAGTACCCGGCGGCGCGGATCCTCCGAGAGGCGGGCTGCCAAAGCCGCCCCGGCGGAGCCTGCACCGACCACGACGATATCGTACGGGGCTGCGCTCATTGCTTCACGACGTTCCAGAAGAGCGGGATAGCGGAGGGGATCAGACCGGTGAGCGAGGTCCGGTAAGCCGCGGGCTGCGCGAACTGGCCGAACGGGACGACGAGGCCCTCTCCGTAGACGATGGTCTGGATCTCCCCTGCGATGGCGCGCCGCTTGTCCAGATCAGGCTCGCGGGCGAAACGGTCGAACAAGCCAACCATGCGCGGGTCGCACATGAACCCGGAACTCGCCGCGTCCTTGCAGTTGAAGTTGATCGCGGAGTTGGTCAGAGGCGAGCTGAGATCGAGCCCGAGCGCATGGATGCCGAAGAGGCCCCAGCCGGCCTTCTTGGTGCGTTTGGCGAGCAGGGCTGCCCAATCCATCACCTGCAGGTCGACGGTGAAGCCGGCCTCCTTCAGTCGATCGGCCAAGATGGTCGAGGACACGCGCGCCGCCTCGAGATCGTTGGCCACCATCACGATCACCGGCTCGCCCTTGTAGGCGGTCTCCTTCAGAGCGGACCGTGCCGCCGCCAGCGAAGGGTCGTGCAAGAGATCTGTCCCGACATGCGTCTCGTAGGGCGAGCCGCAGATGAAGAAGGCGTCGCAGGTTTGCGAGAAGCGTGGGTCGAGGCCGAACCCGTCGAGGACCTCGCGCTGATCGACGAGCCGCAGCAGCACGCGCCGAATGGCCGGGTCGTCGAAGGGCTTGGACGCCGTGTTAATGCGATAGTGGCCCGTGAACCTGTGCGGGCCGGTGAAGTTCATCACTGCCAAGCCCTTTTTGGACTCCATCTGAGCGATCAGGTCGAAGGGCGCATACTGCATGTAGTCGATCTCGCCCACGCCGAGGGCGCCCGCCGCCGTCGCCCCGTCGGGGATGACGCGGATGTCGAGGGCGTCGACCTTCACGACCTTGCCGCCCGCCAAGAAGTCGGCCGGCTCGGGACGCGGCCGATAGTCGGTGTTCCGGCGCAGGAGCATGTGGTCGCCGGGGATGTGCGCGGCGCGGTCGTAGATGAACGGACCGGATCCCACGACCTCAGAGAGCTGCGTCGTCGGGGGCGCCGCGGCGAGCCGCGCCGGCATGATAAACGGCGTGGGGCTCGATGTCGTGCCGAGTGTGTCGAGGACGAGGCCGTAGGGCTCTCGCAGCGTCAGCACGAAGGTCCGGTCGTCCACGGCGTCGAGGGCAGCCGTCACGTCCATGAGCCGGCCGCCCAACGCGCTGCGAGCCGCCCAGCGCCGCAGCGAGGCGACGCAGTCGGCGGCCCGGACCGGCGCGCCGTCGTGGAAGCGCAGCCCGTCGCGCAAGGTGAAGCGCCAGGTGAGCCGATCATCCGACACCGACCATGTGTCGACCATCTGCGGCCGGAACACGCCCGTCGCGTCCGGCGCGAACAGCGTCTCATATACCATGAAGCCGAAGGTTCGCGTGATGTACGCCGTGGTGAAGTAGGGGTCGAGGGTGACGATCTCGGCTTCCAGCACCGCCTTCAGCGTCGTTTCCGCGCCCGCGGAGCCCGGCGCGAGCAGCGCCACGGCCGCGAATAGGCCGGACAACCAGGATCGTCTCATTTCGCATTCACCCTTTGCCTGGGCCGCAGAGGCAAGCCGGATACCAAGCCGATCGCGCGCGTCGGCTGGCGATCGCGGTCGAGCCGGCATGCGGGGATGCCCGGTATACGATCGGAGGGATCGTCATGGATGATGCCGTATTCGCGCGTCTTCGAGGCGGTCACACGGTTCAGGGAACGAGCCGCTTCCACGAGCGCACGGGTTCTCACTGGCTCTGAGGTGACGGCGCTGTCGCTCACCTCGGACAGGTGCGATGCCCTCCGCCTCGACGCGCATGTCCCGATGCTGGCCAGGGCCGGCTGGCTGGTCTGGCGCTCGGCCCCTGGAATTGGGATCGGGCCGCGGATCTTCGGGTAGCCGTCCCGGCGGCTCTGCCTCCCAACCGAGCACACGCTCTGCATGATCGACGACGACGGCCCGACCAACATGCGCACGGCCTTGACCAACGGCCTTATGCGGCTCCTCATGTGGACCATGCCCTTTCACGCCGAGCATCGCCTCCACCCGTCGATCCTGTTCTACCGCCTGCCAGACGCCCGCGCGGCGTTGCGCCTCGGCATGCGCCAGCGAGACGACGCCCACTGGCATGTCGGATTCGTGCGGACGCTGCGCCCGTGAGCGGTTGGGCGACGGCCACCGGAACCTTCGAACTCGGCGACCTGACGCTACAGTCGGGCGCGGTGCTGCCGAGAGCGCAGCTGCGCTGGAAGACGCATGGGACGCTGTCGACCGCCCGGGACAATGTCGTGCTCTATCCGACGAGCTATTCGGCCCAGCATACAGACTTGGAATGGCTAATCGGGCCCGATGGGGTGCTCGATCCGAGCTGTTGGTTCATCGTCATCCCGGACATGTTCGGCAACGGCCTGTCGTCGAGCCCGTCGAACACGCCGGACTGGCCCGGCCTCGTCACCGCCTGGGACAACGTCCACGCCCAGCGCCGCCTTCTCGCCGAGGTGTGGGGGATCGCGCGTCTGCACGCCGTCTATGGCTGGTCCATGGGGGCGCAGCAGGCCTACCACTGGGCGGCGCTGTTTCCCGAGCAGGTCGCCCGCGCGGTGATCAATTGCGGCAGCGCCCGGACCGCCACCCACAACCGCGTGTTCCTGAAGGGCCTCATGGCGGTGCTGGAGGCCGCGCCGGAACATCGCGGCGCCGGCCGCTTCTCGGCGGAGCCCGCCGCGGCGCTCCGGGCCTTCGGGCGCATCTACGCGGGCTGGGCGCTCAGCCAGGATTTCTACCGGGCAGACCTACACCGCACCGCCCTGGGCGCCCCGGACCTCGACACCTTCCTGCGCACCGACTGGGAGGAGCGCTTCGGCCGCCGGCCGGCAGCCGATCTGTACGCGCAGCTCCACACCTGGGATGCTGGCGACATCAGCCGCGACCCACGCTACGGCGGGGACCTCGCGCGGGCGCTGGGCGCGATCACGGCCCGGCTGCTGCTGCTGCCGGGTGAGACCGATCTCTACTTCCGCGTCGCCGACAACGCCGCCGAACTGCCGCACCTGCGCGATGCCGTTCTGCGGCCGATCCCGAGCCTCTGGGGCCACCGCGCCGGCAATCCCTCGACCAACCCAGCCGATGCGGCCTTTCTCCGCGACACCGTGCGGGCTTTCCTTGCCTCGGCGGGAGCGCGCGCGCCCTGAAAGCCCGGCCTGTCCGCCAGCGCGGGGAGAGCCGTCTCGAGCGTCGCCTTCATCTGCTCCTCTAAACCGGCAGGCCGCTCCATCTCCTGACCGAGGCGGGCGATCTTCTCCTTCAGCCGCTCGACCTTGGCCGCCAGTTCCGGCGTGGGATCCTGCCGACCAGCCGTGTCGAGCTGCGAGCGGTAACGCGACACGCTCTCCTCGATCTGTTGGCGGCGCCGGTCGAGCTTGCCATGCGTGAAGTTGCGCTCGCGATTGTCGACCGCCTTAGACTTCGAGCCGTCGATCGCGACGCACGTCCCCGTCAGAAGGCCCATCGCGCGGCACAAGGCGCCGAAGCGGGCACAGACGCGACCGATGGCCAGCCCGTTCTGCCGACGGAACTCGGCAATGGTCTTATGATCGGGTGACAGCTGGCCGGTCAGCCACATGACCTCGACATTGCGGCCCGCCTCGCGCTCCAACCGTCGGCTCGACGGGACCCGGTTGAGATAGCCGTAGACGTAGAGCTTCAGGAGAGCGGCCGGATGGTAGCCCGGTCGCCCCGTGCGTGCTGCATCGCCCCCCCCCCCCGCAAAGCCGAGCGCGCCGCGTTCCAGGGCATCCACGAAGGCATCGACGACGCGGACAGGGTTGTCCTCGGCGATTTAATCTTTCAGGCAAGGCGGAAATAGCGTCGTCTGATCGCGCTCGGCACCGACCACGCACCGTCCCATGCCATCCTCCGGGCGAGCAGGACAAAGCTACCACCATCGAGGTTTTGACACAGCCAGGGCCGATAGCGGAACAGCCGCTTCGGAGCCTGCTTGCTGGAAAAGCGGACGGCCTTCTACCGACCTGCCTCGGGTATCCTGAACGTCACTCTGACTTCCAGTCATCGCACTTCGATCCCTGCCGGATCGCGCCTGATCCCCGGCGGCCGACGGCGAACGGGCGCTTCAAGTGCAGTCCCGTCACACTCCCGGAATTTCACCGCTTTCTCGAATTCACAACCTTGGCAATAACCGTCCGTCAGCCTTAAGTTGAGAAAGAACCTGCTTACTGCGTTCGGAACGCGCGAGCGACTGGGTGACCAGAATGTCTGACACACTCGCGCCGCATCCGCCAGCCGAGACAGCGCCCGGTCGGGAACGGCAAGTAAGCTTGGCAACGCTCGCCGACCGGCATCCACGATCAGACACGGGCACGATCGTGATCCATTGGATCGTCGCCGTCGCGATGATCGCGAGCCTGATCACGGGCCTTCGGATCTCGGCCGACGCGCCGGTGGCGCGGACCGCCAAGTTCCTAGCGCCGCTGCTGCCTCAGGGCGAGGTCTGGACGGTCCACTTTGTCGCCGGCCTCAGCCTGTTCTTCGGCATCACCGCCTATCTCGTCTACCTCGTTCGTGGCCGCTTGGCGGAGCGCAACGGCCTGTCCCGTTTACGCGCGATCTTCGTCAGCGGCCGCACGAAAGCCGCCCGGAAGGCCCGCTGGGGCGGCATCAACGTCGCCCTGCACTGGGCGGTCTACGCCATCACCCTCATCCTCACGGGCACCGGCATAGTGCTGTATCTCGGCTACGGCGGATGGGTCGTGTGGCTGCACGCCACCTGTGCCCTGGTGGCACTAGGCTACATCGCGGTCCATACCCTCGCGCATTTCATGTACGGGGGCGTCTGGCAGCTCCTCAGGCTGTTCCGTCCCGCGCCCCTAGCGGACGCGGCGGTTCGCCGGAGCCAGCCGCTGCTCGCGGCCGCTGCCCTCGCCATCCCGGTGGTGGGCGGCCTGGCCTGGGCGGATTTCGCCGGCCGTTCGACCCTCGTGGTGGACCGGGTGCCGGCCGGGCCCGACCTCGGCAAGCTGCTCGACGATCCGGTCTGGAAGACCGCCCGCCCCGTCTCGGTCCGAACGATGCAGGGTGCAAATTTCGGCGGCACCGGCGAGACCACGGTCGAGATCCGCGCCGTGCGGGACGACAAGACCGTCTATTTTGCCTTCCGCTGGTGGGACCCGTCGCGCTCCCTGAAGCGTGTGCCGATGATCAAGCGCGAGGACGGCTGGCACCTCCTCGACTCGAACGCCGCGAAGGCCGACGTCACCGCCTATTACGAGGATAAGCTCGCGGTTATCTTCTCGCGTTCCGACGCCTTCGGCTCCGGCGGTTCGACGCATCTGGGTGCCAGGCCGCTGCCCGACGCGCCGGCCCCCTTGAACGGCCGCGGCTACCACTACACCACCGACGGTAGCTACATCGATATGTGGCAGTGGAAATCGGGACGGGGCGGCATGCTCGGCGTGGTCGAGGACATGCATATTGGGCCGCCGACCGATCCGACCCCAGCGGAGCGCGCAATCAAGGGGCGCTATCAGGCGGGCTACTGGGGCGATCCGGGCACCAGCGCCTACCGCTACAATTTCCGCTTCGAGGGGCCGGGCGGCTATACCGGCGCGGTCGAGCCTTTGCGGCTCCCCAAGGACTGGCGCGCCACCAAGGCCAAGCTCGGCACAGTGGATCTCGATCCCGATGCCAGCGCCTCGGAGGGCGCGGCTTGGTGGATGGTCGAGGCATCCGAAACGGTGCCGTACGCGAAGGATGTCGACGCGGAGATCCCGGTGGGCACCGTCATGCCCGGCGTGCTGCTGACGGAGGGCTACACCGGCGACCGGGCGGGCATTACGGCGGCGGCCCACTGGGCCGACGACCACTGGACCCTGGTCGCCTCGCGCAAGGTCGCAAGCGGCAGCAAGTACGACGTGGACTTCCTGCCCGGCAACGTCTTCTACCTGTACGTCTCGGCCTTCGACCACACGCAGACGCGCCACACCCGGCACATGCGGCCGGTCGAAGTCCTGTTGCGCTGACGCGGATTGGCGACGATGGCTGGACAGGTCGCCCTCGTCATTAACGGTCGCCGCGTGACGGCGAGCGCCGGGCAGACGCTGCTCGATGCCGGTCTCGCCGGCGGTCGCGCGATCCCGCACGATTGCGCCACAGGGCAGTGCGACACATGCCGTGTGCGGGTCTATTCGGGCACCGTCGACGATGGGGGCACGCGGGTCGGCGACACGGTGCTCGCCTGCCGGGCGCGACTTACGACCGAGACGGTCATCGAATTCGACGAGGTGCCCGATGTCGTCCGGCGCAGCGGGACGGTCGAGAGCGTGGTCGCCCTGACCCCCGAAATCGTCGAGGTCACGGTGACGCTGCGCAAGCGGCTTGCCTATCTGCCGGGGCAATACGTCCGCGTCACCTTCCCAGGCTGCCCGCCACGGGACTACAGCCCAACCCTGCGCACAGACGGATCGGGTGAGCTGAACGAGCTGATCTTCTCGATCCGCCAGCTTGACGGTGGCGCGGTCTCGTCACAGCTCGGGAAGCAGATCAGTCCCGGATCCGCCGTCAAGGTCGAGGGTCCGTTCGGCCACGCCTTCCACCGGCTCGGACGGGGGCGCCTCGTCGTGGTATCGGCCGGGGTGGGCTTCGCGCCGGCCTGGGCGGTGGCGCGGGCGAGCCGCCTGCGTGAGCCGGAGCGCGACATAGTGGTCGTGGCAGGAGCGCGTCATGCGCACAACCTCTACATGCGTCCAGCCCTGCAATGGCTGCGCGAACGGGGGGCTGCGACGACCCTGACCTGCAGCGGCGCGAACCCGCCTGACGACGCACGCCCCGGTCGGCCGACGCTGCATCTCCCGATGCTCACCGCGGATGACACGGTCGTCACCGCTGGAGGGCCTGAGTTGGTCGCGGCAGTGCAATTCCTGGCCGCGGCGGCAGGGGCAACCTGCTACGCGGACCCTTTCTATGCCGCCGAGCGGACCGGCACGACGAAGCACCCGGCGGAACTGAATTTCATCCAGCGCCTCCTCCAGCGGGTTACGCGTCATCAGACAACCAAAACCGAGCCTGTGGTCTAAAGGATCATCAACCAAAGATTGGTATCCACGTATTCGGTGACACCAATTTAACCACTCAGATAGCAGGTTGCGGCCATGGCACCTGCGTTCGTCAGTCTCCGCAAGCTTCCCGTGGCAGCCTTGGCCTTCTTGGCGCTGTCATTCGGTGCGTGGGCAGAAGACCTCGCCATCGTCGGCACAGGCGATGGAATCGAGATGCTGCAGGCAATCGCGACGGCCTACAATGCGGGCGGCGCGGTGCGGGTGACAGTCCCGCCGAGTATCGGGTCGGGCGGCGCGGTCGCGGCGGTCGGCGGCGAGCGGCAGAAGCTCGGCCGAGTGGCTCGCCCTCTCACTGAGGCGGAGAAGGGGCAAGGCCTCGTCGAGGTGCCGTTGACACGTATTCCCTCCGCGTTCTTCGTACACGGCGGCGTCGGCGTGACAGGCCTGACGAGCGCGCAGGTAGCAGCGATCTTCGCCGGGACGACCGACAATTGGAGTGCTGTCGGCGGCCCTGACCTCAAGATCCGTGTCGTCCGGCGCGAGGACACGGACAGCACTTTGGCGGTCCTTCGGTCAAGCATGGGAGGCTGGCGGGATCTCGTCCTGACGAGCCGCTCGAAAACCGCGACCACGACCCAGGACGCCATCGAGACCGTGCGCCAGACCCCCGGCGCGATCGGCTTTGGCCCGTTTTCGCCCGCGCTGGCGGGAGACCTCACCGTACTCGCGATCGACGGCAACACGCCGCGCGATCCTGCCTACCCCAGCGCGGTGACCCTGGCGCTGATCTACAAGGCCGCCACGCGCGACGCCGCGGCGGCCGATTTCCTCGCCTTCGCGACCTCCGACCACGCGAAGCGCCTGCTGGAGGAGCGGGGCGGCGCTCCGCTCAAGCCGTGACGCGGAATCCGTTCTCGCGTTCCCTGCGCGCGCGCCTCGTGGGCGCGACGCTCTCGACGGCCGCGATCGCCCTCGCGGCCCTCGTCTTTCTCGTGGCGCTGCGCTCCGGGCAGACCCTGAGCGAGCAGGCCCACGAGATCTCGCGCTGGTCGGAAGCCCAGCTCTCGGGCCGCCTACTGAGCGACGCAAAGCTCGCGGCGGCGCGGCTCCAGATGCAACGCGAAGATGTGGAACGGCGCTTCGCCACAATGGCCAAGCGCTGGGACGTGTCCAAGGCCGTGTTCTCCGGTAACACGGTGGCAGCGTCCGAGCTCATGCGACCCGCCCTTTCGCTCGCGGATCTCGACGGGGTGATCGCCTTCGACCAGAATTTGCGGGCGCTTACTGCCGACCGGGTCGAGGCGGACCTGCTCACGGCCAACTCGGCGCTCGCGCAGACACCCCTGGCGGCCGCGCTGCGCGGGATGATAGCCAGGAACGACCGCGAACGTTCGACTGGGTTCGTGATGTCCCTGCGCTGGGACCCCGCTTTGGCCGGCGCGCTCGCCGCGGACGAGACCGGATCGCTCGTCGACGTCTTCGGTCAACCGCTGTTCGACGAGTTCGGCGAAGTGATCGGCGGTTTGGTCGGCTACCGGGTGCTCCGCCCGCGCGAGGAAATCCTGACGGCTTTCTCCGCGCTGAGCGGACGCGACGTCCTCATCCTCGCGGGCGCCCGCCTTCTCTCATCGGCGGGCGCCGAGATCCTTAGCGCGGGACTCGGCGTTGTCTCCGCGTCGGGCCTTCAGCCGATCGCCGGCGCCGAGAAGGTCGCGCGCTGCATCCCAGTGGCGCAGGAGATCCGGCTGTGCGTCGCGGCACCCCTGCGGGAGCTCGAGGAGATCAAGAACAAGGTCGTCGAGATCGGCGAGGCGAGCTCCCGTTCCCTCCTGACGACGCTCTGCGTCGTCGCGGGCCTGACCCTGTGCCTCGTGGCGATCGTGCTCCTGTTCCTGTCGAGCCGCATCACCCGTCCGCTGGTGCGGATCACCCAGACAGTCGCCGAAGTCGCGCGGGGAAACTGGCATGTGGCAGTGCCGGACGTCCGGCGCGAAGACGAGGTCGGCGACATCGCCCGTGCGGTGGTCGTCCTGGAGCACTCCCTCGCGGAGCGGGACCAGCTGCGCGACGACGTCTTCGCCAAGAACCAGATCCTGACGGAGCGGGAGGCGCAGCTAGAGGAGCAGAACGAGCGGTTCGACGCGGCCCTGAACAACATGTCCCAGGGCCTGTGCATGTTCGACGCGAACGGCCGCCTCAAGGTCTCGAACGCGCAGTTCCTCCGCATCTACAGGATCGCACCCGAGGCTCTTGGGCCCGATCCAAACCATTCCGATGTCTGGTCGCTGGCCGGACTCGCCGATCTGGCGGGCCGGGACTTAGGTGCACACGGCCGCGTGACGACCGCAACCCTTGCCGACGGACGCTGCGTCGAGATCGCCATTCAGTCGATGGTCGACGGAGGCTGGGTCGAGACGCACGAGGACGTCACCACGAGCGTGATCGCGCAGGCGCGCATCACGCACTTGGCAACCCACGACGCCCTGACGGGGCTTCCGAACCGGACGCTGCTCGCCGAACGTCTGGGCTCGGCGTTCTCGGAACTCGCCAGGGGCGGCCGCGCCGTTGCGGTCATCTGCCTCGACCTCGACGACTTCAAGGGGGTGAACGACACCTTCGGCCATCCCGCGGGCGACGATCTGCTCCGTCAAGTCGGCGGCCGGCTGACGGCCTTGAGCCCGCCGGGCAGCACCGTGGCACGCCTCGGCGGCGACGAGTTCGCGATGGTCCTGTCCGGGTCGGAACTTGGGGATGGCGTGCTCAGGCTGGCGGAGGAGGCTCTGGTTCAGCTGCGGCGCCCGTTCCTCATCGCCGATCAGTTCGTCTCCGCCGATGCGAGCCTCGGGATCGCGATCTCAACACCGACCGATGCCGACGGCGACGATCTCCTCCGCCGCGCCGACCTCGCGCTCTACGTCGCCAAGGCCGATGGCGGCCGAAGGGTGCGCGCCTTCGAGCCGGAGATGGAGGAGCGTCAGCATCACCGGCGCTGGATCGAGCGCGAGCTGCGCATCGCGATCGAGAATGGACAGATCGAGCTGCACTACCAGCCATTGTTCGAGCTCGCCACCAACACGGTGACGGGATTCGAGGCACTGGCCCGCTGGCACCACCCCGAACGCGGCATGATCTCGCCCGGCGAGTTCGTGCCGGTAGCCGAGGCCACCGGTCTGATCGATGCGCTCGGGGTCTACGTCCTCCGGACTGCCTGCGCGGCCGCGATGGAATGGCCAGGGTCGCTGCGTGTGGCGGTCAACATCTCGCCGGCCCAGTTCCGGGAGGGTCATATCGACCAGATCGTGGAGGAGGTGCTGCACGCAACCCGGCTTCCGAGCCAACGCCTCGAACTGGAGATCACCGAATCGGTGATCCTCGGCCAAGATCAAGCCACCTACGAAAAGCTAACCCGGCTTCGCCGCCTCGGCGTGCGGTTCTCGATGGATGATTTCGGCACGGGCTACTCGTCGCTCAGTTCCCTCAACAGTTTCCGCTTCGACAAGATCAAACTGGACCAGTCGTTTGTGCGGAATCTTATGGAACGGGACGAGGCCGCCGCGATCGTTCATGTCGTGGCAGAACTCGGCCGCAGCCTGAAGATCACTACAACGGCCGAGGGCGTCGAGACGGAAGAGCAGCTGGCCCGGCTCCGGGCGAGCGGCTTCTCGGAGGTCCAAGGCTACCTCCTGAGCCGGCCCATACCCGCCGCTGGGGTGGCCGGATTCATCCTCGCCCAGTGCAATCTCAGCGCCGCAGCCTGAGATCATGTCCCGCACCGATGCAGCCGGGATCGCGCCGAGCACGCGTTCAATCAGGCACGTCTTCGAAGGATGTCCGTCGCGACGGATCAAATAGCGCGCTGTGAAGCGGCTCGCGTGCTCCGGGACGGCGCTTTGTTGCTCATCAGACACAATCACCCACTCACAGATCCGGGACTGAAATCATTAGTTTTCGACAGAAAGAATTGCTGCTAAGAAGCCTCAATCCTGTTTATCTGCAGGATTTAAGCGACGATTGTCGGATAATATTTTTGGTCCATAGAATGTTCTGCCTCAGCATCTTATGTATCGTTGCGGGAATTGCCACATCTAATTCGGCGTCCAAGCACGCGCATCACCTAGTGCTGATAGAAGGTGTTGGTGGCGGCCTCCTGATACTTGGACTTGGACTGATTGGGTTCGGTCTTCCAATTTATCGGTAAGGCATCTTAGGACGATCGATCTTCGAACATCGTTGAATGGGTCGTCTTACGCTCGGGGGTTTTGGCGTCGCGCGGGGCCCGTGCCGCAAGCCGGGCTTCGGGCAACGTCTGTCCGGTCGGCACCGGCACCGCGCCACAGCCCCGGAACGGGACCCCAGATCGGCCCGCAATTGGCCCCCTGCGCAAGCTCATACGGTGCGGCTGAGCCGATCCGACATCTGGCTTTGGCGTCGTAAGCTCTGGCCTCAGGCGCGGTTCTTGAAGCGCCAGCTCTCATTGCCGGTCTCGACGATCTCACAGTGATGGATGAGCCGGTCGGGCAGCGCCCCGCTCAAGGTCGTGACGGATTTGGCGGGCTGCTCGGTCCTTGCCGGGAGGCCCGTCGCGGTGGGCGCCGCTCGTCTGAGGCACGACCCGGTTCATCCCGGCCGTGTTCGGTCGGCTGCGTTTCCACGAAAGGTGGAAAGCTGAAGCTGAGGAGATCTCAGGGAAAAGGCTGCTTTGCGAGCCTCCGTCAGCGGCCGCTTCGGGGCAAATTCCCTCGTCGCCTGACCGACCACGATGGGCGCCAAGCCGAACGTCCGGTCCGGCCTGACGATGCCTTCCCCAAAAGCGGGCTCGCCGCTTCATGGGAGTCGCGCCGAAAAATCGGGCAGACTCGCCCAAGTCCCTTATGGCGCACCTGAAGATGTTGCGCGGGATCGGGTTCGATCTGCCACCGGACGCGATCTCCCGATGGCCGCGACCAGCCTCGCCGCTAAAAACACGCCGGTAAGACTGGTCGCAGGCGCTGGAAATTTCTGTCTCGGGACGGGGAGTTATTCCACCGACAGTTGAATCACCCTGCGTCCGCATATGCAGGACCGCGTCACGCTGCCGAGGCAGAAGAAATCAGGCTCAGCTGACAGCATCGAGCGTCTGCTGGTGGGTGCGCGCCGAGAGCTGCTTCAGGGCGACCGCACATGCATTCATGACATGGAGTCGCGCCACGTGTTCGGCTTTCGCGGCGTCGCGGGCCTGAAAAGCCTCGACGAGGGCATCGATCTCGGCGAGGCTGTGTGGCAGCCGCTCGGGATGCATCAGGGATGTCGCGCGCAGCAGGTTGATTCGGGAGTAGAATCCGCAAAGGATCTCGTAGACGAGATCGTTTCGGCAATTGCTGAGCATGATATCGTATAGAATACCCTTCGCGCGCAGGACGTGATCCGTGTTGCCGCTGCTAGCAGCCTCGCGCAGATGCCGGGCTGCCGCAGCGAATTCTGTGACGGCAGCGTCCGAAGCCTGGGTGGCGAATTCTCGGGCCGCGTAGCCTTCCAGGACAGCCCGCAGCGCGTAGAGCTGACGCGCCTCCTCCACCGAGATCGAGGCCACGACCGGGCCGCGATGTGGAACCGTGTGGACCAGCTTCTCGGCCTCGAGCCGGCGCAGGGCCTCGCGCACGGAGGCGCGGCTGACGCCGAGCCCCTCGCACAATTCGCGCTCGATCAGCCGCTCGCCGGGGGCGTAGACGCCCGAGGTGATCGCCTCGCGGACGGCGTCCTCGACCTTCCGACGGAGCGTGTCTGGCTGGATGGCCCTGATCTTGTTCATCGCCTGGTGTTCGGGGAGCGCTGATGAGCTAAACGGGTGACATGACGCAGCCCCGGGTGGCAAGGGATGTCCCGAAGCGCGTCGGTCAGCCCCGGCCCCGCGCGGCCAGCTCGTCGAGCAGGATCGGCGCGGCCAGTTCCGCGCCGTGCATGCCGATCAGGCTGACGATCTCGAGAACCTCCATGAGTTCCTCCTTGGTCGCCCCGTAGCCGAGCGCGTTCTTCATGTGCATCTTCAGGCCCGGCACGTAGAGATGGGTCGCCGCCGCGTCGAAGGCGCAGTAGACGAACTCCTTCATTTTCGGTGTCAGCACGCCGTGGCGCCAGGGCCACGCCGAGAAGTCGAGATAGCCCTCGAACAGGTCGGGATCGAGTTCGAGAAGTCCGTCCCAGAACGCGTGCCAGTAGCCCCGATCGCGGGTGAAGTCGGACTTCAGCTGCTCCTGCCGCGGCGACAGCGGCTCGGGGACGCTTCGCTGCCCGGCCTCCTCCAGCACCTCCAGCAGCAGCGGCACACCGATGTTGCAGGCGTGGATGCCGAGCGTGGCCGTCAGCGCGAGCACCTCCGCGATCTCGTCGGCGGTCGCGCCCGCGTCGAGGGCGTTTCGGATCTGGCGGCGGGTCCCGGGCGCGTAGAGATGCGTCGCGGCCGTCGCGGCCGAGAGCGCGATCAGGGCGCGGTCCTTGGCTCCGAGATGATTCTTGCGCACCGGCACCATCGCCAGCCGCGCCCAGGCGTCGAGGAAGCCCGGCGACAGCTCGGCCAGAGCCGCCTGCTCCGCGTCCCAGTAGCCGAGCTGCTGCTGCACGGTGTGCCGGAGGCTCTCCGGGTTCGGCGCGGCCCCGGTCATACCGTGGCTCCGGCGTAATCGGCCTCGACCACCTCGTCCTGCCAGTTGGTCTGGCCGAGCGAGATCGCCGTGTGGAGCAGGTAGCTGTCGGCGGCCGCGCCGTGCCAGTGCCGCTCGTCCGCGGGGATCCAGACGATGTCGCCCGCCCGGATCGGCTGCGCCTGCTGGCCCGCGACGCAGATCCAGCCCTTGCCGGCGGTCACCTGCAGGATCTGGCCCTGCGCGTGCGTGTGCCAGAAGGTCCGCGCGCCGGGCGTGAAGAAGACGTTGTTGATCATCACGCCGCCCGTCGACGGCATCACCGGATCGGCCCAGACCTGCCCGGTGAAGGTCGGCCCGCGGCTCTCGGATTTCGCGCTCTTCTCGCGACCGTGGAAAATCTGCATCGTATCCTCTCAGTTCTCGTGTCAGTTCCCATGGAGCCGGACGCCGCCGGAGACGTCGCCGATAGCGTCGACGACGCGGTTGGAGATGACGTCGCCGTAGCCGAGCGCCGTGGCGAGGCCGAAGGTCGCCATCGGGCCCGCTGCGTTGAGGGAGGCGACACCGAGCTCGTGCAGGAGATCGGTGTAGAGGACGACATCCTTGGTCATGAGCTTGCCGGTCAGGCCGCCTTCCAGGTAGTCGCCGTCCACGATCTTCGGGAATCGGTTCAGCGTCGCGAAATTGACGCCGCTGGAGGCGTTCAGCACCTCTAGGAGCCGGTGCAGGTCGAGCCCGGCCTTCCTGCCCGCCACCATGACCTCCGCGGTGGCCGCGAGGCTGACCGCATTCAGGAAGTTGTTGAGCAGCTTGGTCGTGTGGCCGGCGCCGGAGGCACCCATCACGACGACCTTCCGGGCGATCGGCGCGAACACCCAGCCGAGCCGGTCGATCACCGCCGGATCGCCGCCGACCATCAGGGTCAGCGTACCTTTCTCGGCCGCCGCGGCGCCGCCGGAGATGCCGGCATCCACGTAGGCGACGCCGCGCTCGGCCAGCGCCGCGGCGATGCGGCGCGTCGAGCTGGCGGCCGCCGTGCTGAGATCGACGACGATCTGCCCGTCCCGGCATCCCGCGAGGACGCCGCCCTCGCCGAGCACGACGCGCTCGACCACCTTGCTGTCGGGCAGGGACATGAGGATGACGTCGGCCCCTTCGACGACCGCGGCGGTCGAGGCCGCGGCCGTCGCGCCCCAGCGCGAAGCGGCCTCCCGGTCGGTGTCGAAGCCGACGACGTCGATTCCCGCCCCGGTCAGGCGGCGCGTCATGCGGCCGCCCATGTTGCCGAGCCCGATGAATCCGATCCGGTTCCCGTTCATGCTGCGTCCTCCGCGCGGCGGCCCGCTCAGTACCCGGTGCCGAAATCGACGTCCTTGGTCTCCGGCCCGATGAGCGCGCCCACGGTGCCGATCAGGCCGCCGACGATCAGCAGCGCCACGGGCGTCAGCGCGAGCGGCATCAGCGCGCTCAGCCAATCCATGTAGAAGGCGTAGAAGGACGGGATCACCACCGAGAGGCTGAAGCCGATGCCGAAGCCGGTGGCGCGGACATCCGTGGCGAAGCGCTCGTTGATGTAAGTGACGATGACGCCCCAGGGCGAGGTCACGATGACTGCCAGGAGGCTGACCAGCAGCACGCGGGTGCCGAACGTCATGTCGGGCGTGACGGTCAGCGTGTAGAGGATGTACGCGCCGACGGTCGCGATCAGCGGGCCGACGATCACGAAGAAGCGTCGGCGGCCGATGACCTGCCCCATCAGACCGGAACCAATATAGCTGAAGAACAGGATCGTGTAGCAGATCATCAGCGTCGCGGTCAGCGCGAAGCCGTTGAGGTGCAGGGTCTTCACCAGCAACCCGGTCGGCATGTAGATCGTGATGATGTTCTGCGTCATCCAGAATCCGGTCATCAGCAGAAGGACCTGCAGGAGGTCGCGGCCGCCCTTCCCGGAGAGCAGTCCCACCATGGGCGACGTCTCGGCCTGGACCGCCCCGCCGGCGGCCTCCTTCTTCCAGACCTCGGATTCCGAGACCTTGTGGACGTAGTAGAGCGCGAGCAGGCCGGCCAGCGCCGCGCCGACGATGAAGGGGATGCGCCAGCCCCAGACCGTGTACGGCGACCCGGGCCCGTCGAGGGGGAACAGGTAGAACATCAGCATCGTGATCAGGTTGATGCTGACATAGGCAGCCGGGAAGCCCGCGATGATCAAACCGCCGACGAAGCCGCGCTTGTCCTTCTTGGAATACTCGATGGCGAGCGGCATCGCGCCGGTATAGCCGCCCCCGAGGAAGATCCCGTCGAGGAAGCGCAGCAGCACCAGCAGGATGTACGAGGCGAGACCGAGGGTCTCGTAGCCGGGCAGCAGGCCGATCAGCAGCGTGATCACGCCGAACCCCGCCACCGAGTAGATCGAGGCGGACCGGCGCCCGACCTTGTCGGCGATCAGACCGAAGATCAGCGCGCCGATCGGGCGGCCGAGCAAGGTGGTGATGAAGACCAGCGACGCCAGCACCGTCTCCATCTGGGGAGACAGGTTCTTCGGCTGGAACATGAACATCACCGGAGCCAGTGCGACGACCGGCAGGTAGATGTCGAACATGTCGATGTATTCTGAGAAGAACGCGCCGCGGATGGCGCTCTTACGCTTCTCCTCGACCGACTGGGACGACGCCGGGCGCACGCCCGCCGCGTCCGTTGCCAAGGCTGCCGACGTGACCGACATGGCGTCTCCTTCCCTGTTCGTCTGCCGCGCAATTTTTTTGACTGCGTCGGTGCGGGGCGCGGGTGCGTGCCCGCGCGGTCGTTCGCGAGATCAGCGCCCGCCGGCGTGCTCCGCGTCCCACGCGGCGATCGCCGCGGAGGCGGTCCGGAAGGCGGCCAGGGCCGCCGGGGCGCCGCAATAGACGAGCGCCTGCATCAGCACGGCCTGGATCTCGTCCTTGGTCACGCCGTTGTTGAGGGCGCCTTTGACGTGGACGCCGAGCTCGTGGTGCTGGTTCATCGCGGTCAACATCGCGATGTTGAGCATGCTGCGGGTCTTGAACGGCAGCGTCTCGTCGCCCCAGACCGCGCCCCAGCAATACTCGGTGACGAGCCGCTGGACCGGACGGTTGAACGCGTCGGCATTGGCCCAGGATTTCTCGACATGGGCGGCGCCCAGGACGGTCTTGCGGTTCTCGAAACCCTGGCCGAACAGCTCGCTCTCGTCGGACATCTGGTTCTCCTGGTCGAGGCCGGTGCGCGCAGGCGCCGGCCGCAGCGCGCGGGATGGATCAGTCGAGGCCGAAGCCGATCATCGCCTTCGTCTCGAGGTATTCCTGGAGACCGGCCTCGCCCCATTCCCGGCCGTTGCCGGACTGGCGGTAACCGCCGAACGGCGCGTGGACGTCCGGGGGCGGGTAGTTGATGTGGACCTGCCCGCCGACCAGCCGACGCGCCACGGCGCGCGCCCGGTCGCGGTCCCGCCCCTGCACGTAGGCGGCGAGCCCGTAGCGCGACCCGTTGGCGATCGCGACGGCGTCGTCCTCGCTGTCGTAGGCGAGGATCGACAGGACAGGCCCGAAGATCTCCTCCCGCGCGATGGTCATGTCGGGGGTCACGTCGGCGAAGACCGTCGGGCGGACGTAGAAGCCGCGATCGAGGTGGTCCGGCCGCTCCGGGCCGCCGGCGACGAGACGCGCGCCCTCCGCGATGCCGGTGCGGATCAGCCCGACGACGCGCTCGTACTGGTTCCGGTTGACCACCGGCCCGAGATCCGTCTCGGGATCGGCGGTCGGGCCGAGGCGGAAGCCCGCCGCCGTCTCGGCCGCGATGGTGGCCACCTCGTCCATCCGGGCCCGGGGCACGAGCATCCGGGTCGGGATCGAGCAGGACTGGCCGGAATTGGTGCAGCAGGCCGCGACGCCGCGCCGGACCGCCTGATCGAAGTCGACGTCCGCGAGCAGGATGTTGGCGGACTTGCCGCCGAGCTCCTGCGCGACGCGCTTGATGGTCGGGGCCGCCGCCCGGGCGATCTCGATGCCGGCGCGGGTCGACCCGGTGAACGAGACCATGTCGATCCCCGGATGCGCGGCGATCGCGGCGCCGACGCCGGGGCCGTCCCCGTTCACGAGGTTGAACACGCCGGGCGGCACGCCCGCGTCGTGCAGAACCTGCGCGAACAGCAGCGCGCTGACCGCCGAGTACTCGCTGGGCTTCAGCACCATGGTGCAGCCGGCCGCGAGCGCCGGGGCGATCTTCACGACGATCTGGTTGATCGGCCAGTTCCAGGGCGTGATCAGGCCGCAGACGCCGATCGACTCGCGCCGGATCCGGGTGGTGCCGCGATCCTCCTCGAACGCGAAGCGCTCCATCACCTCGATGAGCGCGTTGAGGTGCGCCGGTCCCCGTGCCGCCTGCCCCTTGCGGGCGAAGCCGATCGGCGAGCCCATCTCCTGCCGGATCGTCTCGGCGAAGGTCTCGAACCGCTCCTCGAAGAGCGCGAGGATCCGGCGCAGGAGCGCGACACGCGCGGCGGGCGCCGTCTCCGAGAAGGCCGGGAAGGCGGCGCGGGCCGCGCGGACCGCCCGGTCGACATCCTCGGCGCTGCCGAGCGCGAGGGTGCCGAACGCCGTCTCGGTGGCGGGATCGATCAGCGGGAACGGCTGGGCCGCAGCCGGCTCGACCCAGGCGCCGCCAATGTAGAAGCGGCTCAGATCCGGGAGCGCCATCGTCTCAGGCTCCTTCGGCCAGCAGGCGGTACATCTCGGTGTGGTCGGCCGCGGGCCCGACCTCGCCGGCGATCGCGTGCCAGGTCTCGATGCAGTGCCGGCCGAAGCCGAGCGGGTAATCGACCGACTCGGCCAGGGCGCCGGCGATGCCGAGATCCTTGTCCATCAGCTTCAGCGAGAAGCCCGAGGCGAAGCTGCCGCTGAGCATGAACTGCTTGACCTTGTTCTCGGAGGTGTTGCTGCGCCCGGACGAGGCGTTGAGCACGTCGGTCATGGCCTCCGGCGCGATGCCGAAGCGCTGGGCCACGTGGAGCGCCTCGACCGTGGCGAGCAGGCCCGCGGCGGAGACGAAGTTGTTAAGCGCCTTGGCGGCGTGGCCCGATCCCGCCGGGCCGATATGCAGCACCGACGTGCCCATCACCTCCAGCACCGGCCGCCAGCGGGCGAGGAGATCCGCCTCGCCGCCGACAAGGATGGCGAGCGTGCCGTCCACCGCCCGCCGCACGCCGCCCGACACCGGCGCGTCGAGATAACCGAGCCCCTTCCCCGCGAGGGTCTCGCCGAGGGCGCGGGATCGCACCGGCTCCGACGAGCTCATGTCGATCACTGTGGCGCCGGCCGGGAGCGCGTTGGCCCAGCCCGCGTCGAGCAGCACCGTCTCGACGATGGCCGAGTTCGGCAGCATCGTGATCAGCAGGTCGAGCCCGGCCGCGCTCTCACGCGTGAGCGTCGTCGCGCCGAGGTCCCGGCAGAGCGCCTCGGTCCGGCCTGCGTCCGCGTCGAGCAGGTGCAGCGCGTGCCCCGCCTTCGCGAGGCACCGGCTCATGGGGTCGCCCATCATGCCGAGACCGATGAAGCCGACGGTTCTGTGTTCCATGCCGTGAATGTCCCTCTTGGTGCCGCTGGGCGACATCTGGACCGGATCGGCGCCACGTGTCCCCGTCAGCGCAGGGCGGAGAAGTCCGTGGGCGTGAGGAAGGTGTTCTCGATCCGGGCGACGATCGCCCGGTCCTTCTCGGTCTCGGCGCGGCGGGCGATCCAGTCCGGATCGGCCTGGAAGGCGTTCCAGCGCGCCTCGCGCTGGGCCATGTCGTCCCACTTGAGCAGGTAGGTGAGCGCGTGGTTGTCGGGCCCGACGAGCGTGGTCCAGAATCCGATCTGCTCGATGCCGTATTTCTGGAAGAAGCCGAGCGTGGTGGAGCGGAACCGCTCCAGCAGGGCCGGCAATCGGGTCGGGGCGCAGTAATAGACGCGCATCTCGACGATCATGGAATCCTCCGGTCAGTAGGTCGGTGAAGCGGTCGGGGGCAGGTCGACGCGCGCGATCCAGCCGGCGACGTCGTCGGCCGCCGGCGGGTAGATCGCGAGAACTTGCGGATCGTGGCCCGGGACGATGTGATCCTCGGAGTCGGCCAGACGCCGGACCGTCCGGTAGCCCTCGAACATGTCGCCGACGTTGTAGACGATCGGATAGGCGAGCCGGCGTCCGATATTGGCGTAGAAGTGCGCGGCGTCGGAGGCCAGCACGACCCAGCCCCGCGCGGTCCGGACCCGGACGATCTGCAGGCCGTCCGAATGCCCGCCGACCCGGTGAAGGGTGATCCCCGGAACGAGCGTGTCGGTCGTCTCGCGGAAGCGGACGCGGTCCTCGAACAGGCGGTCCACCATCGCCTTCACGTCCTCGGCGGCGAACGGGTGGCGGACCTCCGGGTGACACATGCAGCGGCCGGTGCAGAAGGCCATCTCGCGCTCCTGTACATGGAAGCGGGCCTTCGGAAACAGGTCGTGGTTGCCGGCATGGTCGTAGTGCAGGTGGGTCAGGACGACGTCCTCGACCTGCATCGGATCGACTCCGATCCGCGCCAAGCCCTCCCCGACCGGCCGCACGATGTCGCGACCCCGCTTCGTTGCCATCGCGCGGTCGAAGCCGGTATCGACGACGACGGTACTGCCGCCGCCGACGACGACCCAGACGAAGTAATCGATCGGCATCGGACCGTCGTGGATGTCCCCGCCGATGAAATTCTCGCGGGCCATACGGTGATGATGCGCGTACTTGATCGCGTAGATCTTGTAGATCTTGTAGATCTCTGCGTCCATGCGGGCGTTTCCTTTGGGCGGCCGGTTGACCCGACTCGTCCTCGCGGAGGCGTCTCATCTGCGAGCCGAATTGTGCATATCGTCGGACAATCTGTCAATCAGGCAGAGTTGCAATTGCCGGTGTCGATCGTCGGCTCCGTTCGGCGACGCGGTGACGGGCTCTCGGTCCGATCAGGCCTGCACGTTCGGGCGACGCAGCGCGAAACGCTGCCGCAACGACGCGGCGATCCGCGTCGTGGTCCTGACCGGGGCGGGCTCGGCCTTCTGCAGCGGCGGCGACATCGTCGAGACGGGCGAGCGCCTCGCCCTGCCGCCGGCGCGGCGCAAGGACGAGCTCCACGGGCGGATCCAGCGCATCCCGCTGACGCTGGAAAATCGCGACAAGCCGGTGATCGGCGCCCTGAACGGGGTCGCCACCGGCGCAGGCCTCGACCTCGGCCTGACGTGCGACCTGCGCTACGCCGCCAAGAGCGCCCGATCTGCCGAGACCTACATGCGGGTCGGCCTGGTCCCGGGCGCGGGCGGCGCCCTGTTCCTGCCCCGCCTCGTTGGGACCGCGAAGGCGCTGGAGCTGTTCTTCACCGGCGATTTCGTCGACGCCGACGAGGCCCTGCGGATCGGCCTCGTCAACGGCGCCCACGCCGATGCGGACCTGATGCCGGCCGTCGCGGCTCTGGCGCGGAAGATCGCCAAGGCTCCGCCGCTGACGCTGAGCCTGATCAAGCGCGCGGTCTACCAGGGAAGCGTAACGACGTGAGCACCCATCTCGACCTGATCGCCTCGCATTATGCCGTCGTCACCGCCACGCCCGAGCATCGGGAGGCGCTGCAGGCCTTCATCGGCGGGCGCGACAAGACGTGATCCGACTGCATCCGGCTCTCGCGTCATCCCGGACGCAGGGCAGAACCGCCGGCGCGAACGACATCTTCCCCCAGGCGTCGCACTTTGGCGCTTGTCGGCACGCGGCCCAGCTGCAAGTCTATCCAAAATTCAATCCGCGCAACGACGCGGACTCAAGTCTGGGAGGACACGATGACGGCTCGGATTCTCGGTGCGCTCGCCTGTGCGCTCGCCTTCATCGCGCCGGCCGCGGCGCAGACGCCGATCGTCATCAAGTTCAGCCACGTCACCACCACCGACACGCCCAAGGGCCAGGGCGCCGAGCGGTTCAAGCAGCTCGCCGAGGAGCGCACCAAGGGCGCGGTCAAGGTCGAGATCTACCCGAACAGCACGCTCTACAAGGACAAGGAGGAGGTGGAGATGCTCCAGCTCGGCGCCGTGCAGATGCTGGCGCCGTCCACGAGCAAGTTCGGCCCCCTCGGCGTGAAGGAGTTCGAGGCCTTCGACCTGCCCTACATCTTCCCCAACGAGCAGGTGCTGCGGCGCGTCCAGGACGGGCCGATCGGCCAGGGCCTGTTCAAGAAGCTCGAATCCAAGGGGATCAAGGGCCTCGGCTACTGGGACAACGGCTTCAAGATCCTCACCGCCAACAAGCCGATGCACGGACCCGAGGATCTGAAGGGCCTGAAGTTCCGGATTCAGTCCTCGAAGGTGCTGGAGGCGCAGTTCAAGCAGCTCGGGGCGCTGCCGCAGGTCCTGGCCTTCTCCGAACTCTATCAGGCGCTGCAGACCGGCGTCGTCGACGGCCAGGAGAACCCGCCGTCGAACGTGACGACCCAGAAGATCAACGAGGTGCAGAAGCACGCCGCGCTGACCTACCACGGCTACGTCGGCTACGCAGTCATCGTGAACAAGGGCTTCTGGGACGGCCTGCCGGCCGACCTCCGCACGACGCTCGAAGGGGCGATGAAGGACGCGACCGCCTACGAGCACGAGATCGCCGACAAGCAGAACGAGAAGGCGCTCGCCGACATCCGCGCCACCGGGAAGACCGAGGTCTACACGCCGACCGAGGCCGAGAACGCCGCGTGGCGCAAGGCCCTGGCGCCAGTCCAGCGCGAGATGGCCTCCCGCGTCGGCAAGGACCTGGTCGCGGCGCTCAACAAGGAAGCCGAGGCGGCGCCGAACAACTGATCCCGCCGCCGCGCCGCCCGGACCGACCATGTTGCTGAAACTTCTCGATCGGCTCGAAGAGGTGCTGATCGGAACGCTGATGGCGGCCGCGACCGTCATCACCTTCGCCACGGTGGTGCACCGGTTCCTCTCCGGCATCCCGGCGCTGCAGGACTACACCGACCGGATCGACTTCGGCTGGTCCCAGGAACTGTGCATCTACATGTTCATCTGGGTCGCGAAGTTCGGCGCGGCCTACGGCGTGCGCACCGGCATCCATGTCGGCGTCGACGTGCTGGTCAACCGCCTGCCCTCGGGCGCGCGCCAGGTCATGGTCCTGGTCAGCCTCGCGGCGGGCGCCCTGTTCACCGGGATCGTCGGCACGCTCGGCACGAACTTCGTCTGGCGCATCGGACACACCGATCAGACGACGCCCGACATGGAGATCCCGGTCTGGATCGTCTACCTGGCGATCCCGCTCGGCTCCTACCTGATGTGCTTCCGCTTCCTGCAGGTCGCGTGGGGCTTCTGGCGGACCGGGCACCTGCCCGCCCGCGACCACGCCCACGTCGACGGCGTCCAGACCGTCGAGGGCGTCGACCCGATCCAGCTCGGCCGCGAGGGAGGCCCCGCATGAGCGGCCTGATCATCTTCGGGCTGCTCATCGCCCTCATGCTCACCGGCATGCCGATCTCGATCGCGCTCGGCCTGACGGTGCTGACCTTCCTGTTCACCCTGACGCAGGTGCCGATCGAGAGCGTCGCGCTCAAGCTGTTCACCGGGATCGAGAACTTCTCGATCATGGCGATCCCGTTCTTCATCCTCGCCGGCAACTTCCTGGCCCATGGCGGCGTGGCGCGGCGGATGATTGCCTTCACGACCTCGCTCGTCGGGCACTGGCCGGGCGGCCTCGGCCTCGCCGGCGTGGTCGCCTGCGCGCTGTTCGCCGCCGTGTCGGGCTCGAGCGTGGCGACCGTGGTGGCGATCGGCTCGATCATCTTGCCGGCCATGGTGGCGGAGGGCTACCCGCGGCGCTTCGGCGCCGGGGTGATCACCACATCGGGAGCGCTCGGCATCCTCGTGCCGCCCTCGATCATCCTCGTGCTCTACGGGGTGTCGACGAATTCCTCGATCGGCAACCTGTTCCTCGCCGGGGTGATGCCCGGCATCGTCCTGTCGGCCATGCTGGCGAGCGTCACCTTCGTCATCGCCAAGAGACGCGGCTATCCGCGCATGCCGAAGGCGTCCTGGGCCGAGCGCCTGCGCGCGTTCCGCGAGAGCGCCTGGGGCCTGTTCCTCGTGGTGATGGTGATCGGCGGCATCTACGCCGGTATCTTCACCCCGACCGAGGCGGCCGCGACCGCCGCCGTCTACGCCTTCGTCATCGCGGTGTTCGTCTACCGCGACCTGAAGCTGTCGGACGTGCCCCGCGTGCTCCTCGCTTCCGCCAACATGAGCGCGATGCTCCTCTACATCATCACCAACGCGGTGCTGTTCTCGTTCCTGATGACGTCGGAGAACATCCCGCAGACGATGGCGGCGTGGCTGATCGCCATGAATTTCAGCCCGCTGGTCTTCCTGCTCGTGGTCAACATCATCCTGCTGATCGCCGGCAACGTGATGGAGCCGTCCTCGATCCTGCTGATCATGGCGCCGATCCTGTTCCCGATCGCCGTCAAGCTCGGGATCGACCCGATCCATTTCGGGATCATCATGGCGGTCAACATGGAGGTCGGCCTGTGCCATCCGCCGGTCGGACTCAACCTCTACGTCGCCAGCGGGATCGCCCATATGGGCATCTCCGAGCTGACGGTCGCGGTGCTGCCCTGGCTCCTGACGATGCTGGCCTTCCTGATCCTCGTGACCTACTGGCCCGGCCTCTCCCTGTGGCTTCCGCGGGCGCTCGGGGCGATATGACGTGTCGTGTCGCCATCGGCAACGCGCAGGCTGTGTGCCAGCCTGCAATGACGCAACTTTGCCTCCCGATGGTCGCTGGGCGGACGCGACATCCTTTCAATCCGCGTCCCGAAAGCAGGCGACGAGATCCGCTGGAGTCGAGCTTTATGCAGTCCCGATGAGCAAAAACCGGGACAGCGTCTGAGATCTTCGCGTCGCCGAACGAACGACTTGGATTACATCAGGGATTGCTGCTGGGCTCAGCTCGTCAGCGGCGTCGAAGCCAAATTGAGCGTTGGCTTCCGGGCTCCGTCCCGATGCCCGCACCATCCGATGCAGAAAGCCTTGACGTCCGCTTCTAAGCAGCCGGGCGAGCCAATTTTGGCGGCTCTTGGCCGAAAACGGCCTGACTGCTCTGGAGACCTTCTGCCGGAGAAGCGGACATGCCGCTCCCGACCCAACCTGCTCGCGCGTGCTGCTGCCCACGCCCCCTCGCAAGTAAACCTAAGCTTCTATTCTCGCGGATCGCAGAAACAACGCTGCGGATTCCGACGGAAGCCGGCCACTCATTCCGAGGCGAAGCCGGCCAGCGTTCCGATTTGATGTCGGCCACCATTCCGAGATGAAGCCGGCCAACCGGTAGCCGATATCGGCGACGGATCACCCCCGCGGGTCAGCAACCGCGGCATCCCTGTCCTCGACCACGAGGAGAGCGGGATGCCGGCCAGGAGAGAGCTGACCATGCGACAGATCAAACAGATGCTGCGTCTCGCCCGCGACGGGGCGAGTTCGCGAGAGATCGGGCGAACGCTGGGCATCGCCCGCTCGACCGTGCAGGACAACCTCGCCCGAGCGAGCGCAGCCGGCCTGACCTGGCCGCTCGACCCGGAAGTCACCGACGCAGTGCTGGAGCAGCGCCTGTTCGCCCGGGCCGGGGTGAAGCAGGGCATGCGTCGGCTGCCTGAGCCGGACTGGCCCTCGCTGGTGCGAGAGATGCGCCGGCCCGGGGTCAATCTCACGGTGCTCTGGGAGGAGTACCGCGAGGCCCATCCGGAGGGTTACGGCTACTCCCGGTTCTGCGACCTCTATCGGGAGTTCGAGCACCGTCTCACCCCGGTGATGCGCCAGCACCATGACGCCGGCGACAAGGTCTTCGTCGACTACTCCGGCAAGAAGGTCGGGATCGTCGATCCCGCCACCGGTATCGTGCGCGAGGCCGAGATCTTCGTGGCGGTGCTCGGCGCGTCGAGCCTGCCCTACGCCGAGGCGACCTGGACCCAGACGCTGCCCGACTGAATCGGCGCGCATGTCCGTCTGTTCCGCTTCCTCGGCGGCGTCCCCCGTCTCGTCGTGCCCGACAACCTCAAGAGCGGGGTGCACAAGGCCTCGTTCTACGATCCCGAGATCAACCGCTCCTACGGGATGATGGCCGAGCATTACGGCATCGGCGTCCTGCCGGCCCGGCCCCGCAAGCCGCGCGACAAGGCCAAGGTCGAGGCCGGCGTGCGCTTCGCCCAGAGCTACATCCTGGGACGGCTGCGCCGGCAGACGTTCTTCTCATTGGCCGAGTGCAACGCCGCCATCGTCGCGATGGTGGAGCGCATCAACGCCCACCTCATGCGCCGGCTCGGCACCACGCGCCGCGCCCTGTTCGAGGCGATCGAGCGCGCGGCGCTGCGTCCCCTACCGGAGGAGGATTACACCTTCGCCGAGTGGCGGCTGGCTCGGGTCAACCTCGACTACCACGTCGAGGCGGGCGGCTTCCTGTACTCGGTGCCCCACGCCCTGATCCGCGAGCAGGTCGACGTCCGCCTGACAGTGCGCACCGTCGAAGTGTTCCATCGCGGTCAGCGCGTCGCCGCCCACGAACGCCGCTACACCGGACGGCGGCACGGCACCGATCCCGACCACATGCCCAGCGCCCATCGCCGCTACGCCGAGTGGAGCCCCGAGCGCTTCCGGCGCTGGGCGCGCGGCATTGGGCCGGAGACGGAGGGGCTGGTCATCGCCATCCTGCACGACCGGCCCCATCCCGAGCAGGGCTTCCGGACCTGTCTGGGCATCCTGCGCCTCTACCGGGGGCTCGACCCCGGCCGGGCGGAGGCCGCCTCGGCCCGAGCCGTGGCGCTCGGCGCACTCACCTACAAAAGCATCGCCTCGATCCTGGCCAACGGTCTCGACCGCACGGTCCCGCCGGCCGAGGCCGTCCCGGTGATGCTCCACCCCAACCTGCGCGGCCCGCGCTACTTCCACTGAGGGAGACACCAATGCTCACCCATCCCACCCTCGATCTCCTGCACGAACTCGGCCTGAGTGGCATGGCCTCGGGCTTCAAGACGCTGGACGCCAATCCCGAAGCCCGCGCCCTCGGCCACGCCGAGTGGCTCGGATTGCTCCTCGACCACGAGGCCACGGCTCGGCGGCAGAAGCGCTTCGAGGTCCGCGCCCCCGCCGCGCGGCTGCGCCATCCCGCCAGCATCGAGGACGTCGATTACCGCAGCCATCGCGGCCTGGACCGTGCCCTGTTCCTCAAGCTCGCCACCGGCGACTGGATCCGGGCCCGGCGCAACCTCGTGATCACCGGCCCCTGCGGCGTGGGCAAGAGCTGGCTCGCCTGCGCGCTCGGGCACAGGGCCTGCCGAGACGACCTCTCGGTCCTGTACTATCGAGTTCCGCGCCTGTTTGCGGCTCTGAGCCTCGCGCGCGGCGATGGCCGCTACGGCCGGCTGCTGCGCCAGATCGCGAAGGCGAACCTGCTGATCCTCGACGATTGGGGCCCTGAGCCGCTCCTGCCCGAACAGGCGCGCGATCTCCTGGAGATTGTCGAGGACCGCTACGACGCCGGCTCGACCCTGATCACCAGCCAGGTCCCAGTGGATCGCTGGTACGAGATCATCGGCATCCCCACGCTCGCCGATGCCGTCCTCGACCGGCTGCTGCACAACGCGCACCGCATCGAACTCGCCGGCGAGAGCCTGCGCAAACGCAAGGCGGCCGAGCCAACCGCTTGACCTGTTGAACCGACCTCGTGATCTTCCCCCCCAGACCCGCGGGAGTGCCCCGTCGCTGGCCGGCTTCAGATCGGACCGGTGGCCGGCTTCGCCTCGGAATGACGGCCGGCTTCAAATCGGAATCCCCGGCCGGCTTCGTCGGAATACGCACAACGCCAACAGGCGCCTCGGCCGCTCACGTGCGCGGCACGGCCGGAAGGCCTCGCACCTTATTATCCCGCCAGATCAGAGCAGCGCGATGTCCTGCGCGCGGATGATGATGCGCTCCTGCCGGAACCGGGTCTCCAGGCTGCGCCGGTACCCGTCCCACCACGGAGCCTCTAGATCGGACGTCATGACTTCGAACACGACGATGTCGTCGCGAGCCGTCCTTCCGTTCTCCTCCCAGAGGCCTTCAGCCGGACCGCGGGTGAAAGCCGTCATGCCGCCGAACCGCTCGGTGAGTTCAGAGCGCACCTGTGCATACGCGGCGCGCGGGAAGCGCCTGCTCTCGTTGTCGGACAGAGGCAGGAGGATCTGGATCAGGTGGTTGGGCATGGCGCGGGTCGGGGCGGGGGATCGGCGGGGCAGCGGGCGCTCCGTTCTCAGCGCGCGAGTACCAAGCTGCCCGGAGGCTCGGGGCGCGCCTGCACGAGCGCCGCGACAGCCTTCGCGATCTTCCGCCCGCCCTGGACCGAGGGCTCGATGGGGTTGGCGAAATCCGCGTCCTCGCCGCAGAGCACGCGCAGGTCGATCAGCGGGAGGCCGCGCGCGAAGACTTCGCGCGTGATGACGTCGTTGAGCAGGGCGAGGGCCGCTCCGGTCAGGCGTCGCCGCTGCGGGTCGGGATAGCGCGGATCGTAAATCGTGCAGAGTGCCGCTGGCCGGCCCGTCGCCTGCACTGCGTCCAGCATGGCGCCGTACGCGGCCCGAAAGCGGTCCCGCACATCGGCCAGGACAGCCACGGCCTCGGCCACGGATCGAGCGGCCCGATCCAGCACGGCGGCGGCCCGCAGTGCATCGTTGCCGCCGGCGCTGACCACGAGATGGCTCGCGTCCTGAGGGCGACCGGTGAGCTGACGAGGTACGTCGGCGATGACATTGCCGTCGACGGCGAGGAGGCTCGCCTGCCAATTGGCAGGGAGAATTGCTCGAAGCTGCGAGACCACGTCCGGCCCTCCGCCCACATAGGCGGCGTTGTCGAAGACGGAATCGCCGAGAAGCACTACGTGCGGCATGGGTTCCTTTCGAGGGTTGGGCGTCCGGGATCGGGCGTGCGGCGCGAGCAAGAGAGCCGCCGCGAGGATGCTGCGCCGGCGGACAGATCGGCTCAGCCTGCGCGCCGGCATCGTCTCGCCTTCCCGAACTCTGCCTCCGCTATGCCCAGTGGCGGAGCAGAGTCTGCGTGGAGACGGTCTCGACCTGCTGGCCGTAGCGGCCGTGGTAGAGGGTAAGCATCGCGTCGTGCGCCTCGTCCGAGGAGCTGCAGAGCCCGTCAGTGACGATGACGATGCGGTAGCCGCGGTCGACGGCCCCCAGCACCGTGCCGAGCACGCAGACATCCGTCTCGCCACCCGTGACCACGAGCGTGTCAATGCCGCGCCCGCGCAGGCGTTCGTGGAGGTCTGTTTCCACCCAGGGCGAGTAGACGTGCTTGTCGACCATCTCGGCCGGGGGAACGAACCGGGCGAGTTCCGGCACCAACCCGACCCGGTCTGCGCCGAGCCGCTCGACCGTCATGGAGGCCCAGCGCTCGTAGTAGCGCTTCCAAGTGCCCTCACCCCGGCCGGGCCCCTGTGCCGGGATGAAGCGGGTGAATACGGTCTGGTGAGGATGAGCTTCGACGATCGCCTGCACTTTCGGCAGGACTCGCGGCATCCAGGGCGTGCACCAGTCCGTATGTTCGGCAAACATCCGCTGCATGTCGACACACAGATGCGCGCAGCTGTCACCCAATGCTCCGAAGCGAAGCTCGTCATCTCCTGCCATGGGGCACGCATTCCGAGGTGTTGACCTGTCTGTGACGCGTTCAACCGGGCGCGTCGGGGCGAGTTCCACGAAAAATATGGATCAACTTGACGTCGGTCCTGAGGTGCGATCAGCATAACCTGGCGGACTCACCGAATCTCAGGAAGAGTTGACGCAGAAATATCAACGTTAACTCCACAATATAGACAACTCGAGGGGAGTTTGCGCCTCAGTTGCTAGCTAGTAAGCTCGCGGCGGCCTTGATCACTTGGTCCGGATCCTCGTGGTGCAACCAGCGCGTTGCTTGTGTCGGCAACTCGATCCGGCCGTTCTCGCACGGTCTGAGGCTGTCGGTCGCCGGATGCGGGCTGCTATCCGGGTGATGGGATCAGGTGCGGCGTTCACAGGGTTGGACTGGACAGATCCAGACGGGGCGCACGCTGATGAATGTCCAATCCGAGCGTCATGTGCGCCGGATGGCGAAACCGACCTTCCCGCCGCCACAGCCGGGCGGATTGTCGCCGGCGCTCGCGCGCAACATCCGGACGCTCCAGGAGCGCCGCAGGCATGAGGAGCGGCAAGCGTCGCTGCAGGAGCGTGTCGCCGAGGCGATCACGCGCTTCACCGGCAGCATGGCCTTCGTCTACCTGCACGTGGTGCTGTTCGGCTTCTGGATCCTCGTAAACACGGGCCTGCTGACGCTGCTGCCGAAGTGGGACGAGTCGTTTGTGATCCTCGGCACCTCGGCTTCCGTTGAAGCGATCTTCCTCTCGACCTTCGTGCTGATCAGTCAGAACCGCATGGCAGCCGCCGCTGACAAGCGCGCCGACCTCGACCTGCATATCAGCCTCCTGGCTGAGCACGAGGTGACCAAGCTGGTGACCCTGGTCTCCGCGATCACGGATCATCTCGGCATCGAGACGGAGGCGGACGACGAGGTTGAGGAGCTTCAGCAGGACATCGCCCCGGACGCAGTGCTCGACGAGATCGAGCGGAATGGCGGCTCGTGAGGCCTCCCACCGGCTCTGTTCGGTCGGGTGGCCGCCGAACCCAAATACTCGCAGTCGCGGAGCCTTCTCCCGCGCAAGCAGCTCAGCGACCGCGTCTGCATCACGAGGGCAAAACGCGGCTGCCACGCTTGCCCCCCCGGCTCCGGAAGCCGTCGATCTGGTTCGAAGTTGCACGCCGCGTCGCGCTCTCATTGCCCGGCGTTCAGGAGCGCGGCACAGCTGAAGGTCCCGCGTTGCTGGTCGGACGCAAGCTTCTGGCGCGCCTCGATCAGGACGGTATCTCGCTTCTGGTCGATGCCGGCGATGATGAACGCGAGATGCTGATCGAAGCAGAGCCGAGAACGTTCTCCGACAATGCCTTTCGGCGGAGCCATCTTCGACTGCGGGTTCACCTCGCGTATGTCGACGAGCGTACCCTGCAGCGCCTCCTAGAGCAGTCTTGGCGTGAGCGCGCGCCCAAGCGGCTGCAGCAGCGTCCCGCCATTTCCTAGCAGTGGCAAACCGGCGAGGACGGGAAGGCAGGGCCCGGAACCCTGCTGCTGGGCCGCCGCTTTGGCCTCACGGATTGGGTGTGTAGGGCGGTGACAAAACCATCCACTGGAGCGTCGGCGTCGTGCTGATGCGGGCGGCGTAAAAGCCGGCCAGTGGAGAAGCTTCTCTTTCGAGAGGAGCTGGGGATGTTTGCCGTGGAAGTCTACGCGGCCGTTCGGCAGTTCGTGTTTATCGAGGGCAACTCTCGGCGTGAGGCGGCTCGAGTGTTCGGGCTGAGCCGAGAGACGATCGCCAAGATGTGCCGGTTCTCCCTGCCGCCGGGCTATACGCGCTCGAAGCCGGTCGAGAAGCCGAAGCTTGGGCCTCTTCTGCCGGTGATCACGGCCATCCTGGAAACGGACCGAAGCGCGCCGATCAAGCAGCGGCACACGGCCAAGCGGATCTTCGAGCGTTTACGCGACGAGCACGGCTATGCCGGCGGCTACACGGTGGTGAAGGACCACGTGCGGATCTGCCGATCGCAGGGGCGGGAGACCTTCGTGCCGCTGGCCCACCCGCCTGGCCATGCCCAGGTTGACTTCGGCGAGGCGGTGGCCACGATCGGCGGCGTGCGTCGCAAGATCCATTTCTTCTGCATGGACCTGCCGCACTCCGACGCCTGCTTCGTGAAGGCATATCCGCGGGAGACCACCGAGGCGTTCCTCGACGGGCACGTCGCCGCCTTCGCCTTCTTCACGGGCGTGCCGCTGTCGATCCTGTACGACAACACGAAGATCGCGGTCGCCAAGATCTGCGGTGACGGGCAGCGCGAGCGCACGCGCGCCTTCACCGAGTTGGTGAGCCACTACCTGTTCCGCGACCGCTTCGGCCGTCCGGGCAGGGGCAACGACAAGGGCAAAGTCGAAGGGCTGGTCAAGTTCGCCCGGTCCAACTTCATGACCCCGGCTCCGGAGGCAGCTTCGTTCGAGGCGCTGAACGCTGATCTGGAGCGACGCTGCCGAGTCCGGCAGGATGAGTGTGCCGGTCGGTCTGCCGAGCTCATCGGTACGCGGCTCGTGGCCGACCGTGCGGTCCTGCGCGCCCTGCCGGCGGTCCCGCTGGAGCCGTGCGAGAAGCGGGCTGGTCGTGTCTCCTCGACCGCGCTGGTGCGCTATCACGGCAACGACTACTCGGTGCCCACCGCCTACGGCTTCCGGGACGTGCTGGTGAAGGGCTTCGTCGACGAGGTCGTGATCCTGTGCGGCGGGATCGAGATCGCCCGGCACGAACGCAGCTACGGCACCGGCGTGTTCGTCTCCGAGCCGCTGCACTACCTCGCGCTGATCGAGACCAAGCCGAACGCCCTCGACCAAGCGGCGGCCCTCCAGGACTGGGATCTGCCCGAGGCGTTCCAGCACCTGCGCCATCTCCTGGAGGCGCGCATGGGCAACCGGGGCAAGCGCGAGTTCATCCAGGTGCTGCGCCTGATGGAGGCGATGCCCAAGGACGTGGTGGCCGCAGCCGTCGCGGAGGCGATCCGGCTCGGGGCGATCGGCTTCGATGCGGTCAAGCTGATTGCGCTGGCCCGACTCGAGCACCGACCGCCCCGGCTCGACCTGGCAGCCTATCCGCACCTGCCCAGAACCACGGTGCGGACCACCGTGGCTGCCGACTATGCCGTGCTGGTGCCGGAGGTGGCCGCATGAGCCCGGCGCGCGACGAGACCACGCCGGGCGTCCTGCTGGCTCACCACCTCAAGCAGCTCAAGCTGCCCACGGTGCTGCGCGAGTACGACAAGGTTGCCCGCGAGTGCGCTCAGAGCGGCCTGGACCACTCGCGCTACCTGTTGCGGCTGGTTGAACTGGAGCTGATCGACCGTGAGCGGCGCATGGTCGAGCGCCGCATCCGGGCGGCGCGCTTCCCGGCGGTGAAGAGCCTCGACACGTTCGACTTTGCCGCGATCCCGAGCCTGAACAAGATGCTCGTGCTGGAACTGGCCCGCTGTGGCTACATCCTCGGCCGGGAGAACGTCATCGCACTTGGCAACTCGGGCACTGGCAAGACCCACATCGCCTTGGCTCTCGGCTTGGCGGCTTGCCAGAAGGGCTTCTCGGTCACGTTCACCACCGCGGCCTCGCTGGTCAACCAACTCCTGGAGGCGCGCGACGAGCGTCGTCTGCTCCGGCTTCAGCGCGAACTAGCCGCGGTCAAGCTCCTGATCGTCGACGAACTCGGCTACGTGCCGCTGTCGTCGACGGGGGCGGAGTTGCTGTTTGAGGTCTTCTCGCAGCGCTACGAGCGTGGCTCGACCGTGGTGACCTCGAACCTCCCGTTTGAGGACTGGACGTCAGTTCTGGGCTCGGAACGGCTCACGGGCGCGCTGCTCGACCGGCTGACTGTCAGGCGACAGGGCAAACTGCCCCCCTGACGCCATGAGGACCTGACCCCCTCGATGAGCGAGGAGGTCGAGATGATCAGGAACGAGGATCAGGCTCTTCAGCGGACGGACGATCCGCGGAGGACCGAGATGAAGACGCCGGACGACGTGTCGGCGATGGTGCGGCTGAAGGCGCTGGGCTGGGGCGCCAAGCGGATCGCGACCGAGCTCGGCTGTTCGAAGAATACGGTCAAGCACTGGCTCCGTCAGGGCGATTGGCGCCCCTCTAAAACGCCCTCACGGTCGAAGCGGCTCGACGGCTTGACGGACTGGTTGGCCGAACGGTTCCGGCAGCATGCGGGCAACGCCGACGTCGTGCGCCAGGACCTCGCCAACGAGAAGAACATCCACGTCAGCCTGCGCACCGTGGAACGGGCCGTGGCGCCGTTGCGGCGGGACTTGGTGATCGCCGCGCGGGCGAGCGTGCGGTTCGAGACGCGGCCAGGTGAGCAGATGCAGATCGACTTCGGCGAGCGGCGGATCGAGATCGGCGGCGTGCCGACCCGGGTTTCGCTGTTCGTGGCGACGCTCGGCTACTCGCGCCGCCTGCACGTGCGCGCCTTCGGCCACGAGCGGCAGGAGGACTGGTTCGCCGGATTGGAGAGCGCCTTCCAGGCGTTCGGCGGCGTGCCGCGCGAGGTGCTGCTCGACAATGCCCGCGCCCTGGTCCTGCACCATGACCCGGTCAGCCGCGAGGTCATCCTGCATCCGCGCTTGCACGCCTTCTCCCGGCATTGGGGCTTCCGGGTGCGAGCCTGCGCCCCGTACCGGGCGCGCACGAAGGGCAAGGACGAGCGCGGCGTTGGCTACGTCAAGAAGAACGCAGTGGCCGGTCGCCGCTTTGCGAGCTTTGCCGCCCTGGAGGCGCATCTCGACGCCTGGACACGGGACGTGGCCGACCGGCGCGCGCACGGCACGACCGGTGAGGCGCCGCACGCGCGGTTCGCCCGGGACGAGGCCCGGGCGCTGCGGCCGCTGGCGGGCGTGCCGCCATTCTCCGCCGCGCGCGACCTCGTGCGCCGGGTCGGGGCAGACTGCGCGGTCAGCGTCGACGGCAACGCTTACTCGGTGCCTTGGCGGCTGATCGGCGAGCGGGTTCGCGTCACCGTGAGCGGAGCGGTGGTGCGCGTCCACCACGGCGGACGGGAGGTCGCCGTGCACGCCGCGTTGAAGGGACGCCACGGCCGTGTCGTCGACGATGCCCATCTGGCCGGGCTTGTCGGCAGCCGAGAGCGACCGGCTCACCGGCTCGACCCGTCTTCTGCCATGCCACCGGCGCTGTTGCGGCCGCTCGCCGAGTACGAGGCAGTCGCCGGGGGAGGCTTCTGATGGGCGAAGATCACCTCACCATACTGCTCGATCGCCTGAAGCTGACGGCTATGCGCGATCAGCTCGATAGCTTGATCGACGAGGCCGGCCGGGGCGAGCTGACGATCCGCGAGGCGCTGACCCTGTTCTGCGAGCGCGAGATTGCTCGGCGTGACCAGCGCCGCATTGACATGGCCTTCGGTCTGGCTCGCTTCCCCTTCGTGCGGGATCTGACCGGCTTCGACTTCGGCGCCCAGCCCTCGCTGGACAAGGCACAGATCCGTGAACTCGCCACCGGCCGCTTCATCGCCAATGGCGAGGCGGTGCTGCTCCTCGGCCCACCGGGTGTGGGCAAGACGCACTTAGCGGTGGCGATCGGGCGCGCGGCGATCGTGGCCGGCTATGGCGTGCTGTTCACCCCGGCCACGACGCTCGTGGCGCAGTTGGCCAAGGCGCATGCTGAAGGCCGGTTGGAGGAGCGACTGACGCACTACGCCAAGCCGAAGCTGCTGATTATCGACGAGCTCGGCTATCTGCCGTTCGAGCCGGATGCCGCGCATCTGTTCTTCCAGCTCGTCAGCCGCCGCTACGAGCGGGGCGCGATGCTGGTGACCTCGAACCGGGCGGTGGGCGAGTGGGGTAGCGTGTTCGGCGACGCGGTGGTGGCTACCGCGATCCTCGATCGGCTGCTGCACCACAGCCACGTCGTCACCATCCGCGGCGACAGCTACCGGCTTCGTGAGAAGCGTCGCAGCGGCCTTCTGCAAAAGGCGGCTGCGGTCCCCCAACCCACACCCGTCTAGGCGAGGGGAAATCGGCGTGGGGGTCAGATCCTCATGACGCGAAGGGGTCAGTTCCGGATGTCGCTTGAAACTGACCCACCACGTCAGCATCCTGAGCCTGAACGGCAACAGCTACCGCCTCAAAACTTCCCGCAGCCGGCGCGGCCGGGCCGAAGGGGCGGAGCAAAACCAGGCCACCGCCGATCCTCACGACCCCGAGACGGGCGAGATCCCGCCGGCCTGACCCTTACGATCGGCGACGAACGAAGAAGGGGCCCGATCGGGCCCCTTCTTCGTTCGAGCTGCACGTTGCCAGTGGCCTGATTTTGCTCCGACACGGCGGCCTGGAATTGGTCCGCCCTTTACAGAGCGCAAAGCGGAACGGCTGGTTCTCGGAAAAAACCTGCCCACGCCGCGTCCGGCGCATAACCTACCACTTCAGATATACCGCAGAAGCCAAGCTCAAACTATCGAACTCTTGAAAGGGCCTTCCCTCCTTACAAAATTCGATGAAATCTCAGGCCGCCGTGGCAACATCCGACTAGCCTGGGGCAAGGGGTTCGGTTGTGAGACCCACATAAGACGGTGGGCGGCACTGATCGTCTTCTGTACGCCGTTGGGATGACGGATACCGTCAGGGGCGAACGATCGTCGACGGCAAAGTGCGACGGAGAACACATCGCGGTGAGGGGACACCTCTCGATAACATTAACGACATCCCTCAGCCTTCCAAGCTGAACACCCGGGTTCGATTCCCAGTACCCGCTCCACTCTTTCGCTCGCAGCGGCAGCGACTTAGCCGCCGAGGGTGATACCAGCCACCCCTTCCGATACCAGCCTGATACCAGCCGCGGGCGGTTTTGACCCTCGATGCCGATGCTGAGCATGCCGGAAGTTGGGGGCGCGGCATCAGATGGGGTCGTCCAGATCGGCAACGCCCTGAAAGCCGCGGCGGCGGGCCAGCAAAAGCGGGGGCAGAAGGGCGGCATGCAGCTCAACAACCAAGTCGGCCGAGCCCCATCGGCCTGCAGCAGGCAAAGGCGATGTTCGACCCGGGCCGCTTCTACGGAGGGCTGCGCGACGCGGGGGCGGGTGGCGTCTGAGGCGTTGCGGTCGGGACCCGAGCGTCAGATGGGCCGCGCAAAAGCGTCTGGGATGGCCCGAGCCCTTACCGTTGTCCCCCGATCAGGCCTCGCATTCTCAGGCTGTTGAGGTAGGCCCGCTGGAGAGGACACCAGAACGCGGCACCACTCTCGCGTAGCGCAGCCGTGTCTTCGGTCTCGGCGACATTCATTGCCTTCAGCAGCCGGTCCTGCCCGAAGCGGTTCAGCGACTGCGAGAAAAGCGCGGTTCCAATCTCCTGCAGTTGAGCTTGATCGACAGCGTAGAACGGCGCGCAGTTCCGGCCGATGAGGGTCACGCGGACGATCATCCGTGCGGCTTGGTCGAGGCGAGTAGCATCTTGAGGCAGCGCAGCTTCCGGCGCCTTGGTCGGCCCGGCAATCGCATTGCAGCTCGCGAACGCGAACATGGCCAGCGCGCAGCACGCGACTGAGAGACGGCCGAGGGCGAGAGATCGAGCGTGCGTCGACAGGCCTCTCCGTGAAGCTGGCCTCTTCTGCGGGCCGTAGATCTGGTCTTGATGCTTGAGCATATTTCCAGGATGGCGAACGTCGCGGTGCGTGTCGAGGCGCCGGTATTGGCCCAGCCTTCATCTTGCAGCTACAGGTCCACCCATGCCCGACAAGCTCGACGCCCTCCTTGAACGCCTGAAGGCGCACCAGCGCACGCTCATCCTGGCTATGGCTCAGCACGACGGCATGCCGGCCGGAAGCGCGCTGCGCCAAGTCGCCGAGTTGGAGAACGTGATCGCCGCGGTCGAGGCCGTTGCGGCCGAGGAGGCAGATCGGGCTCAAAGGCACTGACCCTCGCGCTGGCCGACGCTGTCAGCAGGTTCACAGCAATCACGGTAGCGTGCGGGAGCCGACGGCAGCAGTACGGTAGAGCGCACGGTCGCAGCAGGGGTATCACACTACACGCACTGAAGGTGCGGGCGGCTCCTCCTGCGCGTCGTAGGTCTGGCCGTGCTGCGCGGGCATGGGCTCAAGATGGCGGGCGATGGGGCGGGGGTCGAGACGGACCTTCCGCCCGATCGGTACGTTGAACCAGATGCACGTCCAGCCCTCGACCAGCCCTGATCGCCTCGTCTTGACGGAGGCTGCCCTCGCAGCTGCCGATCGCGTCTGGCGTGCCGAAATGCGCCGGAACTATGGGCCGGATGGGGTGCTGACCTATGCCTTCTCCCCGGAGGGCCAAGGCGATCTCGGGACGTCGCTCCGGCGGACCTACGAGGCTCGCCGCGTTGCGGTGGCTCTGTGGCGTCACGAGCGGCATAGGGCGCCGCGGTTGGTGACCTGACCGGCTGGCTTTGGACCGGGCTGATTGCGAGGATCAGCCAGGACCAGAGGGTCTGGACCTGCGGCGAGGCCAGAAGACGAACGCGGAGCAGGTCGTGCTCAAGCTGCGCCAGATCGAGGTGCGGACGGCCCAGGGCAAGAGTTTGGCTCTTGCATGCAGGGAGGCGGATATCTCCGAGCAGAGGTACTACCGCTGGCGCAAGGAATACGGCGGCCTTCAGGTCGATCAAGCTAGGAAGATGCAGGATCCGGAGCGCGAGAACGCTCGTCTGCGCCGGCTCGTGGCGGACCTGTCTCTGGAACAGCAGGTTCTGGCGGACGTCGCCTCGGGAAACTTGTAGCCCCCGAGCGACGCAGGCAGGCAGTCGACGGGATCCGGGAGAAGTACGGCCTCTCGGAACGTCACGCCTGCCGGATCGTCGGCCAACACCGCGGCACGCGGCGCTCCGTGCCCACCGTGCCGGCCGAAGAGGATGAGCTGACCCGCGCCATCATCGCCCTGGCGTCCGAATACGGACGCTACGGCTACCGTCGCGTCACCGCGCTGCTGCAGGCAGCCGGCTGGCCGGTAGGCAAGGACCGGGTCCAGCGCATCTGGCGTCGCGAGGGGCTGAAGGTCCCCAGCCGACATAGACCCCGCAGCCGCCTGTGGCTGAGCGACGGCTCCGGCGTGCGGCTACGACCGCTTCACCGCAACCCCGTCTGGAGCTTCGACTGCGTACAGGCTCAGACCCACGACGGCCGAACCTTGCGCATCCTGACGCTGATCGACGAGCACAGCCGGGTGTGCCTCGCGCTGAAGGTGGCACGGCGCATCAAGAGCGTCGGCGTGATCGAGGCGCTAGCCGACGCCATGTGCCTGCACGGCATCCCGGGGCATATCCGCTGCGACAACGGCCCGGAGATGATCTCCAAGGCGTTGCGCAAGTGGGCCGCCAAAGCTGGCCCGCAGGTCCAGTCCATCGCGCCAGGATCCCCGTGGGAGAACGGCTATTGCGAGAGCTTCAACGGCAAGCTCCGTGACGAGTGCCTGCGCCAGGAGATCTTCTCCTCGCTGAAGGCGGCGCAGATCGCGATCGGTCTGTGGCAAACCACCGACAACCACGTCCGACCGCATTCGTCGCTGGGCTGTCGGCCGCCCGCGCCCGTCAGCTACCCGGATCTGGCCTTCCGGCTACCCATGACCGCGACCATGCAGGAGCCTCTCAATCGGCTCGGTCAAAAATCCGGTCAGGTCACTGCGGTGTAGGCTTTGATGAGCTGCTTCGCCGTCGGCTCGGTTGCCTGACCCCGCCAGCAGCAACGACTAGAGCGAGGGCGGCGAGGGCTGTACGCATCCCGGCAGGATATAAGCGGGATGGTGGTGTCGAGGGCAGAGCCTACGCGATGGTGGCCAACAGCGGGCAGGCGTGATGGACAGCACGTTCGGCCGGATGCACGGGCTGGCGCTGGAGAACGCGCAATCTGCGATTGCCTTGCCGGGCCGCGGCGATGTCGGCCAATAGCGGGCAGAGGTGAAAAAGGCCACGCGGATGGATTGCCGTGAGGAGCTGACGATGCAACGAGCGGCTCAGCAGCCAGCACGGCACTGAACCCGATCAACATACGGCGGGATGTCCGCGCTGAATGTCCGTACCTCAATTAAGGCGCCGCCGCGGTGCCATATCATCTCGCAGCTCGCCATCCCCAACTCATGGCAAGCCTCGGCTTCAGGATAGGCTTCACAGCGCCCATCAATGCCCCGAGCGCAACGGTCATAGCATCCTGAGTGGTCGCAATATTGATTAATTTGTTTCACTGGAGCCCATCCGAGCGAATACAAGCTTGATCGAGCCTGATCATAGGATGTGTTCTTAGGAAAATTTGGAATTTTCTCTTCAGCTATGACGGGATTTATGGCGGTGAATGTGGCGCAGATGAAAACAAGGCTATGAGAGCTTCGAACCGCCCAAGCCTTAAACTGCTTCACCAAAGCTAGAGACAAGCAAGCAGCAGTCATCGCGCCAACTTCCGGCGATCATAGCTTATAAGCTATTCCTATATTCACTGATTAGACAATTCGCGTGCGCTATTTGCTGATTAAAATCAACAATCCGCACCGCTTTGAGCGCTTCTTCCACGCGGCGGGGGATGGTGGCCCGGCAGGACTCGAACCTGCAACCAGACTGTTATGAGCGGTCGGCTCTAACCGTTGAGCTGCAGGCCCCCGCAAGGGCATAGCCATCGCCACCCTGTAGTCGCAACCTACCGACAGGGCGACGTAGAAGGTGCGCGGAACTCCTCGGCCGCTTCAGCCTGATCCCTGCCTTCTTGATCATCCCCGGCAGCGTCGTCGTCCGCCTCCGCAGCCGCCGGAGCACCGGCGCGGTACTTATCTCCGTACCGCTCCAACTCGCCGCTGTTGGTCATCACGCTGAGATACGTGTTCAGGGTGTTAGCAGCCACATCTGTCAGACGTTCGCTGATCTCGGCATGCGTCAAACCCTCGGATCCAGCCTCCTCAAGAAGCGCCTTCAACCGTCCCTTGGCCGAGTTAGCGCGCGGCCCGCGGGGTCCCCGGCTACCACGAGGTCGATCCCCGCTCGCCGGAATGCGGCGGCTCGCCGGTCGATCAGCGGCAGGCTCCTCCAAGGGCGTGCCTTCTACAATCGATGCGAGCGACCGCTCAGCGAGACGGAGCTTCGTCAACTCGTCGCCCACGCGCGCGTAGTCAGCCTCAAGGGACACGCGCTGCTGCCTCACGCTGGCCAAAGCCTTCGCGAGTGTGTCGTCATTTGCCATCAATAGCTCGACTTCCTTGGTCTTGTGGTCAGGGTTTGAGGGTGCATTCGCAAACCGGATCATTGCACTCTCTCAGGATCCCCGCTGTGCCGCACGTAGCCCCGGGCTAGACGTCAGTCCGAGAGGGCGTGCCAGACCGCTGACCACGCGTGCAAGAGCGGCCCACCCGCTAGCACGACCACGATGAGGGTCACGGCCGAAAGGGCAACCTTCGTGGTCCGGTCGGACCCTTGGTGTTGGCGACGCCGTCGATCTCGGGGCTTCAGGACTACGATCTTCGGATCCGACAAATGCTAGATTTGGCTGTCGGGCAGCTCCCGCTTCGACCGCCCCGGGCGCATGTTCGCCGCCCTACGCCCACATCACTCCGGCGCGTCTATCACGAGCCGGCGGACGGGATCAGTGCTGCACGGGCGGAACGACACCCGTGAAAGATGCCATGCCGTCTGCCTCGACCATCGCGGCAAAAGCAGAGTAGACTTCCTGGTCCGTCGCGAAGGTCTCCGTCCAAGCGGTGCAGCCGCCAGGCAAGAGGTCGATCACGACCAGCTGCCAGGGATCCTGCGTCCCAGCGTAGCGATCGATTTCGACATCGACCGTCTCACCGTCGCGGCTGAAGGATCCGGACAGAGGCGAGTGCTCGAAGTCGCGGTCCTCAAGGTCCACGGATCGCTTCCATGCGTTCAACGGCCTTGCTCACGGCCTCGCGCAGGACGGGCGGCCATGACACATCATGATCATGAAGGAACTGAGCGGAACTGATGAGAGCCTTGAGCCTCTCAGGATGCGTCGAGTCCTCCGCGGCATCTGACTGCAGAAACTGCTCTGCCAGGGCCATCGCGAGCCGAAGGATCTCGCGCAACTCCTCAGGCTGGACGTCAGCGTCGCTCACTTCGATAGCCCTTCGCCTTCAGGTGCTCGGTGAGGGCTTCGCGGATTGCCCGTGCGGCCTCGGGATCAGGCGTCGTCATCGTCGGAGCCTCCGTCCTCGAAACCATCGAATCCATCGAGGGGTACGCCAGTCCGGTACACGTCGTACTTGCGACCCAGCGCGTCCAGTTGCTTCCCTGACGCTCCAATCACGAGGTCCCGATCGCCGTCAGGAACTTCGCGCAGCAAGCGCTCGCGGAAGTCGGCGTCAGGCTCGGGATCGCTCATGCCTCACCTATGATCGTTTGGCCTTCAGGGCTTTCTCTAAGGTAGCGGAGGCGATCAGGGCTTGGCGATGTGCCACGCGCCATTCAAAAAGCCGTCGCCCGTGATGTCGCCGGACTTGGTGTCCTTGGTCCAAGTGTCGAGTGACTTGCCTTTGAAGGCCCGCTGAGCGGTGCCGTCGTCGCGCGTTACCGTCGTCCAATCGCCGGAGCCTGTCGATGCGGACGCTGCCGTCAGGGGCGGCCAGTTCTCGGCGCAGCGTCCGTTGCACATCGACTTACCGCCCACGTCCTTGTCGAACGTGTAGAGCGTCATGCCCTTTGCATCGACCCAGGCGGGTCCTTTCGAGGTCTCGCCCTGTGTGGCGGGCGCGGCAGGTTGTGCGGAGGCGGTGGAGGAGGTGAAAGCCACGAAGGCGGTGCGGATCAGCAGAGTGCGCATCGATGGGTCTCCCGCGTCTCTGAGCGATGACCTGCCGATACAGTGCCTGCAAGAACTCGCGGTATCAACGCCAACTGCGACCGATGTCGGAACGGCTGGCACACCTCGCCCGTGAACCCCAATCGGCGGCGCTCTTGTGAAACTGACGCTGATGGCTGAACTGAACGCCTGGTTGGTACGCGCCAAGTTGGCGATAGCTGCCGTGCTGCTGGCGCTCGCGGCCATCATCGCCGTGGCCCGCGGGATCGCGCGTCTTCCGTGACTTCAGTAGGCACCTCGCTATGATCGAAGGCGACGATCCGACGACCGAAGCCGTGGAGGCTTTGATTGCGGCCGGCTACATGGTCGAGCGCTTCGACGAGGATCCTGGCCTATGGCGTGTGAACGGTGAGGTGATGACCGGCGCTGAACTCGTCGCGGAAGCGGAGCGGATGGGGCTCATGGACGGATAGGATTGAGCGGGCACGCCGTGACGATACCGCCACGCGGCCCTTCTCAATTGCACCTCAGATCAACGTGCCGGGGCCAACCGGATCACCCGGCACCAAGTCTGGCCCGACCGGATCGCCGGGCACCGGATCGCTAGGCGGTTGTGGCATCGGCGGATCGCCGGGCATGGGTTCGGTCGGCGGGGGCTCACCGGGTGTTGGTAAATCCGGTCCGCCGGGGTCGGGTATGCCAGGGTTAGCCATCGTTCGGCATCTCCGTCACCGCAAGGGTCGACAGTTAATCTTGCCGCCGGATGAGCGGTTCCGTCCCTTGTCGGCCGCCATTGAGATCCGCCATTCGGATCCGTCCTACGATCATAGCGGCTGCTCTTGTCGCGTAGGGGCAGGTTGATTTGTCCGCCGTCAGCACGCTTGGGACAGATTGAGGGTCTTCACGAACGGAGGATGGCTGGTTCATCGTAGCCCCCAGGAGCGAAGATGAAACAGACATCCGGGCCGGCGCGGAAGCCGGCAGAAGCCGTGACCAAGGCCATCCGCCGCGCGACACGCCGACAGTTCTCGGCCCAGGAGAAGATCCGCATCGTACTGGAGGGCTTGCGCGGCGAGGACAGCATCGCCGAGCTGTGCCGGCGCGAGGGCATCGCCAGCTCGATATACGACGGCTGATCCAAGGAGTTCCTGGAAGCCGGCAAGAAGCGGCTGGCTGGCGACACGGCCCGAGCCGCGACCGCCGATGAGGTCAAGGACCTGCGCCGCGAGGCGGGTGCGCCGAAGGAGGTCGTGGCCGATCTCGTCCTGGAGAACCGCCTGCTGACAAGAAGTATGACCGCGGCTGGGGACGACGCCTATCGGCGCAACGGCCCCGGGGCCTTGGCGGATCGCCCGTCCCGACCCGGCCGGATCTGGAACCGCCTGCCCGAAGAGATCCGCGATCAGATCGTCGCCCTCGCGCTGGAGCAGCCGGAACTCAGCCCGCGCGCGTGGGCGGTGCGCTTCACCGATGAGCGGCGCTACTTCGTCTCGGAGGCGACCGTCTACCGCCTACTCAAGGCCCAGGACCTGATCACCAACCCGGCTTACATCGTCGTCAAGGCCGCCGACGCGTTCCGCGACAAGACCACCGCGCCCAACCAACTCTGGCAGACGGACTTCACCGACCTGAAGGTCGTTGGATGGGGCTGGTACTACCTGTCGACGGTACTGGACGACTTCCCGCGTTGCATCGTGGCGTGGAAGCTGGGCACGACGATGCAGGCCTGCGACGTCGGCGCCACGCTCGACTTGGCGCTGACCACCGCTGGCCTCGATCAGGTGGATGTCGTGCATCGTCCCAGGCTGCTCACCGACAACGGATCGAGCGACGTCGCGAGTGACTTGGCTGACTGGCTCAACAGCCGCGGCATGACCCACATCCGCGGTGCGCCCCGCCATCCGCAGATCCAGGGCAAGATCGAGCGCTGGCACCAGACGCTCAAGAACCGCATCCTGCTCGAGCACGCTCACCTGCCAGGCGAGCTGGAGGCGCGGGTTGCCGACTTCGTCGCGCACGACAACCATCTCCGGGCTCACGAGAGCCTGGGCAACCTCACCCCGGCCGACGTCTACTTCGGCCGCGGCGAGGCTATCCTGCAGGAGCGGGCACGGATCAAGCGTCAGACCCTCATGGATCGCCGCTTGCGCCATCACGCGCAGGCTGCCTAACCTCTCAACCCAGAGGGACCAGGGCCTCCGCTCCTGAGAAACGCAAACCGTCTCAAATCATCTGACGACGGACAAAGACCCTCCGGCGCGGGCACCGGACTGAGCCGGCCACCTCGTCAGCGAGCGGCCAAGCGGGCGCGCTCAAGCCTCAACGCTCATGCGTCGGACTAGCTGTCTGAACCCTGGCGGACATCTCACAGAGCGCTCTCGGCAATGCCCTTCGTGTTGCGCCCGTGTTGCGTGGAGCAGCCGCAATCGCGTCGGCTCACAGCGTGACTCGATGTAAAAAAACGATCTGTGTTGCGACGTGTTGCGGGCCCAGAAACGGCCTGCGTCGCAAAGAAAAACCCGCCACGTCATTGACATCTCGGGCTTAATCCTGGCGACCCCGGTAGGGCTCGAACCTACGACCTGCCGCTTAGAAGGCGGCTGCTCTATCCAGCTGAGCTACGGAGTCTGGAGGCCAGGCGGCCCCAGAAGCCACGGGCTCGCCCGAGGGTCAAGCACCCGCGCGGGCGCACGCACCGGCCGGCACGGATCCCGCCTGCGCGCGGCGGGGGCCTTGCGCAGCGGGACGGATCCGGACAGGCCCGGATGCGGTTCATGCCGGGGCGCCGTGCCCGTGTCCGGAGACCGAACTTGCCCGCGCCGAGCCCCACAGAACCGCCATCCGCGCGCGCCCGGCGCCGCCGGCTCGCCGCGGGCCGGGGCAGCCAGAACCGGCCCGGCGCGGATCTGCGGCGCCTGCCGATGGGCCTCGATCTCCGGGGCCTGCGCCTCGTGGAGGGCGTGCGCGCCGCCTTCGCGTTCGGCGTCGTCATCCTGATCAACATCTGGGTGCAGTGGCCGCCGCTGCTGACCATGGCGCTCGCCGCCAACCTCGCCTGCTTCTGCGACAATGGCGGGCCGATGCGGGCGCGCCTGCGCGTGCTCACCGCCTTCTCGCTGCTCGGCGGCCTGCTCTGGGCCGGGCTCGGCCTGCTCCTGCCGCTGGGCTTGGCCGTCGTCGTCCCTGTCGCCTGCGCGCTGATCTTCGCCTGCGCGTATGCGCGGGTCTGGAGCCTGCAGGCGCAGTCAGCCGGCAACGTCCTCGTTGTGGTGCTGTGCATCGCCCTCGACCGGCCGCTCACCCCCGAACAGGCCGGCATCACCGTGCTGATGTTCGCGGCCGGCGGTCTCTGGGCGACCTTCCTGGCCCTCGTGATCTGGCGGCTGCATCCCTACCGGCCGGCCCACCGGGCGGTGGCGGAGGTCTGGCACGACCTCGCGCGCCTCTGCGGCGATCTCGAGCGGCTCGTCGCCCTGCCGGAGCCCGACACGGCCGCCTTCGACGGCCATGCCCGCGGCCACCGGCGGGGCGTGCGGGCGCGCATCGAGACCGCGCGGACCATGATCCTCGACCTCGCCCGCTCCCGGGAGCGCGTCTCGGACCGCACCGCCCAGGCGCTGCTGCGCCTGGAGAGCGCCGAGCAGATCTTTTCCGCCTTGATCGCCGTGGGCGAGCTGATCGACAGCCGGCCCGACACGCGTCGCCGGGCGCTGGCAAAAGCCTTCCTGCGGCGCCTGCGCCCCCTGCTGGTGACCATCGCCCGGGCGATCCGCGACGATGTCGACCTCGACCTCGGCCGCCTGGAACATTCCATCGCGCGGACGGCTGAGGGCCTGGCGGAGGATCCGACCCTGGCGGGGCTCGCCGACCGGATCGTCGGGCGGGTGCGCATCGGCGCCAAGCTCTCGGCGCCGGAGGGTTACCGGCCCGGCGGCACGCTCACCGAGGGCGGCCGCCTCGACCGCTGGACCCGCTATATCGGGCCGCTGCAGCAGAACTTCACCCTGGCCTCGCCGAACCTGCGCCACGCGCTCCGGGCGAGTGCGGTCGCGGCGCCGGCGCTCGCCGCCACCCTGAGCTACGCGGGCGCCTTCACGCACTGGCTGGTGATGACCGTGGTGCTGACCATGCAGCCCTTCTACGCGGCAACGTGGCAGCGGGCCCTGGAGCGGATCGGCGGCACGGTGCTGGGCGGGCTCGCGGGCGCGGTGCTCGCCTATTACGCCACGACCCCGCTGATGGAGGCCGGGCTGATCCTCGTGCTCAGCGTGGTCGGCTTCGCGGCGCGCCAGATCTCCTACGGCCTCTTCGTCACCTGCCTGACCCCGCTCGTGGTCCTGCTGGTCGAGCTGCTCGAGCCGGGCCACAGCTCCTGGGAGATCGTCGCCATGCGGGCGGGCTTCACGGTGCTCGGCGGGCTGATCGCGGTGGCGAGCTGCCTGGTGCTCTGGCCGATCTGGGAACCCGACCAGGTCCGCCAGGAATTGCGCCGGGCGCTCAAGGCCCATGCGGATTTCGCCGAGGCCGTGCTGCGCGCAGGCCCCGGGCCGGAGCGGGAGGCCGCGCTCCTGGCCAGCACCCGCGCGGCCGGCCTCGCCCTCAACGATCTGGAGGCGGCGCTGTCGCGCGCCCTGCAGCAGCCCCGGGCCGGCCACCATCCGGAGGTGGAATCCGCCCTCGTGGCCGACGCGACCCTGCGCCGGATCAGCGCCCGGCTGACCGTGCTGCGGCATGCCCCCGAGGCCGCGGACCCGAAGGCGGAGATCTGGCGGCGCTGGATCACCGCGACGCTGGCGGCGCTCGGCGCCGACCGGCCGCTGCCGGATCGGCCCGATCTGAACCAGGGTCAGTCCCTGACCCGGCTGGTGAGCCAGGTCGATCTTCTGACCGGGACGCTGCGTCCCGGTCAGATCCGGGCGGCGGTCGCGGCCGGGATGACCGCGCCGCCCGGGCCGCCGGCGGTGCCGGTGACCCGTTAGCCCGACGCGGCGGTGGCCCCGGACGATCCGGGGCCCGCGGCGTCAGTACCGCGGCAGGGCGTTGGCCGGGCCGCCGGCATGCGGGCCGGAATAGCGGTAGGCGAGCGGCCGGCCATAGGCGGCGGGGGCCTGCGACGCCACCGCGGCGTTGCCGATCCAGCCCGAATAGGCGGAGGCCGGGTAGGGCGAGTGCTTCGAGTCCAGGCCCTGCGCGAGGGCCGGCGTGGCGGCCGCGGCGACCAGGGCGGCGGCAGCGAGCATGCGGATCGTCATGATGATCTCCTGGTGTCTTCGTATGACTTCAACGGGAAGTCATCCGGTCAACCGTGTCGGGTGAGGAAGATCGTCGGTGCGGCGGTCTTGATCACTCGGGCTTTGCTTGGCCGAATGTGACCTCTCAACGGAGATGTACTGCTCCGGGTTCGTCCGACGCCGTGCGCTGGCGCACGGGGGATGCGCCGCGCGCGGAAGCGTGCCAGAGACCGCGGCCTGAAAGGGATGCAACCACCATGCGGCTGATCGTCGGCCTCGGAAACCCGGGCGCGCGCTACGCGGGCAACCGGCACAATATCGGCTTCCTCGCCGTCGACGCCATCGCCCGGCAGCACCGGGCGAGCCCGTTCCGGCACCGGTTCCAGGGCGAGGCCGCCGAGGTCGTGCTGGGCACGGAACGGGCGATTCTCTTGAAGCCCTCGACCTTCATGAACGAGTCGGGCCGTTCGGTCTCGGAGGCGCAGCGCTTCTACAAGATCCCCCTCGGCGACGTGATCGTGCTCCATGACGAGCTCGACCTTGCCCCGGCCAAGCTGCGGGTGAAGGTCGGCGGCGGCAATGCCGGCCATAACGGCCTGCGCTCGATCACCGCGCAATGCGGCAACGAGTATCGCCGGGTCCGGCTCGGCATCGGCCATCCCGGCGACAAGGCGCTGGTCCATTCCTACGTGCTGAACGATTTCGGCAAGGCCGAGCTGCCCTGGGTCGAGGATCTCTGCCGGGCCGTGGCCGACCACGCCGCGCTACTGGCGGCGGCTGAGGATGCGAGCTTCCAGAACAAGGTCCACCTCGCCATGGCGGGCCGCGGCTGGGACGACGTGAAGACGCTCGGCGCGAAAAATTGACACGAAAACACGGGGACACGATATGGATCGGCCTCGGAGGCTGCCATGAAGAACGTCACCGTGACGATGAGCGAGGCCCTGCTGCAGCGGGCGCGCGTCGCCGCCGCGCGCGACGGCAAGAGCCTGTCGCAGCCTGTCGCGCTTCATCGCCGAGGCGGTCGAGCAGCGGGTGGGCCGACCGCTGACGCAGCGTGAGGCGATCGAGCGGTTCCTGGCCGGACCGCCCCTCCACGTTCTGGACGCGAACGGTAAGGCTCCGACCCGGGATCAACTCTACGATGACGACTGATCTGGTCTTCGTCGACACGAACGTGTTCCTGTATGCCCGCGACGACCGTTTTCCGAACAAGCAACGGCCGGCCACGCACACGCTCGCGGCCCGCGAGGCCCTCGTCGTGAGTCCGCCGGTGCTCGGCGAGATCGACAATGCGGTCCTCCGCGGGAAGGTCGCCGTCGACAGCGCAGCGATGCGGCGGCCGGCGCTGGAGCTGCAGCCCTTTTCCCAGGGCGCAACCGATCTCGAACTCATCACGCGGGCTTGGTCGATCCGGACCGAGACCATCGTCCAGTGGTGGGCGTGCATCATTTTCGCAGCTGCGAGGCGCGCCGGGTGCCGCTATCTTCTTCCGGAGGATTACCAGCACGGTCGCACGGTCCGCGGCACCACCATCCTCAACCCATTCATGGTCGGCCCCGAGGCCGTCGTGACCGAACACTAGGACCGATCCATGGGCTTCAAATGCGGCATCGTCGGCCTGCCGAACGTCGGCAAGTCGACCCTCTTCAACGCGCTGACGCAGACGGCGGCCGCCCAGGCGGCGAACTACCCGTTCTGCACCATCGAGCCGAATGTCGGCGAGGTGGCGGTGCCGGACCCGCGACTGACGGAACTCGCCCGGATCGCGTCGTCGAAGGAGATCATCCCGACGCGGCTGACCTTCGTGGACATCGCCGGCCTCGTGCGCGGCGCCTCCAAGGGTGAGGGCCTGGGCAACCAGTTCCTGGCCAATATCCGCGAGGTCGACGCCATCGCCCACGTGGTCCGCTGCTTCACGGACGGCGACGTCACCCACGTGGAGGGCAAGGTCGATCCGGCCGCCGACATCGAGACCATCGAGACCGAGCTGATGCTCGCCGACCTCGACAGCCTGGAGCGCCGCGCCCTGTCGCTGGAGAAGAAGGCCAAGGGCGCCGACAAGGAGGCCAAGGAGATTCTCGACCTCGTCAACCGGGCGCTCCCGCTCCTGCGCGACGGCAAGCCGGCCCGCTTGGTGGAGCGCAAGCCCGACGAGGAGAAGCTGTTCCAGTCGCTTGGCCTGATGACCGCCAAGCCCGTGCTCTACGTCTGCAACGTCGATGAAGGCGACGCCGACAAGGGCAACGCCTATTCGGACGCGGTCGTCGCCCGCGCTAAGGCCGAGGGTGCCGTCGCCGTGGTGGTCTCGGCCAAGATCGAGAGCGAGATCGCCGTAATGCCGGAAGCCGACCAAGCCGAGTTCCTGGAGGCGGTGGGGCTCACCGAGCCGGGCCTCAACCGGGTGATCCGCGCCGGCTACGGCCTCCTCGGCCTCGTGACCTACTTCACGGTCGGCCCGAAGGAGGCCCGGGCCTGGACGATCACCAAGGGCACCCGCGCGCCCGGGGCGGCCGGGGTGATCCACTCGGATTTCGAGAAGGGCTTCATCCGCGCCGAGACCATCGCGTTCAAGGATTACACGACGCTGAACGGCGAGGCCGGGGCCCGGGACGCCGGCAAGCTGCGGCTCGAAGGCAAGGAATACGCGGTGCAGGACGGCGACGTGCTGCATTTCCGCTTCGCCAATTGAAGTCGGTGCTGTCAGCACGGCGCGTGTGCCTCTTCCCCGTCCTGGCGGGCGGAGCGACGCAACCAGGGGCGGCGCGACCCCGGTAAACGTGGCACCGCTGGATGGCTTCGCTCCGCCCGCAAAGACGGCGGTGGGGCGAACGTCCCGGTGGCGAATCGACTCCCCGCCCCGCTGATCAACGAGACGAGCCCGCCATGCCGGACCCCGCCCTCGAAGACTTCTCCGTCGGTGACGTGATCGTCGGGGAGCCGCTGACGGTCACCCGCGACGCCATCGTGGGCTTCGCGAAGGATTTCGACTTCCAGCCGTTCCACCTCGACGAGACGGCCGCCGAGACGACCTTCGTGGGCCGGCTGATCGGCTCGGGCTGGCACACGGCGGCGCTCGGGATGCGGCTGCTCCAGCAGGGTCCGTTCAAGGGCGGCTCGTCGATGGGCGCGCCGGGGATCGACGAGCTGCGCTGGCTCGCCCCGGTCCTGCCCGGCGACGCCCTGACCCTGACCTTCCGGGTCGTGGGGATGCGCGACTCGGCCACCAAGCCCGGCCTCGGCTTCGTGACCGCCGAGGTCGCCCTCGACAACCAGCGCGGCGAGGCGGTGCTGGCCCAGCGCTTCACCTTCATGCTGGCCCGCCGCGGCACCGATCCCCTACCCCCGCGGCCCGTCGCGATCGGGGAGCCCGGCCCGGTCACCGAGCCGGACGACGCCGAGATCCTGCCGTTCCTGCGGGATGCCGAGATCGGCGCCGTGCGGGAGCTGGGCGCCTACGCGTTCACCGCCGAGGCGATCGTGGCCTTCGCGCGGGCCTACGACCCGCAGGCCTTCCACCTCGATCCCGAGGCGGCCAGGCGCAGCCATTTCGGCGGCCTCTGCGCCTCCGGCTGGCACACGGCCGCCGCCTATATGAACCGGATGCTCACCACCCGCGCCCGCGACGAAGCCTATACGGCCGCCCGCGGGCCGGTGCCCGAGGCCGGCCCCTCCCCGGGGTTCACGAATCTGCGCTGGCTGAAGCCCGTCTACGCGGGCGACACGGTCCGGTTCAGCGCGAAACTCACCGACAAGCGCGCCTCGGCCTCGCGGCCGGGCTGGGGCCTGGCCTTTGCCCGCAACACCGGGGTGAACCAGCGCGGCGAGCCGGTCTTCGCCTTCGACAGCGCCGTGTTCCATCGCTGGGAGCCCTGAGCGCACCGGGCCCGGTGCCGCGCGTTGTCGCCAGGGAAACGGACAGGATCAGGCAGGCATGTACCAGAAGAAGCTCGGCAACACGGGGCTGTTCGTCTCCGAACTCTGCCTCGGCACCATGACCTTCGGCGGCGGGGCCGGGATGTGGCGCCAGATCGGCGCCCTTGACCAGACGGAGGCCGGGCGCCTCGTCGGGCGGGCGCTCGAGGCCGGGATCAACTTCATCGACACGGCCGACGTCTACGCCGAAGGGCTCTCGGAGCAGATCACCGGCCAGGCCCTGCGCGATCTCAAGGTCCCGCGCGACAGCGTCGTCGTCGCCACCAAGGGCTACGGGCCGACGGGCCCGGGCGCCAACGCCAAGGGCGCCTCGCGCCTGCACCTGATCGACGCCTGCAAGGCGAGCCTGAAGCGGCTCCAGCTCGACCATATCGACCTCTACCAGATCCACGGCTTCGACCCGGCGACGCCGATCGAGGAGCAGGTGCGGGCGCTCGACATCCTCGTCCAGCACGGCCACGTCCGCTATGTCGGCGTCTCGAACTGGGCGGCGTGGCAGATCGTGAAGGCGCTGGGGATCAGCGCGCGGGCCGGCCTCGCCCGCTTCGAGACCCTGCAGGCCTACTATTCCATCGCCGGCCGCGACCTGGAGCGCGAGATCGTCCCGATGCTGCGCTCGGAGGGGCTTGGCCTCCTGGTCTGGAGCCCGCTCGCCGGCGGCCTGCTCAGCGGCAAGTATGCCGGCGGCGCGGGCGAGGGACGGCGCGCAAGCTTCGATTTCCCGCCGGTCGACCGGCCCCGGGCCGAATCCTGCATCGACGCGATGCGCACCGTGGCGGAGGCGCGCGGCGTCTCGGTGGCGCAGGTGGCCCTCGCGTGGCTCCTGCACCGCAAGGCGGTGACCAGCGTCATCGTGGGGGCCAAGCGCCTCGATCAGCTGGAGGACAACATCGCGGCGACCGAACTCAGCCTCACCGGCGAGGAACTCGACGCCCTCGACGCGGTGAGCGCCCTGCCGGCGGAGTATCCGGGCTGGATGTTCGAGCGCCAGGGCGTCCGGGCGCAGCAGCTCGCGGAATCGGGCCGGCCCGGCGTGCGCTGAGGCAACCGGATCGCGCGGCCCCATCCGATCCGCCCCCTCCGCCCGATGGGCCCGCGCCAGCGGGCCCCGGAGCCTCCGCTGCGCTCGGGCACCTCAGGATGAGGCGGCCGGTCGGAGGTCCGGCACGGGGCCCGGCACCGCCTCAGTGTCGCTCGGGATCAGGCGCCGGAACAACGCCGAACCGGGCTCTCACGCCGCGTTCCGACGCTCCGGATAGAGCCCGTACAGGCCCTCGCGGCTCGCGTCGCAGACGCCGCGCTCGGTGATGATCCCGGTCATCAGCCGGGCCGGCGTGACGTCGAAGGCCGGGTTGGCCACGGGGCTGCCGGGCGAGACCACCTCGATCGTGGCGAAGCCGCCATCGGCGAGCCGCCCGGTCATGTGGGTGACCTCGCGGCCGTCGCGCTCCTCGATCGGGATCTCCTTCACGCCGTCGTCCAGCGTCCAGTCGATGGTCGAGAACGGCAGCGCCGCGTAGAACGGCACGCCGGTATCGCGGGCCGCCAGCGCCTTCAGGTAGGTGCCGATCTTGTTGCAGACGTCGCCCGAGGCCGTGGTCCGGTCCGAGCCGACGATGCAGAGATCGACCTGGCCGTGCTGCATCAGGTGGCCGCCGGCATTGTCGGCGATCACCGTGTGCGGCACGCCGTGGCCGTTCAGCTCGAAGGCCGTGAGCGCGGCGCCCTGGCTGCGCGGCCGGGTCTCGTCGACCAGCACGTGGACCGGCACGCCCCGCTCGTGGGCGGCGTAGATCGGCGCCAGCGCCGTGCCCCAATCCACCGTGGCGAGCCAGCCGGCGTTGCAATGGGTCAGCACCGTGATCGGCCTGCCGCCGCCCCTGGCCGTGTGCAGGTCGGCGATGATCTGGCCGCCATAGGCGCCGATCGAGCGGCAGCTCGCCACGTCCTCCTCGGCGATGCGGCCGGCCTCCGCGAAGGCGCGGGCGAAGCGCTCGCCCGGCTGCGCCTGCCGCAGGTTGGCCGAGACCCGGTCGAGCGCCCAGCGCAGGTTGATCGCCGTCGGGCGGGTGGCGGCGAGCGTCGCCACCGCCCGGTCGATCCCGGCAACGGTGGCGTCCTCGCGCATGGCCAGCGCCAGCCCGTAGGCGGCGGTGACGCCGATCAGCGGCGCGCCGCGCACCACCATGGAGCGGATCGCCACCGCGGCGTCGTCCAGGGTCGCCAGCCGCCTCAGCTCGAACGCGAAGGGCAGGCGCGTCTGGTCGATGACCTGGACGCTGACGCCGTCCGGGTCCGGGAAGATCGTGCGGTAGGGCTGGCCGTCGATATTCATGGCCGGTCCTGTGCCACAGCGGGACGGGTTTTGCACCCTCCGGATGACCCGGCACCGGCCTGGGGACGCCCGATTGGGGACCGGTCAGCCTTCCTCAACCTTAGCGGCTCGTTAAGGCCCCCGTGCCTAGCCTTCGGGGTAAGTCCCCGTTTTGCGTCCGGTCCCGCATGCGCTCGCTTCGCCGTCCCGCATCGCCCTACGACACTTTCGTCGACAGCGTTCGCCCGTTCCTGGGCAAGCGCCTGACGGAACTCGGCGGCCTCGTGCTGTTCACCGGCGCGGTCGCCCTGACCGTGGCTCTGGCCACGTGGTCGATCGACGACCCGAGCCTGAACCACGCCACCGACCATGCCGCCCACAACGTCCTCGGCCAGCCGGGCGCCGTCGTGGCGGATCTGGCCATGCAGATCCTCGGCCTCGGCGCCCTCGCCTTCGTGCTGCCGCCGGTCCTCTGGGGCGTGCGGCTGATGCGCGAGCGCAACCTCCCTGACGGCGGGCTGCGCATCGCCCTCTGGATCATCGGATTCTGCGCGGCGAGCGCGGTGGCGAGCGCGCTGCCGCCGACGACGCGCTGGCCGCTGCCCACGGGCCTCGGCGGCGTGGCCGGCGACGGCCTGCTGTCGATGGCCCGGGCGATCGTCGGGGCGGTCTCGTCGGCGGCCGCGCATCTCGTCGGCTTCGGCTACGCCGCGGTGGCGATTCTCAGCCTGACCGGCGCCTGCCGCTTCGGGGCCGTGGAGGAGGACTCCCTCCACGACGAGCCCTACCCCGTCCGGCGTGCGCCGGTGCGGGGCCGCGATTCGGGCCGCGACGAGCGCGAGGATGCCGACGAGCCGAGCCTCGGGCTTGTCGGGGTCGGCGCCCTGGCGCAGGGGCTGATGGGCCTCCGCCACGCCGCCTCCGAGCGGATCGCGACCTGGCGCGCGGACCGGGCCGAGCCGTTCGACGGCGCCTCGCCCGCCCTCGCGGCCCGGCGGGCCTTCACGGATGCGGACCTGCCCTGGGCCGACCACCTGCCCGAGGACGCCCGGCCGGGCGCGGCCCGGCGCGAGCCCGTGTTCGACGCGCGGGACGCGTCGCCCGACCAGGCCGCCCGCCGGGCCGTGCCGCTGCACGACGAGGAAGACGAGGCGGAGGCGTTCGCGGCGCCGCAGGGCCCGACCCCGCCGCAGCCCGAGGCCGCCGCGTCCCGCGTCGCCCCGCCGCCCGCCGCGCCGGTGCCGGCCCGCCGCGCGGCCGCGCCGCCGACCCGTCCGGAAGACTACGCCCTACCGGCCCTCGACCTGCTGGCCGCACCGCGCGGCCCCTCCCCGGCGAGCCAGGTCTCGGCGGACGCCCTGGAGCAGAACGCCACGATGCTGGAGGCGACGCTGGGCGATTTCGGCGTGCGCGGCGACATCCTGGCGGTGCGGCCCGGCCCGGTCGTCACCCTCTACGAGCTCGAGCCCGCCCCCGGCACCAAGTCCAGCCGCGTGATCGCGCTGGCCGACGACATCGCACGCTCCATGTCGGCGGTCTCGGCCCGCGTCGCGGTCGTGCCCGGCCGCAACGCCATCGGCATCGAGCTGCCGAACGCCAAGCGCGAGACGGTGTACCTGCGCGAGCTGCTCGCGTCGGCCGATTTCGCCGAGAGCAAGCACAAGCTGGCTCTGTGTCTGGGCAAGAACATCGGTGGCGAGCCGATCATCGCCGACCTCGCGCGCATGCCCCACCTCCTGGTCGCCGGCACCACCGGCTCCGGCAAATCGGTGGCGATCAACACCATGATCCTCAGCCTGCTCTACCGGCTCAAGCCGGAGGAATGCCGCCTGATCATGGTCGATCCCAAGATGCTGGAGCTGTCCGTGTACGACGGCATCCCGCACCTGCTCTCCCCGGTCGTCACGGACCCCAAGAAGGCGGTGATCGCCCTCAAATGGGCCGTGCGCGAGATGGAGGAGCGCTACAAGAAGATGTCCAAGATCGCGGTGCGCAACATCGACGGCTACAACGCCCGGGTCGCCGAGGCGGCGGCGCGCGGCGAGGTCCTGACCCGGACCGTGCAGACCGGCTTCGACCGCCATACCGGCGAGGCGGTGTACGAGGACGAGGCGATGGACCTGGCGCCGCTGCCGTACATCGTGATCGTGGTCGACGAGATGGCCGACCTGATGATGGTGGCCGGCAAGGACATCGAGGGCGCGATCCAGCGTCTCGCCCAGATGGCGCGGGCGGCCGGCATCCACCTGATCATGGCGACGCAGCGGCCGTCGGTGGACGTGATCACCGGCACGATCAAGGCGAACTTCCCGACCCGGATCAGCTTCCAGGTGACCAGCAAGATCGACAGCCGCACGATCCTGGGCGAGATGGGCGCCGAGCAGCTGCTCGGTCAGGGCGACATGCTGTTCATGGCCGGCGGCGGGCGCACGACCCGCGTGCACGGGCCGTTCTGCTCGGACAGCGAGGTCGAGAGCGTGGTCGCCCACCTCAAGCGCCAGGGCCGGCCCAGCTACCTCGACGCCGTCACCGCCGACGACGAGGAGGGCGCGCCCGAGAAGGGCGGTAAGGGGAAGGCCGGCGCGACGGAGCTCGAACTCGACGGCACGGTGTTCGACCAGGGCTCGTTCGGCGAGGCCAGCGGCGACCTCTACGACCAGGCCGTGCAGGTGGTTCTGCGCGACCAGAAGGCCTCGACCAGCTACATCCAGCGCCGCCTGCAGATCGGCTACAACCGCGCCGCCTCGCTCATGGAGCGGATGGAGGTCGAGGGCATCGTCGGCCCGGCCAACCATGCCGGCAAGCGCGAGATCCTGGTGGAAGACGCGGTCGGCTGAGGCTTCTGACGTCACCGCCGCGTCCACAGCTCCCCCTCCCCCCCTGCGGGGGATGGAGACACGCCGGACCGATCGCCCCACCCAAATACCCGTCGGCCAAAGCGAAAAAATTCGCGCTCGGCCCGGAACCTCTCCGCCACCCGCACGTTACGCGCGTGCGAGGCCTGGAAACGGGCTCGCAGCGAGGGCGCCGGGCACGGTGTCCGGCGTCGCTTGTAGTCACGTTGCTCGTCGGAGGATGTGGTTATGAGGACTTACGACGTTTCGCCCCTGTTCCGGTCGTCCATCGGGTTCGACCGTCTGTTGGAGTTGCTCAATCAGGCCGACCGCGTCGAGACATCGGCCGCCTGGCCGCCCTACAATATCGAGAGGGTCGCCGAGGACCAGTACCGCATCACCATGGCGGTGGCGGGCTTCACGGCCGACGAGATCGACCTGACCCAGCAGGACACCACGCTCCTGGTCTCGGGCCAGAAGGCCGCCCCGGAGGGCGGGACGCATTTCCTCTACCGCGGGATCGCGGCACGCAGCTTCCGCCAGACGTTCAACCTGGCCGAGCACGTGAAGGTCGTGGGCGCGTCCCTGGAGAACGGTCTGCTCACCGTCGCGCTGAGACGCGAGGTGCCGGAGGCCCTGAAGCCCCGCCGCATCGCCATCGGCGGCACGACGAGCGTGTCCAGCCAGGACAACGAGCCGGCGCAGATCGCCCGCGAGGCCCAAGCAGCCTGATTCTTGGCGGCCTGAGCACTGGCGGCCGCTGGAGGGCCGGCGGCCCGGCCCCCTGCCCGGGCGCCGCCGCGGCCGCCCATCGACATGTCTCACGGGTCCGCGGACCCGCGGGCCTGTTCCCATGACGGCATCGCTTGCGATGGAGATAGGACCATGAGCGTGAGAGATCTGATCCCCTGGAACCGCACCACCCCGGCCCCCGCGCCGGCCCCCGTGTCGGGCGAGGCGGCCAGCCCCTTCCTGACACTGCACCGCGAGATGAACCGGCTGTTCGACGATGTGTTCAGCGGGTTCGGCAGCCTGCCGAGCCTGGCGGGCCGCAGCCTCGGCTGGCCGCATGTCGAGCTGGTGGAGGAGAACGGCGCGCTGCGGGTCTCCGCCGAGCTTCCCGGGCTCGACGAGAAGGACGTGGAGCTCCTGATCGCCGACGGCGTCCTGACCCTCAAGGGTGAGAAGCGCGCGCAGACCACCGACGCGGCGCGCGGCTACACGGAACGCAGCTACGGCCGCTTCGAGCGGTCGATCGCCCTCCCCGTGCCGGTGGAGGAGGACAAGGCCGAGGCGACGTTCCGCAACGGTGTCCTCACCGTGACCCTGCCGCGGGCCGCCGAGGCGCCGGATCGCCGACGCCGGATCGCGATCAACGGCAGCGCGGCCTCGGCCGCCAAGCACTGAGCCAACAGCGAACGCGGCTGCCCCGGCGGCCGCGGGCTGAACGCAGGACGCAGCGGCCGGCGCGTCCCGAGCGGGCGTGCCGGCCGCGCCAGCCTTTGCTCACGTGGAGGATTGCATGCAGCCGATCGAATCCTTGTCCCTCCAGCCCGACATCGAGCGCCTCGGTCCGGTGGCGGCCGCCAGCCTCAGGCCGCCGGCGATCGAGCCGTTCGAAGCCTTCGTGGCGCCGGGGGATGTCTTCCGCCATCCGCGCGAGGTGCTGGGCTATCCGGGCCTGTCGCGGGCCGAGAAGCGGGCGATCCTGGCCTCCTGGGCCTCGGACGCGTGCGCGGTCGAGTCCTGCCCGAGCTTGCGCTGCCTGCCGGGCTGCCGGGCCGAACCCGTGCCGCTCGACACGATCCTGGCCGCGCTCCAGGCGCTCGACGACGGCGCGGCACCGGCCGCTCCTCCGGCGCCGGGCAATCCGCGGCGCCCCGGGAGCCTGACGCGGCGCTGGCAGCGCGGCCCGGCCGGGCGCGCGCTGAACTGAACCGGGAGGCCTGCCATGACGACCTTCGACCTGAAGGGCGGGCGCAGGCTCCGGTCCCGGCGCAGCCGGCGCGGAGGGTCGGCCAGAATCCAGGGCCGCGCCACCGACGGCGCCGTGCTGGGCGGCTGGATCGCGTCGACCGTGCTGTGCCTCGCCCTGGCCGCGCCCTGCCCGGCGCCGGCCCTGCCCTGGGTGCTCGCCGGCCTGCTGAGCGTGTCGGGCTTCGTCTGGCTCGGTCTGGCGATCACGCAGGCCGGGCCGCCGGCCGACGCCCCGCACCTGACCGCCTGGGACGCCGCGCTGCTCGCCTTCGCGGCGAGCTTCGGCGTGCAATCGGCGGCGCGCCTCGGCCTCTTCGCCGGCTGAGCGCGGCGCGACAGGGAGGCACCCATGCAGGATCAAACCATGCAGGATCGGACCATCGGAATCGGACACAACAACCCGCCCGCCGCGGCGGCCGCGCCGTGGCTCGCCGGCCAGCGGGCGCGGATCCACCGCTACGGGCCTTCCGTCGAGACCGCGGGCCGCGCCCGGGCCGACACGCTCGCCACGGAGGTGGTGCTGCCATTCCCGACGCGGGCGCAGGCTCTGGCCTATGCCGAGCGCCAGGGCCTCGCCGACAGCGCCGAGCCCGAGCCCGCGCGGAGGGCGCGGACGAAGACCCTGCGGGTCTGGCGCTCGAACCGGCGTGCCGGCGCGCCGACCTCCGCGGGGCTGCCCGATCTGGAGCGGGCCCTGGTCAACCCGGCGGCGGTGTTCGACACGCCGGCCGCCGTGCGCGACCATCCCCGGCTGCTGCGCCCTTGCAAGCGGGAGATCCTGCGGCGCTGGGCCTGGGACGAGTACCTGAAGGAGGTCGCCGCCGCCGAGGGTATGGCCGAGGGCGAGCCGTCGCGGCTCGAAGACGTGAAGGCGGCGCTCCGGGCGCTCGGCGAGACGTGGCATCCCCATCCCGCCGCGCCGGCGGCCGCGCGCCCCGTGTCGGGAGCACACGATTCAGGAGCGCGCGATTCATGGGACTGTGAGCCACGGGCGTTCACGCGCGCCGCCGCATGAGGCCGGATCGAGGCTGAGCTCGGTGCGCAGGGCGATCCTGCCCTTCGGCGTGATCTGCACGGCGCGGCCGGTCACCGCGCCCCGCAGCCAGCCTTGCGGGCAGAGCACCCGCATCCGCGCGGTCGCCAGCGGGCCGGCGAGGTGGTGCGCCCGCTCGATGCGGTCGAGGCAGGCGTGGACGAGGCCGTCGTGGCCCGCGATCTCGAGGGGCTGATGGACCGCTATGCCGCGGATGCGATCCTCGAATCGCCCCTGATCCTCATGGCGCTGACGGACGCGGCCTCCGGGATCCTGCGGGGCCGGTCCGAGATCCGGCCGTTCTCCGCGGCGGGGCTCCGCGAGGTCGGGAACGGCCTCGGCCGCTGGTATCGCACCGGGACGTTCTTCTCCGACGGCCGGCAGCTCACCCGGGAATATCCCCGCGCCACGCCGCAGGGCGATCAGGTCGACCTCGTCGCGGTGATGGACCTCGCGGCGGCCGCATCACCCATCATCGGGTCTAGTGGGGCTGGGTGGGGTTCCGGCGCTGACCGGCCGCGCGGCGCGCTTCCCATGAGCCGATCTGCGGAGATCGGTGCCTACGCCACCGAGAACCGGAATTCCGTGGTCGCCGCGAAGGTCTCGCCCGGTCGCAGCACCGCTGACGGAAAAGCCGGCTGGTTCGGGGCGTCCGGAAAGTCCTGCGTCTCGAAGCAGACCCCGTCGCCGGAACGGTAGATCCGGCCCGACGGCCCGATCAGCGTGCCGTCGAGGTTGTTGCCGCTGTAGAGCTGCAGCGCGGGTTGGGTGGTCCAGACGTCGAGGCGGCGCCCGCTCGTCGGATCGATGCAGCGGGCCGCCGGCCGCAGCGTCCCGGCGGGACCGCGCAGCACGAAGGTGTGGTCGTAGCCCTTGGCGATGGCGAGCTGCGGGTCGCCGTCCCGGATGCGGGCCTCCAGCGGGTACGGCGTGCGGAAGTCGAACGGGGTGCCGGCGACCGGCGAGATCGCGCCGGTCGGGATCTGGGTCGCGTCCGTCGGGGTGAAGGCGTCGGATTCGAGCTGCACGAGGTGGCCGAGGGCGCTCCCGGTCCCCTCCCCCGCGAGGTTGAAGTAGCTGTGGTTGGTGAGGTTCAGAACCGTGGGGCGGTCGGTCGTTGCCGCGTAGTCGATGCGCAGCACGCCGTCCGCGGGCAGGCTGTAGCGCACCCGGACCTCGAGGTTGCCCGGAAACCCCTCCTCGCCGTCCGGGGAGCGGAGGGCCAGGGCCAGGCTGGTCGCGTCGGAGCCCTCGACCCGCCACAGGCGCTTGCCGAAGTTCTGCGGACCGCCGTGCAGCGTGTTGGGCCCCTCGTTCACCGGCAGGTGGTAGCTGTGCCCGTCGAGGCTGAAGCGACCGCCCGCGATGCGGTTGGCGTAGCGTCCGATCACCGCGCCGAAACTCGGGCTCACGGTCTCGTAGCCCCTCAGCGTGTCGAGGCCGAGGACGACGTTGGCCGAACGTCCGGTCCGGTCGGGCACGGCGATCCGCGTGACGACGGCGCCGAACTCGATGATGTCGACGCGCAGGCTGCCGAGGCTCAGGCTGTGGCGGCCGACCGCCTGCCCGTCCGCCATATGACCGAAGACTGCGCCCGGCATGCCGATTCTCCGTGCCGCCGGGATGCGTCTAGCGCTTCCAGACGCCGAGCCGCTCGCTTCGGGCATGGTCCTCGGCCGCGACGAGCTCGGGGCTCGCCTCCGGGGAGGCGCGGCCGCCGCCGTTGAACAGCACCACCTCGGAGAGGTCGCGCCCGTCCACGAGGCAGTTCATGGTCTCGCTGCCCGGTGCGGGCTGGCAGGTCACCGTCCGGCCGCCGATGTAGCGGGCCAGTTCGTCCGCCTGACCGCCCCGCACCCACTCAACGCCGAACAGATGGACGACCTTGCCGCCGACCTTGAGGGTGGCGGTATCGATCACCTGGACCGGCCCGGTCACCGCATTGGGCGACGACGGCGGCGTATCGGGCTCGGGATCGCCGCCGGTCTCGGGGGGCGGGGTCACCGTGTCGGGGGCGGCGGGGGCAGCGGCCGGGGGCGTGGCCCGGGCGGCGCCGCCCGGCGTACCCGTCGGCGCGGCGGCCGGCTCGGTGGCGGCGGTCCGGGCCGTCTCGGGCGGACGGTTCTCCAGGACGAGCCCGGCCGCGACGACCGCCACCAGGGCGGCCGCGCTCGCGCCCACGAGCCAGCGGCGCTGCCGGCGGGCGCCTTCGTCCAGATCGTCCCGGCCGAAACGCAACCGATCGCGCAGCCGCTCGACGCCGTCGCGCACGGTCTCGCCGAAGCGGCCGGCGCCCGCATTCCAGGCCGTCACCGGGTCCGATCCGGAGGCCGATACCCCGGCATTCCCGTCGGCCTCGCCGGCGGGACGGGCCAGCCGGCCACGCAGGTTCGTCCGCAGGGTTGCGAACCGGCCGGCCGCGTTCTGCGCCAGCGCCCGGCCCTGCACGGAGGAGCGCTCGGCCAGCGAGCGGGCGCGCTCCGACTGGGTCTCGACGAAGCGCGCGGTGGCGGCCTTCATCTCGTAGGCGCCGCTCAGGAGCGGCGAATCCCGGGATTCCTCAACCGGCACCGCCTCCGGTTCCGGCTCGGGCGGCAGGAACAGGGCGGGATGCCGCTCCTGCAGCTCCGCGACGAGGTCGGCGAGCGTCATCGGCTCGGATGTACCGCCGCGCAGGCGCACGGCGCCGTGCCGGTCGAGCACGCGCAGGCCGGTGCCGGCCGCGTCGGGCTGAGTCGCGGCTTCCGCCAGGAGTTCGAGCGTCCGCACGGCCACCGGGCGCGGACGGGCGCGGGCGATCTCGGCCCGGATCGCCGCGCGGAGGGCGGCGCGACCGGGATCGTCGAGCGCCGGACGCGCCGGCCCCGCTTCCTGCTGCGCCACCACCGTTGAAGACGTCATACACCCGATCCCGGCATCACCACGCGCCGCACGCGACGGCGCCGCGGGCCGCCACGCGAGGCTCTTACGCCTTGCCGGGCGAGGGAGCCAGGGTGCCGGCCTGGATGCTCCGACGCAGGACGCGCCCGGTCTCGCCCAGGATGTAAGGCCGCGTGCCCGCGAAGCCCACCTCCAGGATCAGCTCGGCCTCGCCGCTGGAGACGGCGCCGCGGCCCGGATTGGCCGTGCGGAAATCGACGATCGCCCGGATCGTGCAGGTCTCGGCATCGCAGGCGGCGTGCATCGCCCGCGGCTGGTAGCGCCGCTCGGGCCAGCGCTGGACGAAGCTGCGCTTCTCGGCGACGAGGCCGGCCGTCGTGATCGGCCGCCCGTAGAAGCGCACGCGGGTCGCGTAATACTGGGTCGCGGCCCCCACCATGGTGTCGCCGGAGGCCGAGACGGTGGCGAGATAGCTGGCGGTCAGCGCCCGGGCCGCGGCGGCGCGCTCGGCCGAGGCGGACGCGGAGACGGGAGCCGGCGCAAAGGCCGCCGGCGTCTCGGCAAGGCGGTGCGGGTGATGCGCGGGGCGGCGCAGCGCCTCGCGGGCCGGCGGCCGCTCCAGGGCGGCGGCCCGCTTCGGGCTCGGCGCCCGCGTTCCGGCGGCTTTCGGCAGGGCGTCCTCGGCCGGCTCCGGCCGGGCGGCCCGCCGGACGGGTTCCGCGTCGCGCGCGGCATCGGGCGTGACGGCAGGCCGGCTCTTCGCCGCCTGCTGCGCCACGGGCTTGTCCGCCGGCACGGTGCTGGCCTGATCGGCCGCCCCGGGGGCTTCCTTCGCGGCTCCGGCGGCCGGGGTCGCTGTGCGCGTCGGCGGATCCACCCAGGCCGATCGAGGATCCGCCCCTGGCTGCTGAGCCGACGCTGCGCCCGTGAGGGCCAGAGGCAGGAGCAGGCCGATCACGAGTGTCGGGGATCGGGGGGAACGGATGGCGGACATCGGTGCCTTCCTGGCGGCCGGAGCGGGCAATCGGGAGAACGCGCCCGCCCGTCGAGGGGGTCCCACGATCGTTTCGGGCGCGCACCCATCCTGCCGAATCGGACGGCGGCGACCAGCCCTGGATTGCGGGGATGATGGGGTTGCGTTCGGACGTTTGGGTACCAAGTCGGGGACAGTCTTGGCCTTTGGCCATTCCCGGGCTCCCATACCGCCCGCCTCCGCCGCGCATCGAGGATCCCGTGGCCCGACCCGAGACCGCTTCGCCCCCAGGCCCGCATCCCGGGAACGCCCAATGAGCGCCACCCCGCGCCGGGCCCTGCTGCTCTGCAACGCCAAGGCCCGCAACGGCGCCCTCGACCTGGACGAGGTCCGGGGGATCCTGCGCGCGGGCGGCATCGAGCCGGAGGAACCGCCGCCGGAGGCCGATTGCCGCGACGTGATTCGCGACCGGGCCGGCGCGGTCGACCTCGTGATCCTGGGCGGCGGCGACGGCACCATGAACTACGCCGCGCCGGCCCTAGTGGAGAGCGGCCTGCCGCTCGCGATCCTGCCGCTCGGCACGGCGAACGACCTCGCTCGCTCCCTGAACCTGCCGCTCGACCCGCTCGCGGCGGCCCGCTTCATCCCGACCGCCGAGGCGCGCCCGGTGGATCTCGGCTGGGTCAACGGCCACTATTATTTCAACGTCGCCAGCGTCGGCTTCTCGGCCGAGCTCGCCGGCGAGCTCACGGCGGAATCGAAGAAGATCTGGGGCGTGCTGGGCTACGCGGTCGCGGCCATCCGCTTGCTGCGCCGGGTCCGGCCCTTCACGGTGACGATCGAGCGTGACGGCGTCGTCGAGACGATCACCACCATCCAGGTCTCGGTGGGCAACGGCCGGCATTACGGCGGCGGCATGACCGTGGCGGAGAGCGCCGCGGTCGACGACGGCAAGCTCGATTTCTACAGCCTGGAGATCGACCATTGGTGGCGGCTCCTCGCGCTGCTGCCCGCCTTGCGCCGTGGCACCCAGGGGCGCGCGGCCGACGTGCGGACCTTCCACGCGCAGGAGATCCGGCTCTCGACCCGCAAGCCCCGGCCGGTGAACACCGACGGCGAGCTGACCACCCACACGCCCGCCCATTTCAAGGTCTTCCCGAAGATCCTGCAGGTCTTCTCCCCCGAGCCCGTGCGCGGTCCCGCCCCCTTCGATCTCGCCACCCTGGGCAACCGCCTGTTCCCGACCAGCGAGGCCCCCCGCCTGTGACCGACCTGATCCAGCTCGCCAGCCAGCCCGCCGTCTGGGCGGCCCTCGCCACCCTGGTGGTGATGGAGGTGGTGCTCGGCGTCGACAACCTGATCTTCATCTCGATCCTGACCAACAAGCTTCCGGCGGATCAGCAGACCCGGGCGCGGCGGATCGGGATCGGCCTGGCGCTGATCCTGCGGCTGGGGCTGCTCGGCACCGTGGCGTTCATCGTCCATCTGACCGAGCCGGTCTTCGCGGTGTTCGGGCAGGCCTTCTCGTGGCGCGACCTGATCCTGATCGGCGGCGGCCTGTTCCTGCTCTGGAAGGCCACCAAGGAGATCCACCACACGGTGGATCCGGAGCCCGAGGCGGAGGGGTCGACCGGCGGCAGCCTCGGCTTCGGCGCGGCCATCGGCCAGATCCTGCTCCTCGATCTCGTCTTCTCGATCGACTCGATCATCACCGCGGTCGGCATGACCGAGCACGTGCCGGTGATGATGATCGCCGTGGTGATCGCCGTGGTGGTGATGCTGGTCGCCGCCGAGCCGCTCTCGGCCTTCATCGCCCGCAACCCGACCGTGGTGATGCTGGCGCTCGGCTTCCTGATCATGATCGGCATGACGCTGATCGCCGAAGGGTTCGGCGCGCATGTGCCGAAGGGCTACATCTACACCGCCATGGCCTTCTCGGCCGGGGTCGAGGGCCTCAACATGCTGGCCCGGCGGCGCCGGCGGGCGGCCCGGGGCGGCGCGCCGCCGGCCCCGGCCGTCCAGGCCCGGCGCGCCTGAGGCCGGGTCGGTCCCCATGCGGCTGCGCGCGGCCCTCGGCCTCCTCCTCCTCCTTCCGGCCCTCGGCCACGCGGAGACACGCGACATGACGCCGGATCCGAAGGTCCTGCACGATCTCGCCCCCACCGGCACGCTCCGGGCGGCGATCAACCTCGGCAATCCGGTGCTCGCGCAAGCCGGCCCGGACGGGCCCGCCGGGGTGTCGGTGGATCTCGCCCGTGCGCTCGCCGCCCGGCTCGGCGTGAAGGTGGCGCTCGTGACCTATCCCGGAGCGGGCGCGGTCTCGGGCTCCGCGGGATCGGGCGCCTGGGACATCTGCTTCCTGGCGATCGATCCGAAACGGGCCGAGGGCATCGCCTTCACGGAGCCCTACGTGCAGATCGCCGGCAGCTACCTCGTGCCGGTGGCCTCGCCGATCCGCAGCCTGGAGGAGGTCGACCGTGACGGCGTGCGCGTCTCGGTGGGCCGCGGCAGCGCCTATGACCTGTTCCTGACCCGCACCCTCACGCACGCGACCCTGGTGCGGGCGCCGACCTCGGCCGAGGCGGTCACGGCCTTCGCGCGGGACGGTCTCGATGTCGCGGCCGGGGTGGCGCAGCCGCTCGCCGCCTACGCAGCGGCGCATCCGGAGGTGCGGCTGCTGCCGGGGCACTTCATGGAGATCCCGCAGGCGATGGGAATGCCGGTCGGGCACCCGGCCGGGGCGGCGTATCTCGCCGCGTTCCTCGCGCAGGCCAAGCGCGACGGGCTGGTGCGACAGGGTCTCAAAGCGAGCGGTCAGGATCCGGATCTGGCGGCGCCCTGAGCGGGCGTCATGCGGCGCGCCGATGCGCCAGATCCACGCCCGCCGCGAGAGCCTCCTTGCTATCGAGGATCTCGATGGCGCCGGGGACCCGGCTCGGTCGCATCCGGGGCCAGGACCGTGCGTTCGACGGACGCGTGTAGACGAAGGCCGGCGTCGCCATAGGCTGGCAGTCACACCACCAGGTTCACGATCCGCCCCGGCACCACGATCACCTTCCGGGGCGCCCTCCCCTCCAGGATCGTCTGGACCACTGCCAGCGCCAGGGTCGCGGCCTCCACGGCCTTGGCGTCGGCATCGCGCGGGACGGTCACGTCCGCGCGCTTCTTGCCGTTGATCTGCACCGGCAGGGTGATCTCGTCCTCGACGAGGAGTCCCGCCTCGGTCTCGGGCCAGGGCGCCTGGGCCACAAGGCCCGCGCGGCCGAGCACGGCCCAGCATTCCTCGGCGAGGTGGGGCATCATCGGGGCGATGAGCTGGACCAGGATCCCGGCCGCCTCCCTGGCGACAGCCGGCGAGACCGGCCCGCGCAAGCCATCCTCCAGGGCGTTGGCCAGGGTGTAGATGTGGGCCACGCAGCGGTTGAAGCGCAGGCGCTCGATATCGTCCTGCACGGAGGCCAGCGCCCGGTGGGCGGCCTTGCGCAGGGCGAGATCCGCGGCACCGTCGCCGGTCGCCTGCCCGGCTGCATTCACGAGCCGCCAGACTTTCTGGACGAACCGGGCCGCGCCCTGGACGCCCTCCTCGGTCCAGATCACGTCGCGCTCGGGCGGCGAGTCGGACAGCATGAACCAGCGCGCCGTGTCGGCCCCGTAGCTCGCGATGATGTCGTCGGGATCGACCACGTTCTTCTTCGACTTCGACATCTTCTCGATCGGGCCGATCGCGACCGGCGCCTGAGTTTTCACGTGAAACGCGCGGCGCTCACCCTCTTCCGTGGCGAAGCGGATCTCGGCCGGGGGCACCCAGGCGCCGGCCGCATCCTTGTAGGTCTCGTGGACCACCATGCCCTGCGTGAACAGGCCGGCGAAGGGTTCGGCGACGCCGGCCCAGCCGGTCTCGCGCATCGCCCGCATGAAGAACCGGGCGTAGAGCAGGTGAAGGATCGCGTGCTCGATGCCGCCGATATACTGGTCCACCGCCAGCCAGCGATCGACCACGGCCCGGTCGGTGGGCGCGTCCGTGAGCCAGGGCGCGGTGAAGCGGGCATAGTACCAGGACGAATCGACGAACGTATCCATCGTGTCGGTCTCGCGCCGGGCCGGCGCGCCGCAATGCGGGCAGGGGACGTTGCGCCACGCCGCGTCGCGCTCCAGCGGGTTGCCGGGCTGGTCGAAGGACACCGCCTCGGGAAGCTTCACCGGCAGGTCGGCCACCGGCACCGGGACCGGGCCGCAGCTGTCGCAGTGGATGATCGGGATCGGGCAGCCCCAGTAGCGCTGGCGCGAGACGCCCCAGTCGCGCAGGCGGAACTGGACCTTGCGCTTGGCGATCCCCTCCCCTTCCAGCCGCCGGGCCACGGCCTCGAAGGCCTCGTCCGTGCTCAGCCCGTCGAGGAAGCGCGAATTGATCATCCGCCCATCCTCGACATAGGCGGTGTCGGTGATGACGAACGTCGCCGGGTCCTGCCCCTCGGGGCAGACGACGGCCGTGTTGCCGAGCCCGTACTTGTTGGCGAAGTCGAGGTCGCGCTGGTCGTGCGCCGGGCAGCCGAACACCGCGCCGGTCCCGTATTCCATCAGCACGAAATTCGCCACGTAGACCGGCAGCTCCCAGGACGGGTCGAGCGGGTGGCGCACGGTGAGGCCGGTGTCGAAGCCGTGCTTCTCGGCGGTGTCGATCGCGGCCTGCGCGGTGCCGGTGCGGCGGCACTCCTCGATGAAGCTCTGCAGCGCCGGTCTGTCGGCGGCGAGCGCCGCGGCCAGCGGATGGTCTGCCGCGATCGCCAGGAACTTGGCGCCGAACAGCGTGTCGGGCCGGGTCGTGTAGACGGTCACCGATTCGGCCGCGCCGGCTGGCGGTCGGGCCAGTGCGAAAAGAACCTCCAGGCCTTCCGAGCGGCCGATCCAGTTCTTCTGCATCAGCCGGACTTTTTCCGGCCAGCGGTCCAGCCCGTCGAGGGCGGTCAGCAGGTCCTCGGCGAAGTCGGTGATCTTGAAGAACCACTGGGTCAGTTCGCGGCTTTCCACCAGCGCGCCGGAGCGCCAGCCGCGCCCGTCGATCACCTGCTCGTTGGCCAGCACCGTGTGGTCCACCGGGTCCCAGTTCACCTTGGCGGTGCGGCGGGTGACGAGCCCCTTGCCCAGGAAGTCGAGGAACATGCGCTGCTGGTGCTTGTAGTAATCGGGATCGCAGGTCGCGATCTCCCGGCTCCAGTCGAGCGACAGGCCCATGGCCTTCAGCTGGTCGCGCATCGACGCGATGTTGGCGTAGGTCCAGTCCCGCGGGTTGACCTTGCGCTCCATGGCGGCGTTCTCGGCCGGCAGGCCGAAGGCGTCCCAGCCCATCGGGTGCAGGACGTTGAAGCCGCGGGCGCGCTTGTAGCGGGCGACCACGTCGCCCATCGCGTAGTTGCGGACATGGCCCATATGGATGCGCCCCGACGGGTAGGGGAACATCTCCAGCACGTAGTATTTCGGGCGCGTGTCGCCGTTGTCGGTCTCGAACAGGCGCTTCTCGGCCCAGGCCTCCTGCCAGCGCGGCTCGGCATCCTTGGCGTTGTAGCGCTCGACGGGCTGGGGGGTGGTGCTGGTCATGGGTCCGGTGGGGTCAGGGGCTCGGCAGCGGCCATGGAAGCCGCCGCGGCACGGTTGGGCCGCGATAGCATATCTGCGCCGGAGCCGGTCAACGCGGCACGCGATTCGGGCTTGCACGGGGCGCGCAAACGCATAGGTCGGCATGACGAGGCACAGAACACGACGAGGGCCTGAGCCGGGACGCTCCCACTCGCTTCCCTCATCCTGAGGTGCCCGCGTCAGCGGGCCGTGAAGGAGGGCTCCAGGGATCGCCGGGCCATCTGGAGGCCTCCTTGGAGGCCTCCGCGGCGCTCCGGCACCTCCTGATGAGGGGATGGGCGGGAAAGCCCTTCCCGGGCAAAGCTCGTCATTGTGTCGTGCACCGTGGGACGCATGGATCAGCGTCCGGCAGCGACAGGACAGGCACGCCATGGACGACGCGACCCCTTCCCCGAACCCGCCCGCGACAGACGGGATGGGGCACAGGACCGACAAGCTTCCCGTGGGCCAAGCCGACGTCGCCGCCGGGCTCGCCGAGGTGCGGGCCGCGATCGCCCGGGCCGCCGAGGATTCGGAGCGCGATCCGGCCGAGGTCCAGCTGGTGGCGGTGTCCAAGACCGTGCCGGCCGACGGCATCCTGCCGGCGCTCAAGGCCGGGCAGCGGATCTTCGGCGAGAACTACGTCCAGGAATCCACGGCGAAATGGCCGGACCTGCGGGCGCGCTATCCGGATGTGGAGCTGCACCTCGTCGGGCCGCTGCAATCCAACAAGGCCCGGGAGGCGGTGGCGTTGTTCGACGTGATCCATTCCGTCGACCGGCTGTCGCTGGCGGCGGCGCTCGCCAAGGAGATCGACCGCTCCGGCCGGACCCCGAAGCTGCTGATCCAGGTCAATACCGGCGCCGAGCCCCAGAAGGGCGGCGTCCTGCCGGACCAACTCGACACCCTGCTCGCCGAATGCCGCGAGACCCACGGGCTCGCGATCCAGGGGCTGATGTGCATCCCCCCCGCGGAGGATCCGCCCTCGGCCCATTTCGCCCTGCTGGCCCGGCTGGCGAAGGCGCACAACCTGCCGATCCTCTCCATGGGCATGAGCGCCGACTTCCCGGCGGCGATCCAGCTCGGGGCCACCCATGTCCGGGTCGGCACCGCGATCTTCGGGGCGCGGCAGCCGAAAGCGTAGCGGGCGCTGGGCAGGCTCCAGGGCGCCATCGGGATCCGTCGCGGCGGGATATCCGCTTTCAAGCATATCACGACGCGACCCGAGCGTTGCCCCGGGTGAACGAGCGACACCCGCGTCATGGCGGAGGTAGGCCGACCCCACCTCCTGAATCTCAGGCCGCGTGGCCGTATCTTTCCGCGACGAGACCGTCGTGGCCGAGGGCGAAGCGTGGCCGATCAAGCTTCGTGCCGCCCTTGACCAGCTCGATCCCGCGGACGCGTGCAAGCCGCCCTCACCCGATCCGCAGATGCGTCCGCGGCCCGAGGCGCCGGAGCAGCCGCAGCAGGTCGGCCCGGGCCAGGGCGACGCAGCCCTCCGTGGGGCGGTAGCCGTCCCGGGCGATGTGCAGGAAGATCGCCGAGCCCCGCCCCTTCCGGATCGGGGCACGGTTGTAGTCGAGGTCGATCACCACGTCGTAGAGCCCGTCGTCCCGCCACATCGATTCGGCGCTGACGCCCGGGGCCGGAAGGCGGATCGGCCGGTTGTAGCGGCGGTCCCGGCTTTCGTCGCACCAGCCGTCATCGGGCCGGGTCGCCCGGAGCGGCAGCGCCGTACGCGGGCGGATCCCGAGATGATCGGGCCGGTAGGCGCCGCCCCGCAGGCGGAACCGGCCCCGCGGCGAGCCGCCGTCGCCCTCGCGCTTGGCGATGACGATCCCCCCGGCCCCGAGGGCGCAGGGGATCACCGTCGGGCCGACCAGAAGCTGCCCCCGCCGCCGGTCCCCGACCGTCGCCCGCACGCGGATCTCGCCCAGGGTCAGGCGGACCGAGCCGGGCTCCTCATTTCGTCCTCGACGCACGGCTGCCCTTTCCTCGGCCGGACCGCCGAAGCGGAACGGCGGCTCTTAGGTCCCGGATTCGCAGTTGGAAACCGGTGAACAATTGCGCACAAGGCAGTTTCCGGCCACAACCGATGCCCTATCCTTGGCCGAAACCCGGCTGTCGATCCGGGATTTGGGAGCGAACCCGCCACGCCTCGCGCGGCCAACGCCCTCGAATCACGGTGCGCCATCGACCCGGCACGGACAATGATGCGGAAACATCAACCTCCGCAGGGTCGCAACACGCGATTTTGCTGAGACCTTCAGTCATCGCACGCTGCGCCCGGAAGGCGCTCCTGCCCTTCCGCAGCCTGCTCTGGGACCCGGACGATGCCGAATGCCTACCGCCTGCTGATCTGCGACGACGACGCGATCCTGCGCGACACCCTCACCGAGCAGCTCGACCTCTGCGAGGATTTCTCGGTGATCACCGAGGCGAACGCCGCGGACGCGATCCGGCGGGTGGCCGCGGAGCGGATCGACCTCGCGGTGATGGATGTCGGCCTGCCCGATCTCGACGGGCGCGAGGCCGTGCGCCGGATGCGGGCGGCCGGGTACCGCGGCCCGGTGATCATGCTCACCGCCCAGGATTCCGAGGCGGATCACGTCGAGGGGCTGGAGGCCGGCGCTAACGATTACGTGACCAAGCCGTTCAAGTTCGGCATTTTGCTGGCCCGGATCCGCGCGCACCTGCGCAGCCACGAGGCGTCCGAGGACGCGGTGTTCCAGATCGGCCCCTACACGTTCCGGCCGGGGGCCAAGCTGCTGGTCGGCGAGCGCGGCTCGAAGCTCAAGCTCACCGAGAAGGAGACCGCGATCCTGCGCTTCCTCTACCGGGCGGGCCGGGCGGTGGTGAACCGCGACACGCTGCTGGCCGAGGTCTGGGGCTACAACGCCCACGTCACCACCCACACGCTGGAGACGCACATCTACCGGCTGCGCCAGAAGATCGAGCCCAACCCCGCCACCGCCGCGATCCTCGTGACGGAGGGCGGTGGATACAAGTTGCTGCCCTGACGAAAAGACGTTTTACGTATAGGCGATCAATCGCGTCGCGTATGCGCAGGGTGGTGAGGCGTCTTGGGGCTCGACGACGATATCGCGATCCTCGCCGCCGCGCCGCTGTTCGGCTTCCTCGACCGGGATGCCCTGCGCCTGCTGACCTTCGCGGCCGAGCGGCGCGAGCTCGCGGATGGCGACCTACTGTTCTCCCGCGGCGACCCGGCCGATGGCGGCTTCGTGGTGATGTCGGGCACGATCCGGCTCGCGCCGCGGGGGGCCGGGGCCGAGCCGGTGCGGGCCGGACGCGCGGCGCTGATCGGACAGCTCGCCCTGTTCGTCCGCGGGACGCGCCCGACCGAGGCCCGGGCCGAGGGCGCCGCCGAACTCATGCGGATCACCCCGACGCTGATGCGCCGCGTGCTGGAGGAATTCCCCGGCGCCGCCCAGGCCGTCCACGACACGCTGGCGGACGACCTCGCCGGTCTGGTCGCCGATCTCGATCAGGTGCGCGGGCTGCTCGCGGCGATCGACGGCATCTCCTCAGGTGACAGCCCCGAAGACCGCTTGTAAGCACGGGCTCCCGCCGCAAGAGTTCTGACCCGTCCATGTCCCAGGCCGGCAAGCCCCATTCCGATCCCGCCCATTCCGATCTCGCCCAGACCATCGAAGCCGCCTGGGAAGACCGCGCCAACATCTCGACCGCCACGAAGGGCGCGGTGCGCGAGGCGGTCGAGGCGGCTCTGGACCTGCTCGATTCCGGCCAGGCCCGCGTCGCCGAGAAGAGCGGCAACCAGGACTGGGTCGTCAACCAGTGGCTGAAGAAGGCGGTGCTACTCTCCTTCCGCCTGAACGACATGGCGGCGATCGAGGGCGGCCCCGGCGGCGCGCCCTGGTGGGACAAGGTCGCCTCCAAGTTCGCCGGCTGGGGCGAGGCCGAGTTCCGCGCCGCCGGCCTGCGCGCCGTGCCGGGCTGCTTCGTCCGCCGCGGCTCCTACATCGCGCCGGGCGCCGTGCTGATGCCGAGCTTCGTCAATCTCGGCGCCCATGTCGGCGAGGGCACGATGGTCGACACCTGGGTGACGATCGGCTCCTGCGCGCAGGTGGGGAAGAACTGCCACATCTCCGGCGGCGCCGGCATCGCGGGCGTGCTGGAGCCGCTCCAGGCCAACCCGGTGATCATCGAGGACGATTGCTTCATCGGCGCCCGCGCCGAAGTGGCGGAGGGCGTGATCGTCGGCCAGGGCAGCGTCCTGTCGATGGGCGTCTATATCGGCGCCTCGACCAAGATCGTCGACCGCACCACCGGCGAGGTCATGTATGGCCGGGTGCCGCCCTACTCGGTCGTCGTCTCGGGCACGATGCCCGGCAAGGCGCTGCCGGACGGATCCCCGGGCCCGGGCCTGTACTGCGCGGTGATCGTCAAGCGCGTCGATGCCGGCACCCGGTCGAAGACCGCGATCAACGAGCTGCTCCGCACCTGATTCTTTTGGGACTTGGTGGCGGCCCGATGGAGACGCGGGAGTTCAATCTCACGGTGGCGGGCCGGCCGGTGCCGACGCCCTGCGACGGGATCGGCCAGGGGCAGGACGCGCTCCTGCTCCCGGCCCTCTCGACCATCTCGGCGCGGGCCGAGATGCGCGACCTCGCCCGCGAGCTGGGGCGTGCGTATCGCTGCCGCATCCCCGACTGGCCGGGCTTCGGCGCCCGTCCCCGGGCCCGGCTGCCCCTGGCCCCGGAGACGTTCCACGCCTTCCTGGACGCGCTGCTCGAAGCCGCGCCCGGCCCCTACGCCCTCGGCGTCGCGGCCGGCCATGCCGCCGGCTACCTCGTGGCGGCGGCGCGGCGCCATCCCGGCACCTTCGCCCGGCTGGTCCTGGTGGCGCCGACCTGGCGGGGGCCGCTGTCCACCGCGATGCCGGGCCGCGCGCACTGGTTCCCGCGCATCCGCCGGGCCGTGGAGGCCCCGATCCTCGGCGAGGCGCTCTATCGGATCAACATCAGCCCGCCGATCATCGGCCGGATGATGCGCGCCCATGTCTACGCCGACGCGGCGCGCGTCACACCGGCCGTGGTCCGCGACAAGCACGCGATCACCCGCCAGCGCAACGGCCGGTTCGGCACCGCGGCCTTCGTCACCGGCGGCCTCGACCCGGTGGGCAGCCGCGCCGCCTTCCTCGACCTGTTCGACGCGGCCCTGCCGCCGATCCTGGTGCTGCGGCCCGAGGGCGCCCCGCGCCGCTCGGGAGCCGAGATGGACGCCCTCATCGCCGGCGGCCGGGTGACGGGCGCGGTGATCCCCGGCGCGCTGAGCCCGCACGAGGAGCATCCGGGGGCCGTGGCCGCCGCGATCCGGGCGGGCTGACGTCCCTCAGCGCAGGGCGCGACGGGCCCCATCTGGACAGGACTGCCCACCTGTGCACGGACTGAGCAAGCCGGCCGAGCCGTTCGTCCGGCAGCGGGACTGGCCCGCAGGTTTCCATCCGAGAGAGACCCGGATCCGATGCTGCGCACCCCGCCCCGTCTCGCTCCGTGCGTCCTCGCCGCTCTCCTCGCCGCTCTCCTGGCCGCGGCGGGCCCGGCACCGGCCGAGGACATGCCCCGCCCTGCCCCGCCGGGCGTGGCGCCGTCGCTCGGCTCCGACACGCTCAAGCCCGGCAAGCCGGCGGCGAAACCCTATCTCGCCGACACGGCGCTGCCCGACGCCCTCAAGATCCTGCCGGCGCCGCCGGCCCACGACGCGCCCCTCGACAAGGCCGACCGGGCGGCCTTCACCAGCACCCGCGCCCTCAAGGGCAGCCCGCGCTGGGAGATCGCCAGCAACGACGTCGCCGAGGGCGCCGCCGCGGTGCTGGAGAATTTCGCCTGCGTGCTCGGCACCCGGATCGACCAGACCCAGGTGCCGGCGGTGATCAACCTGCTGGAGCGGGCCCGCCTCGACCTCGCCCGGGCGACCCGCGGTCCCAAGGTGCATTACCGCCGGCTGCGGCCCTTCGTGGGCAACGAGGCCCCGATCTGCGTCCAGCGCAGCCAGGCGCTGGCCGACAGCTTCAGCTATCCCTCCGGCCACGCGACGCAGGGCTGGGCCTACGCGCTGATCCTGGCGGCGCTGGTGCCCGAGAAGGCGACCCCGATCCTGGTCCGCGGCCGGGCCTATGGCGAGAGCCGGATCGTCTGCGGCGTCCACTGGCTCAGCGACGTGGCCGCGGGGCGCCTCACCGGCACCGCGGTCTTCGCCGCCCTGATGGGCGACCCGGCCTTCCGGGCCGACCTCGACAAGGCCCGGACCGAGCTGCGCGCCGCCCTCGCCGGGGCCGGGACCGCGCCCGATCAGGCGACCTGCACCCGGGAGGCCGATGCCCTGCGGGAGCCGCCGCTGGAATTCTGAGGTCGGCCGGCGCAGATGAAACGGAGCGTACCCGTAGATCCCGTCGGGGTGCCGACAGCTCTGCTGCCCGGGTTGGGTTCCAGGGCCGCCTCGAAGGCAGGCCCGGCTTTGAACAGCCTGTCAGGCTGGAAACGTTATAGATTTTAAGTCCTCTAACTGTGTGATTTGCAACACAAATCTGCCTTGCCCGATCCTCCTGGCGCAGCCCACCGTGAGCGCTCGATCACCGGTCACCGGTGCCGGTTCGGGTTTCGAAGGTCATGCGTTCGGTCCGCCTCACGGTTCTTCTCGCCTCGACGGCGCTCACCGGCTCCGCCCTCGCCCAGGAGGCGAAGGTGCAGCTCAACGAGATCTCCGTGGAGGCCGCGGGCCCCAGCCCGGCCGCCGCGGCCGTCTCCGGCGCGGGCGGCAATGTCAGCGGCGGCGACGGCAACAGCTCGGCCACCAGCGGCGGCGGCGGCGGGCCCTCGGGGATCACCGGCTATGTCGCCCGGGTCAGCCCCGCCGCCACCAAGACCAACACCGCGCTGATCGAGACCCCGCAATCGGTGTCGGTCGTCACCCGCGAGCAGCTCAACGACCGCAACGTCCAGAGCGTCAACGAGGCTCTGGCCTACACGCCGGGCGTGTCGAGCAACGTGTTCGGCTTCGATCCGCGCTTCGACGCCTTCTACATCCGCGGCTTCGCCGCGACGAACAACGGCGTCTTCCGCGATGGCCTGCGCCAGCCCGGCGTCGGGCAGGCGGTGGCCCGGATCGAGCCCTACGGAACCGAGGCGCTGACCATCCTGCGCGGACCGTCCTCCGGACTCTACGGGCTCGGCTCGCCGGGCGGCATCGTCGACATCACCTCGAAGCGGCCGGTCTTCGTGCCCTTCGGCGAGGTCTGGTTCCAGGGCGGCAATTTCGACCGCACCCAGGGCAATTTCGACATCGGCAGCCCGATCGAGGGCTCGGACGGCACCCTCGCCTTCCGGCTGACCGGCGCGTTCCGCGAGGCGAACACGTTCCTGCCGAGCGGCAGCGACAACCGCTTCACCATCGCGCCGGCGCTGACCTGGAAGCCCTCGGCCGACACCACCGTCACGCTGCTCACCGAGTTCCAGCACTCCAAGGCGCCCGGCACCTCGGCCTTCTACACCGCGCCGGGCTTCGTCATCACCCGCCTCTACCAGGGCGACGCGGCCTTCAACGCCCTGAACCAGGATTCCTACCGGATCGGCTACGCCTTCGAGCACCGGTTCTCGGACGACCTGATCTTCCGCCAGAATGTCCGCTACCAGAACATCGACAGCCATCTCGCCTACACGCAGATCGACAGCGTCACCGGCCTCTCGGCCCAGCGCGAGAATGGGCTGATCCACGACCGGCTCGGCTACGTGGCAGTCGACAACCAGCTCGAGGCGCATCTCGTCACCGGCCCGGTGAGCCACACCCTGCTCGCCGGCGTCGATTACCTCCACTACGATTACCGGCGCGATGCCGGTTTCGGCCTGATCCCGGACCTCAACCTCGCGGGCGTCGGCGACTTCTCGACCTTCCGCTCCCGCACCTTCGTGCCCCGCCCGGCCCTCGCCTCGGCCTCCGAGCAGGCGCAGGACCAGATCGGCCTCTACATCCAGGAGCAGGCGAAGTTCGACCGCTTCGTCCTGACGCTGACCGGCCGCCAGGATTTCGTCAGCCAGTCCACCCGCGCCGGCACGCCGGGCAGCCTCGGCGCGGCGCGGAGCCAGGACGATTCCGCCTTCACGGGCCGCGCCGGCCTCAACTACCTGCTGGCGCCGGGGCTGGTGCCCTACGCGAGCTACGCCACGACCTTCACACCGCAGCTCGGCGTCGACATCAACGGCCGCCCGTTCAAGGCCGCCACCGGCGACCAGATCGAGGCCGGCGTGAAATACGCCCTCCCCGACACCAACATCACCGGAAGTTTTGCCGGCTTCGATATCGTGCAGTCGAGCGTCCTGCAGACCGACCCGACCAACGTCGCCAATCAGGTCGCCTCCGGGTCGGTCCAGTCCAAGGGCTTCGAGGCGGAGCTGACCGCCAATGTCGCGCCCGGCACGAACCTGACCGTCGCCTACACGCATCTCGACCTGCGCTATCGCAACGCGACCTTCCCGGGCACGACCCAGTCGATCAGCGGCAATGCCGTCTCGGGCATCCCGGGCGACACCTTCGCGGCCTTCGGGACCTATCAATTCCCGCCCGCCTCGCCGCTGCGCGGCCTGCAGATCGGCGGCGGCATCCGCTACACGAGCACGAGCTTCGCCGACGACCTCAACACCGTGCGCAACCCGACGGTGACGCAGTTCGACGCCCTAGTCGCCTACGATTTCGCCGCGCTGGACCCGAAGTACAAGGGCTTCCGGGCGCAGATCAACGCGTTCAACATCTTCGACCGCAACTACGACACGTGCCAGTCGGGCTTCTGCTACCGCGGCGCGCCCGCCACCGTGATCGGTAGCCTGATCTACCGCTGGTAGGGCAGGGCCTGGTCGGTCCGTGCCGGCTTCGGGGCGGACCGCAGCTTCGAACCGTTTCACATTTTAAGCGTTCTAAGTGTGTGATGAATAACACGTTTTCGGCTTGATCAAGAAACCGTGAACGGGCGAAGAGGACCTCAAGTGCCGATCAACGGCGCGCAGTCAGGGTCCTCGATGTTCACGCGTTCTGCCTCGCTCGGTCTGCTCCTCGCCTCCACGGCGCTCGTCGGGCCTCACATGGTCGGCCGGGCCGCGGCACAGCCCGCCGCTGTCCAGCTCAACGAGCTCTCTGTCGAGGCCGCCGGCCCAGTCGTGACCGGTCCGGCCGTCTCCGGGGCGGCCGGCAATGTCAGCGGCGGCGACGGCGGCAACAGCTCGGCCACCAGCGGGGGCGGGGGCGGCCCCTCCGGCATCACCGGATACGTCGCCCGTATCAGCCCCACCGCCACCAAGACCAACACGCCGCTGCTCGAGACCCCGCAATCCGTCTCGGTGGTCACCCGCGAGCAGCTCAACGACCGCAACGTCCAGAGCTTCAGCGACGCCCTCGCCTACGTGCCGGGCGCCACCATCAACGTCTCGGGCTTCGATCCCCGCTTCGATCAGGTCTTCATCCGCGGCTTCGACGTGCTCTCCAACCAGGGCACCTACCGGGACGGCCTGCGCCAGATCGGCAGCGGCTTCATCTTCCCGCGCATCGAGCCCTACGGGCTGGAGGCCGTGACGGTCCTGCGCGGGCCGGCCTCGGGCCTCTACGGCCTCGGCTCACCGGGCGGCATCCTCGACGCGACCTCGAAGCGCCCGGTCTTCGCCCGCTTCGGCGAGGTCTGGTTCCAGTCTGGCAGCTTCGACCGCGTCCAGGGCAATTTCGACTTCGGCGGCCCGGTGGAGGGCTCGGACGGCACCATGGCCTACCGGCTGACCGGCGTGCGCCGGGAAGCCGGCACTTTCATCGGCCGCGGCACCAACGATGACCAGCTCAACATCGCCCCGGCCTTCACGTGGAAGCCCTCGGCCGACACCACCTTCACCTTCCTGAGCGAGTTCCAGGTCCGGAACACGCCGGCCACCGTGTTCTACTACAACGATCCCGGCTTCCGGGTGACCAAGTATTACAGCGGCGACCCGCGCTTCGCCGGGCTCGACCAGACGCAGTACCGGGTCGGTTACGCCTTCGAACACCGGTTCTCGGACGACCTGATCTTCCGCCAGAACTTCCGGCACTACGGGGTCTTCCTCAGCGCCAAGTACACCAGCATCGATTCCATCGACGCGGCGCGCACGCTGGGCGCCCGCTCGACCGGCTATATCCGGGAGGGGCTGGTGCAGCAGACGCTGGACAACCAGCTCGAGGCACACCTCGTCACCGGCCCGGTCTCCCACACCCTGGTGGCGGGCGTGGACTACGCCCATTACGGCCTGAGCAACCGCTTCGGCGGCGGCCCCGCACCCGACCTCAATCTCATCACCCAGAATTACGGCCGGCAATTCATCCCGACGCCGACCCTGGCGAGCCCGACGCGGCAGGCCCAGGACCAGATCGGCGTCTACCTGCAGGATCAGGCCCGGTTCGGCGACTTCATCCTGACGCTGAACGGGCGCCACGACTGGATCTTCCAGGACAACCGCACCACGCCGGTCAGCGCGGTCACCCGCCAGGACGACACCGCCTTCACCGGCCGCGTCGGCCTCGGCTACGTGCTGGCGCCCGGTCTCGTGCCCTACGCGAGCTACGCCACGACCTTCACGCCCCAGGTCGGCACGGATGCCCGCGGCCAGGCCTTCAAGCCGGCGAGCGGCGACCAGATCGAGGCCGGCGTGAAGTACCTGATCCCCGGCACCAACATCCAGACCGCGTTCGCGGGCTTCGACATCGAGCAGTCGAGCATCCTGCGCACCGATCCGACCAACATCGCCTTCCAGGCCGCGACCGGCTCGGTACGCTCCCGCGGCTTCGAGGCCGAGGCGACCGCCAACCTCGCGCCGGGCACGAACCTGACCATCGCCTACACGCACCTCGATTTCCGCTTCCTGAGCCAGACCTCGTTCGGGGGCGCCAACCAGGACGGGAACCGCGTCTCCGGCATTCCGAGCGACACCTACGCGTCGTTCCTCACCTACGCGTTTCCGACCTATTCGCCCCTGCGGGGCCTGACGATCGGCGGCGGCATCCGCTACATCGGCACCAGCTTCGCCGACGACGACAACACGGTGCGCAACCCCACCGTGACGCTCTACGATGCGCTGGTCGCGTACGATTTCGCCGCGATCGACCCGAAGTACCAAGGCCTGCGCGCGCAGATCAACGCCTACAACATCTTCGACCGGACCTATAACACCTGCGCGTTCGGGAACTGCTTCCGGGGCGCGCCGGCCACCGTCATCGGCAGCCTGATCTACCGCTGGTGACTGCGTTGGGGGCGGGCGCCGGCATGGCTGGCCCCCGCCCCCGGCACTGGAGATCGGCGCGGATTCCGTCCTAAGGCCGGAGCATCGTCCTCCGCTCCGGACCCACCATGCTCTCGACCCTCCCGGTCGTGCTGCCGATCTTCGCGCTGATCTTCGCCGGCTGGCTGGCCCGGCGGATCGGCGTGCTCGGCGCCGCCGCCACCACCGAGCTCAACCGGTTCGTGGTCTTCCTGGCGCTGCCGGCGCTGCTGTTCGACGTCACCGCCCACGCCCATTGGAGCGCCATCTGGAAGCCCGGCTTCATCGGCGCCTTCGGGCTCAGCAGCCTCGCGATCTTCGCGCTCACGGTGCTGATCCGGCGGGGGGAGGGGCGTCCGCTCGCCGATGCCGCCCTGGACGGGCTCAATGCCGGCTACGCCAATACCGGCTTCATGGGCTTCCCCCTGGCGCTCGTGGCCTTCGGGCCCGAGGCGCTGGCCCCGACCACGGTGGCGACGATCCTCACGGTCTGCGCCGTCTTCGCGGTGGCGATCGTGCTGATCGAGACCGGGCTGCGGGGCGAGGCGGCCGCGACCGGACAGGGCGGCGCCCGCCTCCCGGTCTGGCGCACGGTCGGCGGCTCGCTGCTGCGCAACCCGCTCCTGGTGGCGCCGGCTTTGGGCGCCCTGGTGCCGAGCCTGGGGCTCGCCCTGCCGGCGCCGCTGGAGACCTTCCTGAAGCTCCTCGGCGGCGCGGCCTCGCCCTGCGCGCTGGTGGCCCTCGGCCTGTTCCTGGCCCAGAAGCGCCGGCGGCAGAGCGGGCAGGGGCGGGTGGCGGGGCTCCTCGTCGGGCTGAAGCTCGCCGCCCATCCGCTGCTGGCCTACGGGCTCGGCCGCTACCTGTTCGACCTGCCGCCGCTCCTGCTGCACGTGGCGGTGCTGATGGCGGCGCTGCCCACCGGGACCGGGCCGTTCATGCTGGCCGAGTTCTACCGGCGCGAGGCCGACCTGACCGCCACGGTGGTGCTGGTCTCGACGGTGCTGGCGGTGCTGACGGTCTCGGGCTACCTGGCGACACTCTGAAACGCGGCGACCACGCTCTTGCCGCAGAGGAATCGTAACGCTTCGGGCCTAGCATCATGGCGCGGGCCTCTGTGTCCGCGCTAGAACGATCCGGCAAAGCGGGGCGGAACGGCGGCTGATGGTGAGGTCTGGGGTATCGATCGCGGGTCGGATCGGCCGTCTCGCCTGCGTGGCCGGCCTGGCGCTGAACCTCTCGGCCTGCTTTCGCCCACTCTACGGGCCGACGGCTTCCGGCGAGACCGTCCAGGCGCTGCTCGCCTCCGTGCAGGTCGACGACGTGGTGATGGCCCAGGGCCAGGAGCGGCTCGGGCATTACCTGCGCAGCGAGCTGGTCTTCGACCTCGACGGGTCGGGCCAGCCCTCGGCCAAGCGCTACCGGCTGAAGCTCTCGGGCTCGGAGATCGTCCAGACCCCGATCGTCTCCTCGACCACGGGCCGCGCCGAGGCCGGCACCCTGGTGGCCAACATCAAGTACAGCCTCGAGGACATGTCCGGCACCAAGGTCTACACCGAGGGCGTGGCGACCTCGACCGCGACCTACGACCGGTCGGTCCAGCGCTTCGCCAGCCAGCGGGCGGCGCGCGACGCCGAGATCCGCCTCGCCGGCGTGCTCTCCGACCAGATCAAGAGCCGCCTCGCGGCCGTGCTCTCGACCAAGCCGTAACCCGCGGTGACCGCGGTCAAGGCCGGCGAGATCGAGGGGCTGATCCGGCGCGGGCCCGATCCGCGCATCCCGGTGATCCTCGTCTACGGGCCGGATACCGGCCTCGTCACCGAGCGCGCCCGCAAGCTCGCCGAGGATTTCGTCACCGACCCGGCCGACCCCTTCGCCCTGGTGCGGATCGACGGCGACACCCTCGCCTCCGACCCGGGCCGGCTCTGCGACGAGGCGGGCACGATGGGCCTGTTCGGCGGCCGGCGGTCGATCTGGGTCCGGCCCGGCACCCGCAACTACGCGCCCGCGGTCGAGGCGCTGCTGGGCGCGACCGTCGCCGACGCCCGCATCGTCGTGGAGGCGGGTGACCTCGCCAAGAACAACCCGCTGCGCGCCCTGTGCGAGCGCTCGGCCAAAGCGCTGGCGATCCCCTGCTACGCCGACGACGAGCGCACCCTCTCGGACCTGATCGAGCGCACCCTTCAGGAGCGCGGCCTGCGCATCGACCGCGCCGCCCGCGAGGTCCTGGTCCGGAGCCTCGGCGGCGACCGCCGGGCCAGCCTGATGGAGATCGAGAAGCTCGCCCTGTACGCGGCCGGGGCGGGCACCGTGACCCTCGACCATGTCGAGGCCGTCACCAGCGACGTGGCCGCCAGCGTGCTCAACACCCTGATCGACGCGGCCTTCGACGGCCGCCGCGATGCGGTCGAGCGCGATTACCGGCGCTTCCGGCACGAGGGCCTCGATCCGGGCGTGGTGCTCGGCTCGGCGCTGCGGCACGCGCTGACGCTGCTCACCACCCGCCTCGACAATCCCGACAAGACGCCGGCGATGATGGTGGCGGCGTGGCGCGGCCTGCATTTCAAGCGCAAGGCCAGCATCGAGGGCCAGCTCGGCGCATGGCCCGCCGGCACCCTGCGGCAGGCCGTGGCGGCCCTCCAGGCGGCCGTCCTGGCCTGCCGGCGGGCCGAGCCGGAGCTGGCCCACGCGCTGGCCTCCGCGGCCCTGCTGCGCGTCGCCGAGGCCGGGGCGCGCCGTCGGCGGTAGGCGTCGGCCCTCGGCCCGTCACGCGCAGGGCAGCCATCCGCCGTCCTTGCGAGCGCAGCGAAGCAATCCAGGGGCGCCCGGACCTCGGGCATGGCGCTGCCCCGGGTCACGTCGCTCCGCCCGTGATGACGGAGCGCGAATCAAGCGCCCCGGCGCAAAGCCAGCCCGGCCTCAGCCGTCCGACACCCGGAAGCGGTTGAGCAGCCCCTGGAGCTCGTCCTGGGTCTCGTACCGGATGCGGATCTCGCCCGAGGATTCGTCCTTCGGCCGGTACGAGACCGGGACGCCGAGCGCCCGGTGGATCCGCAATTCGAGATCCCGCACCGGGGCGGCGCGCTCCGCGGAGAGGCGCGGGCGGCCGGGGCGGGGCGCCTCGGTCGGCTCGGCTTCGGCGGACGCGATCGCCTCCACGTCCCGGACCGACAGGCCCTCCGCCACGACCCGGCGGGCCAGAGCCTCCGGATCCCGCACCGCGAGCAGCGCCCGCGCATGGCCGGCGGTCAGCTCGCCCTCGGTCACGCGCGCCTGCACGGTGGGCGGCAGATTGAGCAGGCGGAGGGTGTTGGCGAGGTGGCTCCGGCTCTTGCCGAGGATCTCGGCCAGCTCCTTCTGGGTGTATGAGAAGTCCTGCATCAGGCGCTCGTAGCCCGACGCCTCCTCGATCGGATTGAGGTCGCTGCGCTGGACGTTCTCCAGGATGGCGAATTCCAGCGAGGCGCGGTCGTCGATCTCGACCACCACCACCGGCACCTCGTCGAGCCCGGCCCTCTGGGCCGCCCGCCAGCGGCGCTCGCCGGCGACGATCTCGAACGTGCCGGGCACGTCACCGATCGGCCGCGCCACGATCGGCTGGATGATGCCGCGCTGGCCGATCGAGGTCGCCAGCTCGGACAGCTCCGTCTCGCTGAAGCTCCGGCGCGGGTTGCGCGGGTTCGGCCGCAGGAACTCCACCGCAACCTTGCGCTGCGCCTCCACCTTCGCGGCGGCGGCCTGCCCGGTATCGCCGAAATCACCGATCAGCGCCGCGAGCCCGCGCCCCAGTCGGGGTCTTGCCCCCTCCTCCGCCATGATCGCCACCCGTGTCACGCTCCACACATCCCCCCGGATCGGCGAGGGGCTCATCGGCGCCGCTCCGACCCTGTCGGTGGCGGCTCCTTGTTCGATGCGCCCTCCGGTGCCGAGCCGGCATCCGGTCCGCGGGGCGCCCGCGCGGTCAGATCAGGCCGCCGCCGGGACCCGGCCCTCGCGCTGGATCACCTCCGAGGCGAGGCGCAGATAGGCCTGGCTGCCGGCGCATTTCAGGTCGTACAGCAGGGCCGGCTTGCCGTGCGAGGGCGCTTCGGAGATGCGGACGTTCCGGGGGATCACGGTCTCGTAGACCTTGTCGCCCATGAAGCCGCGCACATCCGCCACGACCTGGGCGGAGAGGTTGTTGCGCGGGTCGAACATCGTCAGAACGATGCCCTGGATCGTCAGCTTCGGGTTGAGGGCGCCGCGCACCTGCTCGACCGTCCGCAGCAGCTGGCTGAGGCCTTCCAGGGCGAAGAACTCGCATTGCAGCGGCACCAGCACCGCGTCGGCCGCCGCCAGCGCGTTGATGGTCAGCAGGTTGAGCGAGGGCGGGCAATCGATCAGCACGTAGCTGATCTTCGACAGGCTCGGCGCCTGGGTCAGGCTCTTGAGCATCGAGCGCAGCCGGTGCGCCCGGTCGGGCAGGGTGGCCAGTTCCAGCTCCAGCCCCAGGAGATCCATGGTCGAGGGCGCGATCGACAGCCGCGGCACGGCGGTCGGCACCACCGCCTGCGCCAGCGAGGCCTCGCCGGCCATCACCTCGTAGGTCGAGACCCGCCGCTTGGCGCGGTCGATCCCGAGCCCCGTGGAGGCGTTGCCCTGGGGATCGAGATCGATCACCAGCACGTCCTCGCCGATCGCCGCCAGCGCGGTGCCGAGGTTGATCGCCGTGGTGGTCTTGCCGACGCCGCCCTTCTGGTTGGCGAGCGCCAGAACGCGCAGAGGGCGTCGCATGGATGAATCCATGGACCGGTCGGCGGACTCGCCGAGGATCGCTTCGCTCATCGGTGGCTCGGGGCGGCGAGGGCAGTGACGCGCACGATCCGGGCATCGGAATCGGTCCGGCTCGGCACGAGGTCGTTAACGACTCTCCACTGCGCGGCGGCCTGGGTCAATTCGGCTTGTACATCCCGGCCCTTCGGAAACAGACCGGTGGTGCCCGTTTTCAACAGCGGCTCCGTCCAGGCGAGGAGCTGTGCCAGGGGCGCCAGGGCCCGGGCGCAGACGATCTCGGTGCCCGCATAATCCTCGATCACCGACTCGATCCGGGCGTTGCGCACCCGGACGGGTGCGCCGGTGAGACGGGCGGTCTCGGTGAGGAAGGCGCATTTGCGCGCGTTGCTCTCGACGAGGCTGACCTCGATGCCGCGCTCGGCCCCGGCGATGGCCAGGATCAGCCCCGGGATGCCGGCCCCGGAGCCGAGATCGAGCCAGGTCCGGGCCTCCGGTGCGAGATCGAGGAGCTGCAGCGCATCGTCGATATGCCGGCGCCAGACCTCCGCCAGGGTGGCGGGGCCGACGAGGTTCTTGATCGGCTGCCAGCGGCGGAGCTGCGCGACGTAGAGGTCGAGCCGCTCGGCTGTTTCACGTGAAACACGGGAGCCGGCGAGGACGCGCGCGCGGTCTTGATCACTCATGCCGACAGACGGTCCGCGGCGGCGCGATCCGCGGTGACCCGGGCGCCGCGCCGGGCATGGGCGGCGAGCAGCGTCAGCGCGGCCGGGGTCACGCCCTCGATCCGCGCGGCCTGCCCGAGGGTCCCGGGTCGCACCGCCTCGAGCTTCACCCGCATCTCGTTGGACAGGCCGCTGATCGCCGCATAATCCAGCCCGGCCGGCAGGCGCACGGCCTCGTCCCGGCGGAAGGCCGCGATGTCGGCGTTCTGGCGGTCGAGATAGACCGCGTAGGTCGCGTCGGTCTTGAGCCGGTCGGCGATCCGCGGCGCGACCGAAGCCAGGTCTGGCCAGATCGCCGCAAGATCCGGCCACGCGATCTCCGGATAGGCGAGCAGCTGGAAGCCCGTCCGGCGGATGCCGTCGCGGTTCAGGCTGATCCCGTGGGCGGCCGCCTGGCTCGGCGTCAGGCTGACCGCGTCAAGCCGGGCCCGGGCCGCGTCGAGTCCCTGCTGCGACGCCGCGAAATGCGCAGCCCGGTGGCGGCCGACGCAGCCGAGCGACTCCCCGCGCGGCGTGAGCCGGGCATCGGCGTTGTCGACTCGCAGGGACAGCCGGTACTCGGAGCGCGACGTGAACATCCGGTACGGCTCGCTGACCCCGTGGGTGACGAGGTCGTCGATCATCACGCCGAGATAGGATTCTGCCCGGTCGAAGGTCGCGACCGCGAGTCCGCCCGCCAGCCGGGCGGCGTTGAGGCCGGCCACCAGCCCCTGGCCGGCCGCCTCCTCGTAGCCGGTTGTGCCGTTGATCTGGCCGGCCAGGAACAGGCCCGGCAGGCTTTTCACCTGCAGGCCGGTGTCGAGCTCGCGCGGGTCAACGTAATCGTACTCGATGGCGTAGCCCGGCCGCAGGATCGTGGCCCGCTCCAGGCCCGGAATCGCCCGGATGATCGCGTGCTGCACCTCTTCCGGAAGGGCCGTCGAGATGCCGTTCGGGTAGACGGTCGGGTCGTCGAGCCCCTCAGGCTCCAGGAAGATCTGGTGCCCCTCGCGGTCGCCGAAGCGCACGACCTTGTCCTCGATCGACGGGCAGTAGCGCGGCCCGCGGCTGGCGATGCCGCCGGAATACATCGGCGAGCGGTGCAGGTTGGCGCGGATCAGGTCGTGGACCGCCTGGCTCGTCCGGGTGATGCCGCAGCGGATCTGCGGATTGGTGATCCGCTCGGTCAGCGTCGAGAACGGCACCGGCTCGGCGTCGGCCTCCTGCATCTCCAGGCCGGCCCAGTCGATGGTCCGGCCATCGAGGCGCGGCGGCGTCCCGGTCTTCAGGCGTCCGAGGCGCAGGCCGAGGCGGTCCAGCGTCCGCGCGAGCCCGATCGCCGGCGCCTCGCCGACACGGCCCGCCGGGATCTGCCGCTCCCCGATATGGATCAGGCCGCGCAGGAAGGTGCCGGTGGTGAGAACCACGGCGGCGCAGGCCAGGGTCCGGCCATCCGCGAGGACGAGGCCGGCGATGCGGCCGCCCGCGTCGAGGACGAGATCCTCACAGGCCCCCGCGATCACCGTCAGGCCCGCAGTCTCGGCGATGGCCGCCTGCATGGCGGCCGCGTAGAGCTTCCGGTCGGCCTGGGTCCGGGGGCCGCGCACCGCCGGGCCCTTGCGGCGGTTGAGCAGGCGGAACTGGATGCCGGCGGCGTCCGCGACCCGGCCCATCAGCCCGTCCAGGGCATCGACCTCGCGCACGAGGTGGCCCTTGCCGAGGCCGCCGATGGCCGGGTTGCACGACATCGCCCCGATCGTCGCCGGGTCGTGGGTGACCAGGGCGGTGCGCGCGCCGCAGCGCGCCGCGACGGCGGCGGCCTCGACGCCGGCATGGCCGCCGCCGACGATCGCGACGTCGAACCGGTCGGGTGAGGGGGTGGGCATCGGGTGGCGCGCAGCCTTTCGCTGAGATCCCGCCGCATCATCCACACGGGGGAGGGCCCGCAGGTCGGGCCGGTCATGGCCGGTCTAAGCGCGCGCGGATGCGGCGGTCAACGCGTCCGGCGGTCCCGCGCCCCAGGATCCCGAACGCGCGTTCACGAGAGCAGGCTGCCCATCCCAGAAGCCAACCCGTCATTCCGGGATTGCGCAGCAGGGCCCGGAATCCAGAACCCCGCGGCGTTCCCGAAAGGGCTTCGAGAGCGCTTCTGGACTTTACGCCTCCGACTCCGAGTTCGCCTGCGGCGCCCTGGCATGACGGATTGCGTGTTGCACGAGACGGGGAAGCGCTGTGGTTGGTCAGCCCGTGTTCGAGGTCCTGCCGTCCGCTCGCCACGGGACACCCGATGGGCCCGAAACCGGCGGTTCTGGAATACGGCACGGCAGTATTCCGCGCCCGCGCGCCGTCCGCCTCTGTCCTGCCAAGACGCTATACTTCAGCCTGGCCGGTGAGGACTGTCCCGGCCGCCCTTGCCAGTGCATCCGGGCCGTGCAAATCTTGCCCGTCACGGAATCCTGAACGGACAACGGCGTCCGTCAGGCCCAGGCGGGGGATTGTTTCGCTGCGTCGCGGAGCGACGCGCGGTGAGGAGAAATCGAGATGTCGTCGCTGACAATCGGCCTGGGCGCCGTCTGTTGCGCGGCCGGCGCCGCCGCCCATTTCCTCGACAGCACCAAGCGCAAGGAGGGCCTGTTCGGCCTCGCGGGCTTCGCCCTGCTGCTGACCGGGATGTTCCTGACCCGCTCCTGAGACCGACAGCGGCCGGAGGCCGAGCCCCGGGCCGCTGCCATCGCCGGCCTCAGCCGGTCATCGCGGTGGCGGTGTAGCCCGCCTTGGTCAGGGCCTCGGCGACCATCAGGGCCTGCGCGTCGGTGCGGATCGCCACCTGCCCGGTCGCGCGATCGACCTGGACCTCGGCCGCGGGATCCAGGCGCTGGACCGTTCGGGTCACCGCCGCGGCGCAGCCGTCGCAGGTCATGCCCTCGACCCGCATCAGCAGATCCGTGTGCGTCGCGTCCATCGCGTTCTCCGAGAATCCAGGTCCCGCAATGTCGGGACCGGGCTCCCGCCGCGCAAGGCGGCTCAGAAGAGGGCCGGCATCCGGAACGCGTAGTCGATCCGCAGGCCGAACTGGTACTGATTCGGGTTGCCGAAAGGCCGGCGCACCAGCGGGCTGTCGCCCGACACGCCCAGGATGCGGGTGTAGCCGGCATAGGCCGTGTAGGCCCAGGTCTCGTTCGGCGTGTAGGTCACGGCGCCGAGGGCGCCCGCCGAGTAGAAGCTGTCCGGATCGTAGGGGGTGACGCGGCCGTTGAGCGCCGCCTCGGTCGGGGACACGCCGAAATACTTCCGGGCGAAGCTGGCATCGCCGATGTTGAAGCGCGGCCCGATCGAGAACAGGAATTTGTCGACCGGCATCAGATAATCGGCCGCCACCGAGCCGACCGTGCCGTGATGCCCGTAGATGCCCTGCCGGATCTCGGCCCGGGTGCGGATGAAGGAGACCGGGTAGAATTCCGCGAACACCCCCGGCTCGACCGCGAAGCGCGCGTCGCGGAAGCCGAACAGGTGGCGCCGGTCGTCGCCGTAGTAGCGGCCCGGCACGAAGCGGGCGGTCGGGCCGATCCGGAAGGTCTCGCTGTCGTAGAGGGACAGGCTGAAGCCGTCATCCGGCGTCGAGAAGCGGCGCGGCTCGCCGACCCGTCGGATGTCGATCGAGGGATAGCCCACCGCCGTGTAGTCGCTCGCGCCGGGATAGCGCGGCACGGCCTGGATCGAGCCGCTGACCGTCACGACCCAGGTGCTGGGATCGACCATCGTGAAGGTGGGCGCGGCGCGCGGCAGCACCGCGCCGAGATCGGCGGCCCGCGACGTTGCCGTGCCGCAGGCAGCGACAAGCGCGGCGCCGAGCAGGGCGCGGATTCGAGAGGAACGGGAGGAGACTGACGTCATGGTCACGCTTTATGGCGCCTTTTCATCCCCTCCGCATTCGCAAGCCGCGCAACCCTCCCCGGAACGCCTCGCAATCGGCTCGGCCGTGACGATTCAGCAACGTTCCAGTGGGCGCCGGCGTCACACCGCCCGGAATTCACACCCTGCGCGCCGCCGCAGCGCCTGCACGGCCTTGCCGCCCCGGCCGCGCGGCGCCAAAGATTCGGTGAGCGGTTCTCGCCCGGCGGGGCTTCGCCCGGGATCTCCCCCGGCGACCGGTGCGTGACCCTGGCGGGTGTAGAGACGATGGTCCCGGTCCTCGGCCGGTACGCGGGGCTGTTGACGGTCGGCCTGCTCGGGCTCGTCGTGTTCGGGCCGCTCGCCGTGTTCCTGCCGCTCTGGAGTGCCCTGACGCTCGGCGTCCTGGCCGCCGGGGTCGCGGGCCTCGCGCTGACCCGCATCGCGATCCTGAAGGGGCGCTGCGAGAAGCTGTCCGGCGAGGTCGACCTGCTGTCCCGCCGCCTGCTCAAGGTCGAGACGGCCGCCGCCACCGCGGCCGCGCAGCTGCGGCCCGAATCGGCCGAGGCGGCGCTCCGGGCGCAGATCGAGGAGCTCACCGTCGAATTCGGGCTCCTGAGCGGGATCGTCCGGGACCTCACCGGGGTGGTGAGCGCCCAGGATGCCGAGATCGCCCGCCTGAACGCCCGGCCGGCCGCGATACCGGATCTTCGAGCCGAGATCCGGGCCGAGCTGGCCGCGTCCGCACCGGAGCCGGTCCCGGCCGCCCTCGCATCCCGCCCGCAGGCCGTCGCGTCCGAGGCGCCGCCCGTCACGGCCGCCCGGCCGATCGTGCCGGCGCCGCCGGCGGCGCGGCCGATTTCGCAACCGCCGATTTCCCCACGACCGATCCCGCCCCGGCCGGCCCGGGAGCCCGAGGGCGAGGCCGAGATCATCCGGGCCTTCGAAGGGGAGGGGCTGGAGATCCATCTCCAGCCTGTCGTCACCCTGCCCCAGCGCAAGGTCGTGGCCTACGAGGCGCTGGCCCGGCTGCGGGTCGGCGGATCGTCGGCGGAGCCCGAAACGTTCCTGCCGGTGCTGGAGCGCCACGGGCGCACCACCGAGCTCGACCGCCGCATGCTGCAGCGGGCGGCCATCGTGACCCGCCACCTCGCCCGGCGGGGCAGCGAGACCATGCTGACCTACGGCCTGTCGCCACTGTCGCTGTTCGAGCCCGGCCTGCTGCGCGAGCTGGCCCGCATGGCCGCGGACGATCCCGCCCTGGCGGGTCTGATCATCGCCCTGCCGCAGGCCAGCTGGCGCGGCCTCGATGCCGGCCAGCGGAGCCTGCTGGCCCCCCTGCGCGGCCGGATCGGCTTCAGCCTCGACCGCCCGGACGATCTCCGCTTCGACGCGGCGGAGCTGGCCGCGCTCGGCATCGGACAGGTCAAGGTTCCGGTCGCGATGCTGCTGCACCCCGCCTCCGACCGGGACCGCCTCGCGGACCTCGCCGTCGAGGATACCGCGCCGGCCCTGGGCCGCGCGGGCATCCGGCTGGTCGCCACGGAGGTCGGCGACGAGGCGGATGTCCCCGACCTGATCGACCTCGACGTCCCGTTCGCGCAGGGCTCGGCCTTCGCCACCCCCCGGCCCGTCCGCGCCGAAGTGCTGGCGACGCCCGCCGACGCCCCGGTGCCGCCCACCGAGCCGGAACCGGAGCGGCGCTCCTTCCGGTCGGTCCTGCGCCGCGCCGTCTGAGGCGGTTTCCGTTCCACGGCTACGGTTGACGAGGCTCCCGTCATCCCGCGCGCAGCGGCGTGACCCAGGGCGGCGCGACCTCTCGGTGACCGGGGCGCGATTCCGGATGGCTTCGCTCCGCGCGCAAGGATGGCCGGGGCGGCCTCACCAGTAGATCTGCAGGCGCCCGATGACCGTATCGACGGAGAACGGCGCGGTGCCGAATGTGTCGGCCTGCGCCGCACCGGGCCGCACGCGGCCGTGGACGTAATTGGCGATGAGCCGGAGATTCGGTTCGGGGTACCAGCTCAGGCCGAGGGTCACGTCCCGCTCCATCCCGCCGCGCAGGCCCCGATCGTCGAGGTCGATGGCGCTGAAGCGGGCGGCCAGCTCGAACACGCCGATCCCGCCCCGGGAGACCCGCTGCCCCTCCGGGACGGCCACGCCCTTGAAGGTCGCGTAGGTGGTGCCGCCGTTCGGGGTGAGCGCGTAGCGGCGGCCCTCCCCGTTCAGCACCAGGGCCGCCTCGACATAGCCGCCCTGGAAGGCCCGCGCGGGCGGCGCTCCGCCGGGTCCCGCGAAGCGCTCGATCTCGGCCCGGATGTACTCCGCCTGGACCAGGAACGGGCCGTTGCGATAGGCGAATTCCGCGCCGAGCCGCGAGACGCGCGCCACGTCGGGCAGGTCGCCGGTATCGGCGAACGGTCGCGCGAACAGCGACGCCTCCGCCGGGGTCGAGAAGCTGAAATCGCCGTCGCTCCGGGACCGGCGGCGGACGATTCCGGCGAGGCCGAAATGCAGGGTCTCGCTCTCCGCCAGGATCGGCGCCACGGTGGCCCGCCCCGCGGCCGCGACCCCGTCCCCGCCGATGCCGTTGCTGGCGGCGTTGCCGAACACGCCGGCCACGGCGGTCCAGGCTTGGCCGTGATGCCCGACCGCGAAGCCGAAGCGGCGATCCGGCACGAAGGCGTTGGCCAGCGAGCGCTCGGTGAACAGGATGTCGTTGTTGCTCTGCAGCCATTCGAGGCTGAACGGCACCTTCATGTTGCCGAGGGTCAGGATCGTGTCCGGCAGCCCCTTCCAGGCCACGAAGGCATCGTTGATCGGCTGAAGCGGATCGCTGAAATCGTACTGGAAGGCGATCACCCAATCCTTGCCGATGGTCAGCGTCGGCTCGATCCAGGCCCGGCGCACGGCGAAATTGTCGGGGAAGGCCTCGGGCAGGCCGGGCCGGCTGAAGCCCGCCGCGCCGGCATCGAGGTGGAGCCGGCCGCCGATATTCAGGCTCACCGCGGGATCGGGAAATGTAAGGGTCAGCCCCTTCTCGTCGTAGCGCAGGCGCTCGCCGTAGGGGCCGGCCATGCCTTCGAACGCGTCGTCCCCAGCACTGGCCTGGGTCGCGCAGAGGAGGGAGGCGGCCAGGAAGGCCAGGGCGGGGCGCGGTCCGATCACGGGGCCAGCAGAGAGCAGGTCGGCACGGCAGCGCCAACAGCGTGGGATAACAAATGGTGAAAACCCCGGGAGCGTGACCCGGCGGCCACGACGCGGCTCCCAAACGCGCTCGCCCCGCGCCGCCTGGCTTCGGACCCCGCGGCGCATGTCGCCGGTGCCGTACGGCCCCTGCACCGGCCGGTGACCGGGGACGGCCCTCGGGTGCACCGATTTGCGTCGGTGGTTGATCGACCCGGTGCCAGACCAACCTCCGTGATGGAAACCGGCCGCGTTCGGAGCACCCTTGTCCGGCCTGCTCCGGACCTGCAGGCCTGGAAGGGGCGTGCCGATGTCTGCCGGGTCTCTTTCCCGCCGCCGCGTCCCGGCGGTCGAGGACGAATACGTCATCGCGGAGGCGTTGGAGGAGGCCTTGCGGCAGGCCGGGGCCACCGTGCTGGGGCCGGTCTCGTCCGTCGATGGCGCCCTCGCCCTGCTCCGAAGCGAGGCGGCACCTGAGGCGGCGATCCTCGGCGTGAACCTGTGCGGCGAGATGGTCTATCCGGTCGCGGACTGTCTGATCGCCCGCGGCGTGCCGTTCGTGTTCGCCACCGGCTACGATCAGACCGTCCTGCCCGAACGCTACGCGGCAGCTTGCCGGCTGGAGAAGCCGTTCGCGCCGCCCGAAATCCTTCGGGCACGCGGACGCCTGCTCGCGGGCGTAGCCGCGCCGGAGCCGGCCTAGACGGCCAGATTGTCGATCAGCCGGGTCCGGCCGAGGAAGGCGGCGGCGAGGACGCGCGCCGGGCCGTCGACCCGCTCGACCGGCGCCAGAGTCCGGGCGTCGCAGACGGCGAGGTACTGAACCCGGAAGCCCGCGACTTCCAGCGCGGCCCTGCCGGCGGCGATCCGGCCGGCCACCGGGGTGCCGTTGCGCGAGGCGGCCGCGATCTCGGTCAGCACCGCGTGGAGCCGGGGTGCGGTTGCCCGCTCCTCGGGCGAGAGGTAGCGGTTGCGCGACGACAGGGCGAGGCCGTCCGGCTCCCGCACGGTCGGCACGCCGCGGATCTCCACCGCGAGATCGAGATCGGCCACCGCCTGCTGGATCACCCGGAGCTGCTGGAAATCCTTCTCGCCGAACAGGGCGACGTCCGGCCGGACCTGGTTCAGCAGCTTGGTCACCACGGTGGCGACCCCGGCGAAATGACCCGGGCGGAACGGGCCGCACAGGCCTTCGGACAGCGCCCCGACCTCGATCCGCGTGGCGAAGCCCGGCGGGTACATGGTCGGCACGTCGGGCGTCCAGGCGGCATCCGCCCCCGCCCGACCGAGAAGGGCCAGATCGGTCTCCACGTCCCGCGGATAGCGGGCGAAATCCTCGTTGGGGCCGAACTGCGTCGGGTTGACGAAGATGCTCGCCACGATGCGCTGCCCGAGCCTCCTGGCCTCGGCCACCAGGGCGAGATGGCCCTCGTGCAGGGCGCCCATCGTGGGGACCAGGACGACGCGCTCGCCCGCCGCGCGCCACGCCGCCACGCAGCCGCGCAGGGCGGCGAGATCGCTGAAACGCTGCGGGGTCGACTCGGGCAAGGCACGGGCTCCGGGGGCAGTGCCGCCGGTCTAGAGCCGTTTCCGATCGCGTTGCAATCGGGAACGACGCAGCGGATCCTCCGCGCCGACGGACCCGTCAGGGACAATAGGGCAGGAGCGAGCGGCCGAAGGGATCATCGACGCCCAGCGGCGGCGTGAAGCCGTAATAGCTCGGATGCGACAGGCCGTATTCGGATCCGACATAGCTCGGATCGTCCGGGGCGTTGGTGGGCACCGGTGCCCGCCGGGGCGTGCAGCCCACCGGCACCGCCCGCGTCCGGATGGCGTAGACCGGCCGGCGATCGATCCCGTCGCTGCGCGGGAAGAAGCGCGGGCTGCCGCTCACCCCGGTTTCGGAGGCTCCGCGGACCTCGAGATCCGCCGCCGCGCCGGGACCACCGGTCAGCAGGGCGAGTGCGAGCACCGCCATCACCCCGCGCCCCACGTTCCGCATGCCGGTCCCACCTCTCAGGAAGCCGCACCGTGCGGGAACGGGGTAAACGCGCCCTTACCCGGCCCGGCTAGGCGAGCGGGACGACCCGGGCGTCCAGCACCGCCACGAGGTCGCCCTCGGTCAGGCGGATCTGAAGGCCGCGGCCGCCGCCATTGACGTGGATCTCGGCACCCGGATCGCCCAGGGAGCCGGCATCGATCGCCGTCGGAAAGCTCCGCTTCTGGCCGAGCGGGCTGATCCCGCCGACATGATAGCCGGTCAGGCGCTCGGCATCGGCCGGTTTCAGCATCGCGGCGGCCTTGCCCGAGAAGGCGGCCGCGACGCGCTTCATCGCGACCTCCCTGTCGGAGGCGACCAGCAGGCAGACCGGGCGTCCATCCACCGCCGCCATCAGGGTCTTCAGCACGCGGCCGGGATCGACGCCCAGCGCCTCCGCGGCCTGAAGGCCGATGCGCGGGGCATCCGGATCGTAGGCGTAGGTGTGGACGCTGTAGCGGAACCCGGCCTTGTCGAGGACCTGCGTCGCCCGTGTGATCTTGCTGGGCGCCTTCGCGGCGGTCTTCGCGGCGGTCTTGGCCATGGTCTGTCCGGTCTCAGGCACCGGCCGCCCGCGCGGCGACGAGCCGGCCGATCTCGGCGAAGGCCGCCTCGCAGGCCGCCGCGGGGGCCGCCGAACCGGTGAGGTACACGGTCGCGATCACCGGCGCACGCCCCGGCGGCCGCAGGATCGCCACGTCGTTCACGGTGCCGTTGTCGCCGCTGCCGGTCTTGTCGCCGACCGTCCATTGGTCCGGGAGTCCGGCGCGGAGCCGCTTGAAGCCGGTCTGACAACCGACCATCCAGTCCTCCAGCCTTGCACGCCTGGGCGGCGACAGCGCCGACTCGAGCAGGATCCGCCCGAGGGTCGCCCGCATGGCCTCCGGGGTGGTGGTGTCGCGCGGATCGTCGCGGATCGCGGTGTTCAGGGTCGGTTCGGTGCGGTCGAGCCGGGTGAGGGGATCGCCGAGGCTGCGCAGCCACGCGGTCAGCCCCTCCGGGCCGCCGAGGCTCGCGAGCAGCAGGTTCGCGGCGGTGTTGTCGCTCCATTCGAGGGCGGCCGCACAGAGTTCGGCGACCGTCAGGCGGCCGCCGCCGGATTCCAGGGCCTTCCGGGTGACCGGCGCGTAGCTCAGCAGGTCGTCCGGTCCGTAGGCGATGCTCCGCTCCAGCGTCTCGGACCCGGAATCGACCCGGGCCAGAACCGCCGCGACGGCCAGGACCTTGAACGTGCTGCACAGGGGGAAGCGCTCCCCGGCGCGATGGCCGATCAGGACGCGCCCGGCCGAGGCCGCCGCGATTCCGAGGCGCCCGCCGAGCCGGCGCTCGATCGCCACGAGTTCGGGCTCGGTTCCGGCCAGCGCCGGCCGAAGCAGAGGGATTGCGGGGGCCGCCAGCAGGCCGCGGCCGATGCTGCGACGGGTCCAGAGCCTCATGGCGATCCCCGATTCGACGTGCCGTCCATTTCCCCTGGCCCAGCACGATGGCGGCAGGATGGTATAGGACCGGGTGCGTGTTTCACGTGAAATCCCGTCCCGACAGCCCGGCGGCCGCTGGGCCCCACCCGTATCGAAGACCATGACCGACACCGACACGCTCTTTGCCCCCGCCACCGGCTTCGGCCGTTCCGCGGTGGCGGTGCTCCGCCTCAGCGGCCCGGCCGCGCGGGACGCTGTGCTGGCCCTGGCGGGGACACTGCCGCCGCCGCGACGGCTGTCGCTCCGGACGCTCCGCGATCCTGCCTGCGGGATGGAGCTCGACCGGGCCCTGGTCGCTTGGTTTCCGGGACCGGGCACCTATACCGGCGAGGACATGGCCGAGCTGCATCTGCATGGCGGACCGGCGGTGCGCATGGGCGTGCTCGCGGCGCTCGCGGCCATTCCGGGTTGCCGGGCCGCGGGACCGGGAGCCTTCACCCGCCGCGCCGTGCTGAATGGCCGGATGGATCTCGCCGAGGCCGAGGCGGTCGCCGACCTGATCGACGCGGAGACCGACGCACAGCGCCGTCAGGCGCTGCGCCAGCTCGACGGCGAACTTAGCCGGCAGGTTGCGGCCTGGCGCGCCGAGGCGATCGATTGCCTGGCCGCCGCGGAGGCGGCCCTGGACTTCGCCGACGAGGGCGATGTGGACGATGCAGGCCTCGACGCCGCCCTGTTCGGCCGGGCCGCCGCCCTGCGCGACGCCATCGCGACGGCCCTGCGCGACGGCCGCAGGGGCGAGCGATTGCGCGACGGCTTCACCGTGGTTCTGGCCGGCGCACCGAATGCCGGCAAATCCACGCTGCTGAATGCCCTCAGCCGGCGCGAGGCCGCGATCGTCTCGGACCTGCCGGGGACCACCCGGGATGCGATCGAGGTCCGGCTCGATCTCGGCGGCCTGCCGGTCCTGCTGGTCGATACCGCGGGCCTGCGCGACACCGCCGAGCCCGTGGAGGCCGAGGGCATCGCCCGCACCCGCGCGCGGATCGCGGGCGCCGATCTGGTGCTGCTGCTCGTGCCGCCCGACGGGACCACACCGGACCTCGACACAGTGGCGGTTCCAGCCGTAACGGTTCTGACGAAAGCCGATCTATTTGCCGGCTCACTTCATGCGGGACTTGCCGTCTCGGCACGGACCGGCGCGGGTCTCGAGGCGCTGCTCGACGCCATCCAGGTAGCGGCGGAAACCGGGCTCGGCGCCGGCGACGCGCTGATCACCCGAGCGCGTCACCGGGCGGCGCTGGAGGCCTGCGTGGCCCATCTCGACCGGCTGCAGGCCAGCACCGGCACCCTGCCGGAACTCGCCGCGGAGGACCTGCGGCTTGCCGTCCGGGCGCTCGGCGAGGTCGGCGGCCATGTCGGTGTCGAGGATGTGCTCGACCGATTGTTTGCCGGCTTCTGTATTGGGAAGTGACGACCGGATCGCGGTGCGCCCGGGTTCGGGACGCGGGTCGGATGGGCATCCCTAGCGGGGGATCCGCAGCACGCGCGGCCGCCAGATTCCGAGCGCCACGTTCGCGGTGGCGACGGCGAGCAGCACCCAGAGCGTGCCGCGTTCGCCCGGGAGCGAGACCGCCAGCACGGCGGGATCGAGCGTGCCGGCGAGCGCCTGTGCGCTCTGCTCGGCCTCCCGCTTCATCGGACCCTGCACGTAGACGAGGCCGCCCTCGAACATCAGGACCCCGGTGGCGAGCTTCAACCACGCCCAGCCGGCATTCAGATAGGCCCGGTTCAGCGCCATCGCGAGCAGGCCCGACATCAGCGTCACGGCCAGGGCCGGCAGGAAGATCCAGGTGGCGACCGCGCCCATCGCACCCCGGATCGTCGCGTATCCTTGCAGAGCCGCCGGCGCGGGCGCGAGGCTCAGCAGGACGACCAGCGCGGCCATCGCGCCGAGCAATCCGGCCGATCCCATCGTGTGCAGGAATTTCAGGAGGCGTCGCACGGCGTCGTCCCAGGGCCGTTTCGGGGCAGCCTAACCCGTGTCGGCCGGCGCGGTAAGCGGAGCGGCCGTCGCAGGGCCGAAATGGCCGTCGTTGCGAGCGGAGCGGAGCAATCCAGCGACGCGCTCGCTCCCGAGAAGTCCCGCTACCCTGGGTCGCTTCGCCGCGCTCGCGATGACGCCGCCCCTCAGCTCCGCAGGCCCGGCGCCTCCTGGCCGGTGCGGGCGACATACTCGGTATAGCCGCCGCCATACTGGTGGATGCCGTCCGGGGTCACCTCCAGCACCCGGTTCGACAGGGCCGCCAGGAAGTGCCGGTCGTGGGACACGAACAGCATCGTCCCCTCGTAATTGGCCAGCGCCTCGATCAGCATCTCCTTGGTGCCCATATCGAGATGGTTGGTCGGCTCATCGAGCACCAGGAAGTTCGGCGGGTCGTAGAGCATCAGGGCCATGACCAGCCGGGCCTTCTCGCCGCCCGAGAGCACCCGGCAGCGCTTCTCGACATCGTCGCCCGAGAAGCCGAAGCAGCCGGCGAGCGCCCGCAGCGAGCCCTGGCCGGCCTGCGGGAAGGCTTCCTCCAGGGTCTGGAACACGGTGCGGTCACCGTCGAGCAGGTCCATGGCGTGCTGGGCGAAGTAGCCGAGCTTGACGCTGCCCCCGATCGTGACCGCGCCGTCGTCGGGCGCGGTGGTGCCGGTCACGAGCTTGAGCAGCGTCGACTTGCCGGCGCCGTTGATGCCCATCACGCACCAGCGCTCGCGGCGGCGCACCGAGAAGTCGAGGCCCTCGTAGATCGTGCGGCTGCCGTAGCGCTTGTGCACGCCCTTGAGCATCACGACGTCGTCGCCCGAGCGCGGCGCCGGCTGGAACTCGAAGGCCACCGATTGCCGCCGCCGGGGCGGCTCGACGCGCTCGATCTTGTCGAGCTTCTTCACCCGGCTCTGCACCTGGGCGGCGTGGGAGGCCCGGGCCTTGAAGCGCTCGATGAAGGCGATCTCCTTGGCGAGCATCGCCTGCTGGCGCTCGAACTGCGCCTGCTGCTGCGCCTCGTTGAGCTTCCGCTGGCCCTCGTAGAAGGCATAATCGCCCGAGTAGGTGGTGAGCGCGCCGCCGTCGATCTCGATCACCTTGGTGACGATGCGGTTCATGAACTCGCGGTCGTGCGAGGTCATCAGCAGGGCGCCGTCATAGCCCTTCAGGAACGATTCGAGCCAGATCAGGCTCTCGAGGTCGAGGTGGTTCGACGGCTCGTCGAGGAGCATCACGTCCGGGCGCATCAGCAGGATGCGGGCGAGCGCCACGCGCATCTTCCAGCCCCCCGACAGGGCGCCGACGTCGCCGTCCATCATCGCCTGGCTGAAGCTGAGGCCGTCGAGCACCTCGCGGGCCCGGCCCTCCAGGGCGTAGCCGTCGAGCTCCTCGAACCGGGCCTGGACCTCGCCGTAGCGCTCGATCAGGGCGTCCATCTCGTCGGCCCGGTCCGGGTCGGCGAGCGCCGCGCCGAGCGCGGCGAGCTCGGCCGCGACCGTGCTCACCGGGCCGGCCCCGTCCATCACCTCGGTGACGACGCTGCGGCCCGACATCTCGCCGACATCCTGGCTGAAATAGCCGATCGTGATGCCCCGGTCGGCGGCGACCTGCCCCTCGTCGGGCTCCTCCTGGCCGATGATCATCCGGAACAGGGTGGTCTTGCCGGCGCCGTTCGGGCCGACGAGCCCGACCTTCTCGCCGCGCTGCAGCGCGGCCGAGGCCTCGATGAAGACGAGCTGGCGCCCGTTCTGCTTGGTGATTTTGTCCAGGCGTATCATGGAGAGCGGGCGCGGTGTCCGGGAGGAATCTCCTGGGGCGCTTACGGCATGGATCGAGACGGCGCAAAGACGGGATCGGCTTCGCGGGACGGGCCTGCGCTGCATGCAGGCACGATGCGGGTGCAGCCCGGGAGCCGAAGCCAGGCTCGGCCGTTACCCCGCGCAACACGAGGAACGCGATGCTGTTCGGTTGGTGGAAGACGGGGATGGACATGGCCATGCTCGGCCTGGAGGCGCAGGGCGTGATCGCCCAGCGGATGGCGATGTTCGCCCTCGGCGGCCCGGCCGCACAGGCCGAGGCGCAGCTGATGGTGACCGAGAAGATGCTGGCTGCCGGCGAGGCCGCCGTGATGCTGGCCACGGGCGCCTCGAACGGCAAGGTGATCCGCAGCTACCGGCGGAAGGTCCAGGCCAATGCGAGGCGGCTGAGCCGGGGATGAGGGACGCACGCGCTCCCGCAGGTCTGCAGCTCTGCTGAGCACCATCTGACGGAAAGCGGCACATCGCCCTCCCCCGCCGAGGGGGGAGGGCGCGCATCGGGTGCCTCAGTTGTTCGCCGTCCGGAACGTGTCGCAGGCCTTGGTCTGGCCGCTCTTGTAGCCGGCTGTAAACCAGCGCTGGCGCTGGGCCGAGGAGCCGTGGGTGAAGGAATCCGGCACCACGTAGCCCCGGGAGCGCTGCTGCAGCGCGTCGTCGCCGATCTGTGCGGCGGCGTTCAGGGCCTCGTCGATGTCGCCCTGGTCGAGCTCGGCGTATTTGTCGTTGGAGTTCTTGGCCCAGACGCCGGCGAGGCAATCGGCCATCAGCTCGATGCGCACCGAGAGGGCATTCGCCTCGGTCTTGCTCGAGGCCTGCTGCTGGCGGGCCTGGACCTTGCCGAGGATGCCGAGCACGTCCTGGACGTGGTGGCCGACCTCGTGGGCGATGACATACGCGTAGGCGAAGTCGCCCTTCACGCCGAACTTCGAGGCCATCTCCTTGAAGAAGCCCGTGTCCAGATAGACCTTCTTGTCGAGCGGGCAGTAGAACGGGCCCATCGCGGCCTGCGCCGAGCCGCAGCCTGAGCGGGTGCCGCCGGTATAGAGCACCAGCGTCGTCGGCGTGTATTGCTTGCCGGTCTGCTGCGGCAGGATCTGGCTCCACACATCCTCGGTGTTGCCCAGGATTTTCGACGCGAACCGACCGCTCTCGTCGGTCGGGGCCTGACGGCGCTTGGCCTGGGCCTGGGGGTCGGCCGGCTGCTCCTGCTGGGCGCGCCCGCCGCCGATCCGCTCGGCACCGCCGATCAGGATCGCCGGGTTGATGCCGGTGAAGTAGCTGACGATCAGCAGCACCACGATCGTGCCGATGCCGAGCCCGCCGGCACCGCCGCCGGGGAAGCCCATGCCGCCGCCGCCGCCACCCTCGCCCCGACGGTCCTCGACATTGTCGGAGCTGCGTAGATCTTCCCAGCGCATGGTTGGGTCCCGCCATCGATGCTGCGCCGGCCGCCTCGGGCAGCCCGCGGCTGTCTGCACGTCGCTTGGCCCGCCCGGTGGCGGACCACCGGCGGGAACGAAGCTCTAATGGCGGGAGGGGAGACCCGGTTCCGCCAGCCCGGTCAAGCGCGCGGTCACGCTTTCCCGTCGAGCAGCGCGCGCAGGGCGCGGAAATCCCGCCACGCCAAGCGCTTCTGCACCGGCTGGCGCAGCAGGAAGGCCGGGTGGAGGGTCGCCAGCAGCTTCGCCTCGCGGTTCGGCAATTTGTACGGGAACAGGCGGCCGCGGGTCCGCAGGATGCCGTCCTTGGTGCCGGTCAGCGTCTGGGTCGCGGGCGCGCCGAGGCAGACGATGATCTCCGGATCGACCAGCTCGATCTGGCGCTCCACGAAGGGCCGGCACACCGCCACCTCCTGGGGCGTCGGGTTGCGGTTGCCCGGGGGCCGCCAGGGCACGATGTTGCCGATATAGGCGCTGGTCCGGTCCAGACCGATTGCCTTCATCATCTTGTCGAGGAGCTGGCCCGAGCGGCCCATGAACGGCTTGCCGATCCGGTCCTCGTCGGCGCCGGGCGCCTCGCCCAAGAACATCACCCGCGCCTCCGGATTGCCGTCGGCGAAGACGAGGTTCTTGGCGGTGAAGCGCAGCGGGCAGGCGTCGAAATCGGCCAGGATCGTCTCAAGCTCGTCGAGCGTCCTGGCCTCCCGCGCCCGGGCGCGGGCGTCGCTCGCGGCCTCGTCGGGCTGGGCGCTGGCGGCACGGCCGAAGGTGCGCGACGGCGCGGCCGATCCGGGGGGTGGCGATCCGGGGGGGGGAACGAGCGTATTGGCGACCGTGCCGGCCGGCGGCTCGGCGGCCCGAGGCGCCGCGCGGCGGGGGGCGCGCAGGGTCGGGGCCGGCGTGTCGGCCTCGCCGAAGCGATCGTGCGGCTGCTCGTCGAGCACCGCGTCGGCCCCGGCCTCCACGTGGAAGTCGAGATAGGCGATCAGGTCGGCTTGCGCGTCGGAGGGGCTCGGCATGGAAGAGACTATCTGGGATCCGCGGAGCCTGTGGACAACGCGCGAAACCCTCCGCGCGGGCAAGGTCTTGCGTGACCGAACAGCGCGCTGCCGGCAGCCCCGGGGACGGATCGTCCCATCCACCCCTTCATCCTGAGGTGCCGGAGCGCAGCGAAGGCCGCGAAGGCGGGGGAGGGCTCGATCACACCATTAGCCTGCCGTGCGGCAAAGGGAACTTTGCCATAACCCTGGGCGTCGGCAACTTGCCTTTCTAGCTTGGAATCGCTTGAGACGGCATCAGGAAGGCCGGCCCGGCGACGAACCGGGCGCGGGAACAAAAAAAGGAACCCGAGGATGGCGCTGCCCGAACGCGAGAGCATGGATTTCGACGTGGTCGTGGTGGGCGCCGGCCCGGCCGGGCTTTCCACCGCGATCCGCCTGAAGCAGCGCGCCGCCGAGATCGGCGAGGAGATCTCCGTCGTCGTCGTCGAGAAGGGCTCGGAGGTCGGCGCCCACATCCTGTCCGGAGCGGTGATCGACCCGAGCGGCCTCGACCGGCTGCTGCCGGACTGGCGCAGCGATCCGGAGCGGCCGCTGAAGACCGAGGTTCAGCGCGACGAGTTCATGCTGCTCACCAAGAACAGCGGCGTCACCCTGCCGAACCTGTTCTTCCCCAGGCTCATGTCGAACCACGGCAACTTCGTCGGCTCGCTGTCGAACGTCTGCAAGTATCTCGGGGCCCAGGCCGAGGCGCTCGGGGTCGAGATCTATCCGGGCTTCCCGGCCTCCGAGGTGCTGTTCGACGGGAACGGCGCCGTGGCGGGCATCGCCACCGGCGATCTCGGCATCGGCCGGTCGGGCGAGCCGCGCGAGGACTATACCCGCGGCATGGAATTGCGCGCCAAGTACACGGTGTTCGGCGAGGGCGCCCGGGGCAACCTGACCAAGGGCCTGATCCAGCGCTTCGAACTCAACCGGCACAGCGACGTGTTCAAGTACGGGCTCGGCGTGAAGGAGCTGTGGCAGCTCGCGCCCGGCAAGTTCGAGCCGGGGCTGGTGCGCCACACGATGGGCTGGCCGCTGCCCAACAAGGCCGGCGGCGGTTCCTGGCTCTACCACTTCGACGACCACCTGCTCTCGGTCGGCTTCGTCACGCACCTGAACTACGAGAACCCGACCCTGTCGCCGTTCGAGGAGTTCCAGCGGTTCAAGACCCACCCGATGATCGCCGAGACCTTCGAGGGCGCCAAGCGCATCGGCTACGGCGCCCGCGCCATCATGGAGGGCGGCTGGCAATCGGTGCCGAAGCTGGTCTTCCCCGGCGGCTGCCTGGTCGGCTGCTCGGCGGGCTTCGTGAACGTGCCGCGGATCAAGGGCTCGCACAACGCGGTGCTGTCCGGCATGCAGGCGGCCGACGCCATCGCCGATGCCCTGAAGGCGGGTCGTGCCGGCGACGAGCTCACCGCCTACGAGGCCGGCTGGCGCGACAGCCCGATCGGGCAGGACCTGAAGGCGGTGCGCAACGTCAAGCCGCTCTGGTCGAAGTACGGCACGCTGGTCGGCGTCGGGCTCGGCGGCATCGACATGTGGGCGACGAGCCTGCTGGGCGCCTCGCCGTTCGGCACGCTGTCCCACGGCAAGCCCGACCACGCCTGCCTCAAGCCGCTCTCGGAGGTGACGCCGATCGTCTACCCGAAGCCCGACGGCAAGCTGACCTTCGACCGGCTCTCCTCGGTCTACCTGTCGAACACCAACCACGAGGAGGACCAGCCGCCCCACCTCAAGGTCCGCGACCTGGAGCTGCAGAAGCGCTCCGAGCACGACGTCTATGGCGGGCCCTCGGGCCGCTACTGCCCGGCGGGCGTCTACGAGTGGGTGGCGGACGCGTCCGCCAGCGACGGCGTGCGCTACCAGATCAACGCGCAGAACTGCGTCCACTGCAAGACGTGCGACATCAAGGATCCGAACCAGAACATCGACTGGGTGACGCCGGAGGGACCGGGCGGTCCGAACTACCCGAACATGTGAGGGGCGCTCTCGGCCGAGGCGCCGAGGCGCCCCGCCCTCGCGCGCGCAGCGGAGCCATCCAGCGGCGCCACGCTTTTTTGCGGCGGCGCCGCCCTGGCTCGCTGCGCTGCGCTCGCGACGACGGGAACGCGGACGACGCGCTCGGCCCCTCCGCGCCATCCTTTCGCCTTGCGGGGCTGGCGGGATGGGTTCAGTGTCCCCAACGTTTTTTCGGGGACGCCCCGCCATTCTCGCGCCCGGCCCTCTTGCGAGCCGGCGCCCAGGAGCCGCGATCGGTTCATGATGACATCTCGCGCCCGCCGGAGCGTTTCGGCGCTTGCCCTGCTGCTCGCCGCCGGGCTTCCGCAGACCGGGCTCGCCGCGCAGCCGAAGGAATCGACCCCGGTGCTCGACTTCGAGCCCGCGGATTCGCTCGAGGGCAACTTCCTCTCCGCCTACATCGCGGGCGCGTCCCGCGACACGGCGGCGGCGGCGACCTTCTACCGCGAGGCGGTCAAGGCCGACCCGCGCAACGCCGAGCTGGTCGAGCGCGCCTTCATCTCGCTCTTGGCCGACGGCGCCCTGCCGGACGCGTTCCGCGCCGCCGAGAAGCTGATCGCCCGCGATCCGACCAACGGGCTGGCCAACCTCTCCCTCGGGGTGCGCCAGATCAAGGCCGGCCAATGGGCCGCCGCCCGTCAGAATTTTTCACGCAGCGGCCGGGGCGCCGCCACCGATTTGACCGCGACGCTGCTCACCGCCTGGTCGTATGCCGGTGCGGGCGACGGCAAGAAGGCGCTGGAGACGGTCAACAAGCTCCGCGGCGAGCGCTACTACAACACCTTCCGCGACTACCATGCCGGCCTGATCGCGGCGGTGACCGGCGACAATGCCGAGGCCGAGCGCCGGCTGAAGGCGGCCTACGAGGCCGACCGCAACACCCTGCGCATCGTCGATGCCTACGCGCGGATGGAGGCGAGCCTGGGCCGCACCGATCTGGCGATCCAGGCCTATTCCGATTTCGACCAGCTCTCGCCCCGCCATCCGCTGGTGCGCGACGCCCTCGACAAGCTCAAGGCCGGCAAGCCGCTGACCCGCCTGGTCGCCACCGCCCAGGAGGGCGCCGCCGAGGTTCTGTACGGGCTGGGCTCCGCGGGCTCGACGCAAGGGGACGAGCTGCCCGCCGTGATCTACCTGCGGCTGGCGCTCTACCTCGCCCCCGACCATGCGCTCGCCCGGCTGACGCTGGCCGACACCCTCGACCGGATGAAGCAGCCCGAGCGCGCCAACGAGGCCTACGCGCAGATTCCCGCCACGTCCCCGCTCAAGCTCAACGGCGACATCCAGATCGGCCAGAACCTGGAGCAGATGGGCAAGGGCGACGAGGCGCTCGAGCATCTCGACGCCACCATGAAGGCGCATCCGGACGACATCGACGTGATCACCGCGCTCGGCAACGTCCAGCGCGCGCGCAAGAAGTACGAGGAGGCGGCGGCGACCTATAGCCGGGCCATCGACCTGATCGGCGACCGGCCGCAATCCAATTACTGGACGACCTACTACTTCCGCGGCACCGCCTACGAGCGCGCCAAGCAATGGCCGAAGGCCGAGGCCGACCTGAAGAAGGCCCTGTCCCTGGTGCCGGCCAGCCAGCCGGCCGCCAAGGCGCAGGTGATGAACTACCTGGGCTATTCCTGGGTCGACCAGAACACCAACATCGACGAGGCGTTCAAGCTGCTGCAGCAGGCCGCCGACGCGAGCCCCCGCGACGGCATGATCGTCGACAGCCTCGGCTGGGCCTATTTCCGCCTCGGCCGCTGGGACGACGCGGTGCGCGAACTGGAGAAGGCGGTCGAGCTGAAGCCCGGCGATCCGACCATCAACGACCATCTGGGCGACGCCTACTGGCGCGCGGGCCGGCGGCTGGAAGGCAAGTTCCAGTGGCAGCATGCCAAGGACCTGAACCCCGAGCCGGACGACCTCGCGCAGATCAACGCGAAGCTGAAGGACGGCCTGCCCGACATCGAGAAGCCGACCGCCACCGCCGAGACCGTGCCGGCCCCGGTGGCCGCCCCGCACAACGCCGAGAACCCGGAGCTGCCGAAGGGCGCGCCGCAGCCGCACGAGGCGCCCGGCGCCGCCGACAAGGCCAGGAAGTCGGGGGGCTGAAGGGGTCCCAGGCCTCTCCTGCCCCTTGCCGCTAGGGGTTGGACACCGTGCCATGTTCGTCTTCGGTACGGGGAGACGGCGACCGCTTCCCCCCGTCATTCCGGGGCCGCGCAGCGAAGCCCGGAATGACGGCGTGGATCTCCGGCCTGAGACCGTCAACACGGAGATGAATCGTCTAAACCCTGTCGCCTTGAGCCCTCGTGGAACGGCGAGACCGGGGCGGATGGGGGCCACCACCCTTTCCGGATCGACAAGAGTATTTTGTCGGCCACCTCATAAAAATCGACGCGCATTTCCGAACGGTTTGACGCACAGTGCGCAGCCGTTCGCGGGCGGCTGCCCGCACGACCGGTCACCCGCACGGCAACAGCCGGCGGTCGGGCGCCGAGCCCGCAATCCAGGGAGGGAACGCCCATGCCGTCAGACATCGAGATCGCCCGCGCCGCGACCCTGAAGCCGATCGCGCAGGTCGCCGAGCGACTCGGCATCCCGGATGACGCGCTCCACAATTACGGCAAGCACATCGCCAAGATCGACCACGGCTACATCGCCGGGCTGGAGAGCCGGAAGCCCGGCAAGCTCGTGCTGGTCACCGCGATCTCCCCGACCCCGGCCGGCGAGGGCAAGACCACCACCACGGTGGGCCTGGGCGACGCCCTGAACCGCATCGGCGAGAAGACCATGATCTGCCTGCGCGAGCCCTCGCTCGGGCCGTGCTTCGGCATGAAGGGGGGTGCGGCCGGCGGCGGCAAGGCGCAGGTCGTGCCGATGGAGCAGATCAACCTGCACTTCACCGGCGACTTCCACGCCATCACGTCGGCCCACAGCCTCGCGGCCGCGCTGATCGACAACCACGTCTACTGGGCGAACGAGCTCAACATCGACGTCCGCCGCATCCACTGGCGCCGGGTCGTCGACATGAACGACCGGGCTTTGCGCCAGATCACCCAGTCGCTCGGCGGCGTCGCCAACGGCTTCCCCCGCGAGGACGGGTTCGACATCACGGTGGCCTCCGAGGTGATGGCGGTGTTCTGCCTCGCGCGTGACCTCGCCGACCTGGAGGAGCGCCTCGGCCGGATCGTCATCGCCGAGACCCGCGACCGCAAGCTCGTCACCCTCAAGGACGTGAAGGCGACCGGCGCCATGACGGTGCTGCTCAAGGACGCCCTGCAGCCGAACCTCGTGCAGACGCTCGAGGGCAACCCGGCGCTGATCCATGGCGGCCCCTTCGCCAACATCGCCCATGGCTGCAACTCGGTGATCGCCACAAGGGCCGGCCTGCGGCTCGCCGACTACACGGTGACGGAGGCCGGCTTCGGCGCCGATCTCGGCGCCGAGAAGTTCTTGGACATCAAGTGCCGGCAGGCGGGCCTGACCCCGTCGGCGGTCGTGGTCGTGGCGACGATCCGCGCCCTCAAGATGCACGGCGGCGTCGACAAGAAGAGCCTGGGCGGCGAGAACATCGACGCCCTGGAGAAGGGGTTCGCCAACCTCGCCCGGCACGTCACCAACCTGCGCGGCTTCGGCCTGCCGGTGGTGGTCGGCGTCAACCACTTCCACGCCGACACCGACGCCGAGCACGCCAAGCTGAAAGAGCTGTGCCGCGAGCGCCTCGACGTCGAGGCGATCACCTGCCGCCACTGGGCCGAGGGCGGCGCCGGGGCCGAGGAGCTCGCCCGCGCGGTGGTGAAGCTCAGCCAGGCCGAGCCGGCGCCGATCCGCCACGCCTACGAGACCGAGAGCCGGCTCACCGACAAGATCCGGGCGATCGCCACCAAGCTCTACGGCGCCGCCGACATCCAGATCGAGACGAAGGCCCAGGCCAAGCTCGCCACCTTCGAGAAGGACGGCTACGGCCACCTGCCGATCTGCATGGCCAAGACGCAGTACTCGTTCTCCACCGACCCGACCCTGATGGGCGCCCCCGAGGGCCACATCGTCGGCGTGCGCGACGTCCGGCTCTCGGCCGGCGCGGGCTTCGTGGTGGCGATCTGCGGGGAGATCATGACCATGCCGGGCCTGCCCCGGGTGCCGGCCGCCGACACGATCCGCCTTGACGCCAACGGGCAGATCGACGGGCTGTTCTGAGGGACGTCGCGCCCGCCCGTCCCCCAGAGGAGGGCGGGCGCCGTTCCGGGATGCGCCTCACACCGTCCCGAACAAGTCCACCGCCAGCCGCGAATGGGCCTCGCGCAGGCGCCCCGTATCGACCCCGAGCGGCTGCCCGTCGATCACCCGCCAGCGCCCCGCCACCATCACCCGGTCGGCCCGGGTGGCGCCGCACAGGACCAGTGCCGCCAGCGGGTCGTGGGCGCCGGAGAAGCGCAGTTCGTCCAGGGTGAACAGCGCGAGGTCGGCCTCCCGGCCCGGCGCGATCCGGCCGATATCGGAGCGGCCGAGGCACGCTGCCGAGCCCTCGGTCGCCCAGCGGAGGGCATCCCGATGGCTCACGGCCTCGGCCCCGTAGGTCAGCCGGTTGATCATCAGGGCGTGGCGCACGCCCTCCATCAGGTTCGAGCTGTCGTTCGAGGCCGAGCCGTCGACCCCGAGGCCCACGGGCGCGCCCGCCGCCTCCAGCTCGCAGGTGCGGCAGCGGCCGGACGCCAGGGTCATGTTCGAGGTCGGGCAGTGGCACACGCCGACGCCGGCCTGGCCCAGGCGCGCGACCTCGGCATCGGTGAAATGGATGCCGTGGGCGAGCCAGACCCGGTCGCTCAGCCAGCCGACCTCCTCCAGGTACTCCACCGGCCGGCAGCCGAACATCGACTGGCAGTAGGCATCCTCGTCCAGCGTCTCGCCGAGATGGGTGTGGAGCCGGCTCCCGTGCCGGGCGGCCAGCGCGGCGCTCTCGCACATCAGGCGCTTGGTCACCGCGAAGGGCGAGCACGGCGCGAGCGCGACCTGCACCATCGCGCCGGGGGCGGGATCGTGGAACAGGTTCAGCACCCGCTCGCAATCCGAAAGAATCGTGTCGTCGTCCTGCGTCAGCGCCTCGGGAGGCAGGCCGCCCTCCCGGTCGGAGAGGCTCATGGAGCCGCGGGTGATGGCGGCGCGGATCCCGAGGGCCCGGGCCTCCGCGACCTGGACGTCGATCGAATCCTCCAGACCCTTCGGGAACAGGTAGTGGTGGTCGCCCGCCGTGGTGCAGCCCGAGAGGAGCAGCTCGGTGAAGGCCACCTGCGTGGCGAGCCGGAACGCCTCCGGGGTGATCCGCCCCCAGACCGTGTAGAGCGCCTTCAGCCAGGGGAAGAGCGGCTTGTTGATCGCGAGCGGATGGGCGCGGGTGAGGGTCTGGAAGGCGTGATGGTGGGTGTTGATCAGCCCGGGGATGACCACGTGGCGCGACGCGTCGAAGGTCTCGTCGACGGGAGCCGCGGGCTTCGCGCCCGCCGGCACGTGCTCGACGATCCGGGTTCCCGCGACCACCACCCCGCCGGCGGCCCCCTCGGCCAGGATGGCGAGCGGATCGCGGATCCACAGGCGGCGGGGGCCCGGTTCAGCTGCCTCGGCCATGCTCTCGGTCGCTCCGTCCGCCCAACCCGGGATGCGTAGCGGAGGGGCCGGACCACCCGCAAGCCTGCGCCGGGCGCGGCGCGCTAGCGGATGCCCGCGCCCGGTGCCCAGGACTGGCCGCGCATCGCCGCGCGGGTCCCGGCCTCGGCCGCCTGGCTCCGGAAGGATCCGGCCGTCTGGACGTGCTGCGGCGCCCCGCCGGCCGGCACGGCGGCGCCCCGCCGGGTGAGCCAGGCCTCCATCTCGGCGAGCTGACGGGTCCAGGGATCCGTCGCATGCCCGAGGCCGACCTGCGCCATCGCGATCGCGCCCTGGTGATGGGGGATCGTCTGACGCCGGAAATCGACGTCCGGATCCCCGTATCGGGAAGGAACCGCCCTGGCGCGCATCATCGCGCCGTGCGCGGCCTTGAAGCCCTGCGCGGGGTATCGCGGAACCCGGGTACCGAAGGGCCGTGAGACGAAGGCTGCGCGCGGGCCAGGCTCGCGGTCAGAACAAGCCCGAGGCTCAGAGGCGGCCGAGATGTCGCATGCGCGTTGTCCACCCGTGCAGGGTTCGATTCGGGCGCGCTACGGGTTACCACGGTGGGACGGTCAACGCCCCGGCACCGATCAGGGTTGACGGGCCCGGCCGTGCTTGGGAAACGTCACGGAGACTGACCTATCACCCGTTGGGAGCGGCCGCGCCGTGACACGGACAGCCCCGCGCGAAGGGTCCTTCGCGGCCAAGCCCGTCCCGGGCGCCACGCCGGCCACCCTCGGCAGCGACGACCTGATCGAGCTCCTGTTCTTCGCCTACCGGGATTTCGTGGGCGATCCCGACCGGATCCTGGCGGATTACGGCTTCGGCCGGGCGCACCACCGGGTGCTGCACTTCGTCGACCGCTATCCGGGCCTGACCATCGCCGAGCTCCTCGACATCCTGCGCATCACCAAGCAGAGCCTGAACCGGGTGCTCAAGGACCTGATCGGCCAGGGCTACATCGCGCAGAAGCCGGGTTCGAGCGACCGGCGCCAGCGCCTCCTGTACTGCACGGAGGCCGGCGCCGGGCTCGCGGCCGACCTCACGCGGGTCCAGGCGCGCCGCCTCGCCCGGGCCCTCGCCGCACCGGACGCGCGCGGCTCCCCGGAGGACTTCCTGATGGCGATGATCGAACCGGAGGACCGCCCGGCGGTCCAGCGCCTGATGGCGCGGCGCGGCCGTGCGGCCGATACCCGTGCAGCCGACCCGCGCGCGGCCGATTTCCGCGGGGGCGGCGCGTGACGGCCGCCCGGGCCGAGCTGCCCGACGAGGCGCCGCATGTCCTCGTGGTCGACGACGACCGCCGCCTGCGCGACCTGCTCGCCCGCTACCTCACCGACCAGGGGTTTCGGGTCACCACGGCGGCGAGCGCCGCCGAGGCCCGGGCCCGGGCCCAGAGCGTCGTGTTCGACGCGATGGTGCTCGACGTGATGATGCCCGGCGAGAACGGCTTCGACTACGCCCGCAGCGTCCGCGAGACCTCCCGGGTGCCGATCCTGATGCTCACCGCCCGCTCCAACCCGAACGACCGGGTGATGGGCCTGGAGATCGGCGCGGACGATTACCTGCCCAAACCCTTCGAGCCCCGGGAGCTGACGCTCCGGCTCAACAACATCATCCAGCGCGGCCTGCGCCCGCGCGCGGCGACCGCCGAGGCCGTGACCTTCGGGCCGTTCGCGTTCCGGATCGACCGGGGCGAGCTGCGCCGGGACGACGAGCTGATCCGGATCACCGACCGCGAGCGCGAGATCCTGACGATCCTGGCCATGGCCGGGGGCGGCAATGTCGAGCGCGAGCAGCTCGCCGGCTCCGGCGGGGCGGCCATGGAGCGCACGGTCGACGTCCAGATCAACCGCCTGCGCCGCAAGACCGAGGTCGATCCCGCCAACCCGCTGTTCCTGCAGACCGTCCGGGGCGTCGGCTACCGGCTGGCGGTGGATTGAGGACGGGTCTGAACGAAATCAGCTTAGCCGCGGTGATGTCCGAGATGGGTGGTTCTCCGCCCCTCCGCTCTCAAATGGCCATCGTGTTAATGCGGACCCTCACGTACCGCGCAGTCGCTCGTCTGTGCGGAATTCGAGATCGACTGCCTGCGCTTTAGCGACTAGGGGCCCTATCGAGAGACCACTCGACTATAGATTTCCAACAATTCGACATATGCTCGTCCCGTCAGGCAACACCCGATTTTTCTGGAGAGACGATGCCGACCCGCCGTACAGCGATTGGTGTGGTGGCGGCGATGGGGCTCATTCCTGATTGCTCGAATGCGCAACCTGTAAGGGAAAACCGACGCCTCGGAATCCTGATGCCATCCGGCGAGGCCGATCCGGAGACGAGCCGGCGCCTTGATGCCGTTCTAGCCAAGCTTGACGAGCTTGGCTGGAAGACCGGTTCAAACCTAGACATCACGATCAGATACGTTGGTGGAGACCCCAACAAGGCGGCCGGATTGGCCAGGGACCTCGTCGCCGCCCACGTGAACATCATCCTGACAGCAGGAACCGAGGCGTCCAGAGCCGCGCTCGCTTCGACCAGGGACTTGCCGATCGTCATGGCGACGATTGGCGACCCCGTCGGGATCGGTCTGGCCCAGAGCCTGTCGCACCCCGGCGGAAACATGACCGGGTTCAGCCTCAATGCGTCGGATCTGAGCGCCAAGAGGGTGGAGTTTGCCCGCGAGTGCATTCCGGAGACACGCCGCATCGCTGTCGTCGGCAACATGAGCAACGACAGCGTTCTGCTCAAAGCGAAGAGCATCGCGGAGGCGAGCGCCGCCTATGGCATCGATACGAAACGCTTCGACATTTCGGGGCCTTCAGCGATGAGCGGTGTCCTTGTCGGCGTCCGGGATTGGAGGGCGGACGTCATCTTGACCACGGAAGACGCCGTGGTCGTCGCGAACAGGGATGCTTTCGTCAAATTTGCGACAGACCACAGGATCCCCGTTATGTCGGAATTCGCGGTTCTGGCGGACGCTGGCGCAGTTCTGAGTTACGGGCCTGCTACGATCGACCTGTGGCGGCGCTCGGCCATCTACATCGACAAGATCCTCCGCGGTACGGCGCCCGGTGTGCTGCCGATCGAACAGCCGAACAGGTTCGAGTTGGTCCTGAACCGAAGGTCGGCGAATACGCTCGGCTTGCGTTTTCCTCTAAACATTGAGAGCTTTGCCGACAGAGTTATCGAATAGTCGATCCAGCTTTCGTGCACCTGGGTCGATGCAAATGCAAACTGAACAGACTCATGTGCGACGGACCTGTCTATCCGGTGCAGCGGCAGGTTTTGTTCCCAGGATGTTTGGGAGTGATACCGAAACATCTCCATGGCTGTGGAAGGCACCTGCCTGACCATTACGCCAAGCCGACATCCGGCAGCGGCATGGCGGCTTTCGGGACGCAACGAAGATTACTTGTGCGTCCGACTTGGATCGAGCGCAGCCACCTCACGCCCAACCCGGATGGGTTCAGACTCTACGGGGATCGCAGCCTGGGAGCGTCACACCGGATGCGGCTCGTCGGGCTTCAGCTTGAGCGCCTTGGCGATCCGGGCGGACAGGCTGCCCACGATGGCCAGGGCCGCCCGGGAATCGACCCGCGCACGCACGGCCTCCAGCGCCTCCTCGGGACCGGGCTTCATCACCGCATAGACGAGGGTGCTCGCCCCATTGCCGCGCGACCGTTCCGCCGCGACGGAGACGAGGAAGGCTGTGTAACGTCTCCGCGGGCGACCAGGCATGTTTCCGCATGTGGCATGTCGGCTAACTATCGCCAATGCCTGATTCCGGCAGCCACTCCGGGACTCGGCACGCATATCCTACATCAACCCGGGCCGGGCTCTTCAGATCATTCAGACCGTTCAGATTATCGCAAGGTCGATGCCGGGAAGCGGAAGCCCGTCCAGCCGCGCGCGCCAGCTCTGGCCGCGGACGATCGGCAGCGCGTCGGTCAGGGTGCCGGTGGTGACGATCTCGCCGGCCGCGAGCGGCGGGGCGGCCGGATCGTTAGCCAGCACATCGACGAGATGGCCGAGGGCCGCGAGGGGGCCGGTGCCGAGGACGTTCCGGCCGCCGCCCCGGTCCGCAATCGCCCCGTCCCGCAGCAGATCGACGGTGAAATCCGCGAGGCGGCCGATCCAGGCCTGCCCGTCTGCGGGAACGATCCGCACCCGCTCGCCGACCACCAGCAGCCCGTGCAGCCCGAAGGCCGCGACCGTGTCGGGGGCCGCGAAACGCCAGCCGGGATAGAGCGACTGCACGATCTCGAAGCCGGCGGCCGCCCAGTCGAGGCAGCCGATCAGGGCCTGTGCGTCCATGCCGGGCTCGGGCGCGCGGGCCAGCCCGAACACGATCTCGGGCTCGATCCGGGGCTCCACGAAGGCCGCCAGAGCGACCGGACCCGGCAGCGCGTCGCGGTCCCGCAGGGTGGTGTCGTAGACGTGACCCCAGATCGGCGCGTGGACGCCGTAGCGGTCCCAGAGGGTCGTGTTGGTGAAGCCGATCTTGCGGCCGACCGCCCGCTCGCCCCGGGCCGCGCGCAGGCGCCGGACCTCCTCGGCGATCCGGTAGGCGGCCGGCAGGTCGAGGCTCCGATCCCACCCGGTCAGCGGCGGGATCTGGCGGCGATGCTCGTGCGCGGCCAGGATGGTCCGGGCGTGGTGCGCGGCGGAGAGGGGCTCGGTCATCGACAGGGGCTTCCTGGGTCGGGCTGTTTGGCTCCGGAGCCGCGCCGGAGGCGCCGAGGTTCGACGCGCGCGGGAGACCATCCGCTCTGGACGGGCCCTAGACAAACCGGACCGACCGGTCACGCGCGCCCCTGGCGGTTTCCGGAGACCGGGCGCAGAAGGGTCCGGCCCCGTTGAGGAACACCGCATGAGCGTCGAGCAGGTCGCGATCCAGACCCGGGACGGCCTGTGTCCGACGCAGGTCGTCACCCCGGACGGCGCCGGACCCTGGCCCGCCGTGATCCTCTACATGGATGCCGGCGGCATCCGGCCGGCCATGGTCGACATGGCGCGGCAGCTCGCGGCCGGCGGCTATCTCGTGCTGCTGCCGGACCTGTTCTACCGCTACGGGCCCTACGCGCCGTTCGTGCCCGCGGAGGTGTTCAAGGGCGACTTCCGCGCGATCCTGGGCCCGCTGATGGCCACGACCGACAACGTCAAGGCGGCGGCGGATACCGGCGCCCTGCTCGCCCATCTCGACACGCGCGGCGACGTCACCGGCCGGAAGGTCGGCGCGGTCGGCTTCTGCATGGGCGGCCGCATGGCGCTGACCGCCGCCGCGACCCATCCCGACCGGTTCGCGGCCGCGGCGAGCTTCCACGGCGGCCATCTCGCCACCGACGAGGCGACGAGCCCGCACCGCCTCGCGCCGCAGTTGAGGGCCGAGCTCTACATCGCGGCGGCCGAGAACGACGGCAGCTACCCGCCCGCAATGGCCGCGCGGCTGGAAGGGGCGCTGTCGGCGGCGGGCATCCGCTACGGGGCGGAGACCTATCCCGCCCAGCATGGCTGGATGATGCCGGATTTCCCGGTCTACGACCGGGCCGCCGCCGCGCGCGGCTGGACGGCGCTGCTCGGCCTGTTCGACCGGACGCTCCGCCGCGACGGGTGAGCCCGCGCGGGCCGCTACCAGACGAGCCGCTCGATCACCGCGTCCGGGCGCACCGCCTGCCGGCCGAGCCAGTCCGCCACGTCGCCGAGGCGGTGGTGCTCGGCGGTGACGCCGAGTTCCTCCGCGTGGATGCCCCGTGCCACCAGCAGGCTCGCGATGCCGAAGCCGCGGGCGCCGGCGATGTCGGTGCGGATCGCGTCGCCGATCGCCAGCACCCGGGCCGGATCGACGGGGGCGCCGGCGAGGTCGCGGCCCTTGGCGAGGGCCGCCTCGTAGACCGGCCGGTGCGGCTTGCCGGCATAGACCACCGCGCCGCCGATCTCCGCGTAGGCCGCCGCGATCAGGCCCGCGCAGGGGATCAGCCGGTTGCCGCTCTCGACCACGAGGTCGGGATTGGCGCAGATCAGCGTCAGCCCGCGGGCGGCGAGCCGCTCGAGCTCCGGCCGGTAATCGTCCGCGGTCTCGCTGCGGTCGTCGAACAGGCCGGTGCAGACGATCAGGTCGGCCTCCGCCTCCGGGACGAGGCTGAGGTCGAGGCCCTGGAAGATGCCGAGGTCGCGCTCCGGCCCGAGATGCCGGATCCGGGCGCCCGGGCGGGCGGCGATGAGGTCGTGGGTGAGGTCGCCCGAGGTCAGGATCGCGTCGTAGGCCTCCCGCGGCACGCCGAACCGGTCGAGGATGCGGCCGACGCCGTCCCCGGGCCGGGGCGCGTTCGAGACGAGCACGACCCGGCGGGGCCGGTCTCCGGGGAGATTGCGGAAGCGGATCAGCGCCTCGCCGGCGGCCCGATGGGCCTTCTGGCCGTCATGCAGCACGCCCCAGACGTCGCAGAGGATCAGGTCGTACCGGTCGGCGATCTCGGCGAGGCCGTTCAGGGTCGGGATGGCGGTCATGATCGTCCGTGGAGGTCTCAGGTTTCAAAAGCTCCGGGACCTTTTGCGGGTGCAGGGCGGAGCCCTGCAAGCGGGCGGAGCCTGTTCAAATGCCAGGGCTCCGCCCCGGCGACCCGCCAAAGGGCTGTGCCCTTTGGAAACCCGTTACCGGCGTTGCGGGCCCAGCCGGTGCTCGGCGAAGAAGTCGAGCATGGCGCGCGAGGCGTCGGGTCCCTCGCGATCGGTGTAGCTGCCCTCCGGGCGGCCGCCCGACCAAGCGTGGCCGGCGCCGCGCACCCGCCAATCCTCGACGACGGCGCGGCCGGTCTCGTCCAGGTAGCGGGTGCGGGTGAAGGGATGGCCCCGGCCCTCGATGGTCTCGGACCGCGCCGTCAGCCCGGCGATGCTGGCCTGCGCCAGGACCTGATCGGCGTTGCGCACGCTCACCGTGCCGTCATCCTCGCCGTGGAAGACGATCGTGGGCACCCGCCGCGCCGCATCCGGTGCGCCGAATGGCGTCGTCGTGCCGAGCCCCGGCGCGCCGACCTGCATGGCCATCAGCGCCGAGCCGAGATCGCGGGCGCAGCCGGCCGCGAGGCCCGAATGGACACCCACGGCGGCGTAGAGGTCCGGATAGGCGCGGGCGATGTTGAGCGCGGCCGCGCCCCCCGCCGAGAGGCCGGCGATGTAGACGCGGGCCGGGTCGATCGGGTGTTCGGCCATGATCGCGCGGGTGAGGCCCGCGATGATCGCCGGCTCGCCTGAGCCGCGGGCCTGATCCCGGGGCTCGTACCAGTTCCAGCAGCGCTGCGCGTGGGCCTGACGGCTCTGGGCCGGGTAGGCGACGAACACGCCGGCCCGCTCGGCCAGGACGTTCATGCCGGTGCCGGCGGCGAAATCGTCCGGGTTCTGCGTGCAGCCGTGCAGCATCACGATCAACGGCGCCGACGCTTCCGGATGGCTCGGGATGAACAGCTTGTAGTCGCGGGTGCCGGCGGAATCCGCGTAGCTGAGGAGCTCGAAGCCGCCGCCGGAGGCGGGCTTCCGGTCGGCGGCCGGCGCGGGCTGGCGCAGGGAATTGCCAAAGCCCTTCAGCACCGGCGCAAGGCCGCGCACGACCTGACCGACCATGTCGCCGACCACCTCGCGCACCCGGGCGCCGGATTCGGGCGCGGAACTTCGCGTGGCCTCGGCCCGGTTCTCGCCGGCGGATTCGTCGCGCTGCGCTGGGGCGCCGGCTGGGGGCGCGGCTCTGGGGCCCGCGAAGCTGCGCTGGATCAGGGCGGTCGCCTCCTCGAGGCGGCCGAGGCCGGTGAGGCGTGTCGCCTCGATCATGTCGGTGAACGGCGAAGCGCCGCCCTTCTCGTCGCGGCTACCGAAATCCTCGGTCATGCGTGCGCGCCTCGTTGCCTCAGGATTGCTGTCGCGGTCGGAACCGGCACGCCTGCGCCACCGCATGACCGGACCTCGCCCTCTCGCCAGATGGGGCATCGACCCTCTTTTGTGCATTGCAATAAACGCCGATGTGCGCTGCGGCAACAGCCCCCGGCGCAACCCTCCGGACAGGCGGTCCGGCGTCACGCGGGGGTCGGCGGATCAGGCTGGGTCGTCCGCGCCGATGTAATCGGCCCAGATCGCGGCGGGACCGAGGCTGGCCCGGAAGCCGTCGTGGCGGGCGCGCTCCGCATCCGTCAGGCGGCTGCGATAGGGACGGGGCGCAGCGGGGATCGCCTGTCGCGTCGCCGATCCGGCACTCGGGACGGCGGCCTCTGCGGCGAGGAGCCCGAGGCTGGTCTGCTTGCCGCCGAGCAGCTCGACATAGACCTCCGCGAGGATCTGCGCGTCGAGGAGTGCCCCGTGCTTGGTGCGCTTCGTGTTGTCGATGCCGTAGCGGGTGCAGAGGGCGTCGAGGTTGTTGGCCGCCCCCGGATGCTTGCGCCGGGCCATCGGCAGGGTGTCGACCACGTCCTCCAGCCGGATCGGCGGCGGGGCGTTGGCCCCGAGCCGGGCATATTCCATGTTGAGGAAGCCGACATCGAAGGGCGCGTTGTGGATGACGAGGCGCCCCTCGGCGAGGAAGTCCAGGAGCTCGCCCAGGATCTCGGCGAAGAGCGGCTTGTCGGCCAGGAACGCGTCGGACAGGCCGTGGACGTTGAACGCGCCCTCGGAGACCGCCCGCTGCGGGTTGCAGTAGCGGTGGAAGGTCCGGCCCGTGGGGATGTGGTTGAGGAGCTCGACGGCGCCGATCTCGATCAGCCGGTCGCCGCCCTTCGCCTCCGTGCCGGTGGTCTCGGTGTCGAGGACGATCTCGCGCAGCATGGGTCTCGCGGCTCGCAGATGGGTGACGGACCCTAGCCCGATAGCCCGGCGCGGTTAAGCTCCCGTGCCCCTCACAGGGGGGGGGGGTCATCGCGTCAGAGGCGATTGTGCCGAAATGCCGGAGGCGCCTTCATCAACCACCCCGTCATTCCGGGGCCGCGCAGCGAAGCCCGGGATCCAGGACCGCAGGAGGAGCCGGACTTCGCGCTGCCGGCGGCTCTGCATTCTGGGCTCGCCTGCGGCGTCCCGGAACGAGGGGGTGGCGGCTTGAACGTCAACCCGACTCCCGCGTGCAGGGGACAATGCGACGTCCGGGAGCGATGGCTCTGCCCCTCAACGGGACATGTTGCGGTAGACGCAGACGCGGCCCTGGTCCTCGTAGCCGGCCGGACAGGCGGTGACGCAGGCGCCCGCGGCGAGTTTCTTCGGCGCCGGGCAGGCCGTGGCGTACTGGGCCTGGGCCGGCGCGGCGGCGAGCAGCGCCAGGACAGCAAGGGTCAGGACAGCGAGGGTCAGGACGCAGCCGGACCGAACCGGACCGATTCCTCTGAGACGCCGCGCCATCACATCCATCCTGCACTCGGTCGACCCCCGGACTGCAACCACAGATATGCAACGGCCAAGCCGGATCACCCGCCGACCCGGTGCGGCGGCGCACGCCCCTCCGTGAGGGCGGCCACGATCCGCGCCACCGCGGCCTCGGCGGCGGGAAAACCCCGGCTCGTGTCGATGACGAAATCCGCCCGGGCGCGCTTCTCGGAATCGGGCAGCTGCTTGGCCAGGATCGCCGCGAAGGCCGCCGCGTCCATGCCGGGACGGGCCAGGACCCGGGCGCGCTGAATTTCGGGCGGGGCGCTCACCACCACGACCGCGTCGCAGCGGCCCGCGCCGCCGGTCTCGTAGAGGAGCGGGATGTCGAGGACGACGAGCGGCGCGTCCGCGTGCCGGGCCAGGAATTCCGTGCTCGCCGCCCGGACCAGCGGGTGGACGATTTTCTCGAGGGCCGCCATCCGGTCGGGGGCGCCGAGCACGGCCTCACGCAGGCGCGTCCGGTCGACGCCGCCTTCCGCGTCGAGCACGCCGGGAAAAGCCAGTCCGATCGCCGTCGCGGCCGCGCCGCCGGGCCCGTAGAGGGCGTGGACGGCGGCGTCGGCGTCGTGGACCGGGATGCCGAGCCGCGCGAACATCGCCGCGGTGGCCGACTTGCCCATGCCGATCGAACCGGTCAGCCCGAGGATGACGGGCCCGGAACCGGCTTTCGGCCTCATCGGGTGAGATCCGCCACGATCCGGTCGCGCAGGGCCGGGGTGACCGCGGGGCGCAGGCCGAACCAGGCCTCGAAGCCGGGCACCGCCTGGTGCAGCAGCATGCCGAGCCCGTCCACGGCCGCGAGCCCGCGCCGACGCGCGGTGGCGAGGAGGCCGGTCTCCAGGGGCGCGTAGACGATGTCGGCCACGGCCGCGTCCGCCGGCATCGGGGCAAGGTCGAGGGCGAGGGGCGGCTGCCCCTTCATGCCGAGCGAGGTCGTGTTGACGAGGAGCCCGGCCTCCGCCAGCGCCGCCGGCAGGTCGTCCCAGGCGAGGGGTTCGCCGATGCCCGGCGCCAGGGCCGCCACCGCCTCGGCTCGGGATACCGTGCGGTTGGCGACCCGGATGCGCCGGACCCCGCGCTCGGCAAGGCCCACGACGATCGCCCGCGCGGCGCCGCCGGCCCCGAGCACCACGGCGGTGCCGCCCGCGCGTTCCGGCCAGGCCGTGCCCAGGCTCTGGTCGAGATGGGCGCAGAAGCCCGGCGCGTCGGTGTTGTCGCCACGGATCCGGCCGTCGGGCTCGACCACCAGGGTGTTGACCGCCCCGATCGTTTTCGCCCGCGGCGTGAGCGTGTCGACCAGCGCGAAGGCCGCCTCCTTGTGGGGGATGGTGACGTTGCCGCCCCGGTAGCCGGAGGCGGGCAGGGCGCGGATGAAGTCCGGAAACGCCGCCGGGGCCACGTCCAGGCGCTGGTAGGAGCCGGGGATCCCGTGCTCGGCGAGCCAATGGCCGTGGATCAGCGGCGAGCGCGAATGCGCGATCGGGTGGCCGACCACGAAGGCGCGGCGATCGGTGCCGCGCGAGTCCGGCACGCCGCTCATGCCGCGCAATCCTGCGCGAGGCGACAGGCCGGGCCGCCGGCCTCCTCGATCTGCAGGGTCGCGTGGCCGATGCCGAAGCGCGCGCGCAGGCCCTCGGCGGTCTCGGTGAGGAAGCCGTTGCCGGGCAGGCGGTGGGCCTGATCGCCCTCCGCCATCACGAGATGGACCGTCAGGGCGACGCTGGTGGTGCTCATGGGCCAGATATGCAGGTCGTGGAGGCCGGCGACGCCGGGCCGGCCGAGGAGGAAGCCCGTCACCGCATCCGGGGAGATCTCGGGCGGCACGGCGTCGAGGGACATGGCCACGCTGTCGCGCAGCAGGCCCCAGGTCGCCCAGACCACCAGGGCCGCGATCACGAGGCTGACCGCCGGGTCGAGCCAGGCGAGTCCGGTGAGCTGGATCACGAGGCCCGCCACCACGACCCCGGCCGAGACGGCGGCGTCGGCCGCCATGTGGAGGAACGCCCCGCGGACGTTGATGTCGCCCTTGGCGCCGCTGGCGAAGAGCCACGCGGTCAGGCCGTTCACCAGGATCCCGATCGCGGCCACCACCATCACGGTCGTGCCCGCCACGGGCTCGGGATGGACCAGCCGGACCAGCGCCTCCCAGATCACCGCCCCCATGGCGATGAGCAGGAACACGGCGTTGAACAGGGCGGCCAGGATCGAGGAGCCGCGATAGCCGTAGGTGAAGCGCGCGGTGGCCCGCCGGCGCACCAGGATGGCGGCGATCCAGGCCGCCGCGAGGCCCAGTACGTCCGAGAGGTTGTGGCCGGCATCGGCCACCAGCGACATCGAATTGCTCAGATAGCCGTAGGCCGCCTCCACCACCACGAAGGCGGTGTTGAGCACGATGCCGATCGCGAAGGCCGGCCCGAAATTCTTTGGCGCATGGACGTGGCCGCCGTGACCGCCGTGCCCATGACCGCCGTGCCCATGGCTGCCGTGCGAATGGCCGCCGTGCGAATGGTCATGCCCGGCCAAACGATGCTCCCTTCAGAAATCCAGACAGCCGGCGGCGCGCAGGCGCGCGAGGAGCGGCAGCAGCGGCAGGCCCAGCACGGTGCTGTGGTCCCCGACCACCGATTCGAACAGGTGGATCCCCGGCCCTTCGAGCTGGTAGCCGCCGACGCTCGACCGCACGCGCTCCGCGCCGGCACACTCCACATAGGCCGCGATCGCCCGTTCATCGAGGGGGCGCAGGGTCAGCCGGGCGGTCTCCACGAAGGCGTCCCGCACCGCCCCGGCCAGGACCACGGCGGAATGCAGGGCGTGGCTGCGGCCGGCGAGCCGGGCGAGCTGCGCCCGGGCGGCGGCGGCATCGGCCGGCTTGTGGAACACGGTGCCGTCGCAATCGAGCACCTGATCGGCGCCGAGCACGATCCGCCCCGGGAAGCGTGCCGCCACCGATTCCGCCTTTGCGCGGGCGAGCAGTAGGGCGAGGTCGGGCGCGGACAGGCCGGCGCTCGCCGCCTCGAGGGCGCGCTCGTCGACATCGGGCGACGCGGTCTCGACCGGCAGGGCGGCGCTCTCCAGCAGGAGACGCCGGGTCGGGCTGGTCGAGGCGAGGAGGAGCGGTTGCGGACCGGTCCAGGGCGAGCGGGGCATCGCGCCAGTGTCACGGATCCGGGCGTGCGTGCAAGCCGGGAGCCGGGAGCCGGGCTGCGACGAGCCCCGCCGCCGGGATCGACCGGGCGGCGGGGCTGTCGCGGCGCCGATACGCGACTTGGCGCCTGGTGATGATCCTGGCAGGGACCGGTTAGGGGAAGGTCAACGGCCGGAAATCGGGGCCACCGTGTTCCGTGCCGCGGCGGGACAACGGATCCGAGGATTTCCGTCCCCTCGCAGGCGTGCGGAGTCACTCATCAGCGGCGGTGATACGGCCGCAGGATGCGGCGCGGGTCCCCTCTCCCGCGCGGGAGAGGGGCGCGTGGCGCTCCGTCACGAGCCTCGGTCTTGAACCCGTGCGCGGAAGGAGGGTGTGCGGCCCCCGCCTCAGGTGTTCATCGAGTCGAAGAAGTCGCCGTTGCTCTTGGTCTGGCGCAGCTTGTCGAGCAGGAACTCGATCGCGTCGGTGACGCCCATCGGGTTGAGGATGCGGCGCAGCACGTAGGTCTTCTTGAGCGCGTCCGGCGGGACCAGCAGCTCCTCCTTGCGGGTGCCCGAGCGGGTGATGTCGATCGCTGGGAAGATGCGCTTGTCGGAGACCTTGCGGTCCAGGATGATCTCGGAATTGCCGGTGCCCTTGAACTCCTCGAAGATCACCTCGTCCATGCGCGAGCCGGTGTCGATCAGCGCGGTGGCGATGATCGAGAGCGAGCCGCCCTCCTCGATGTTGCGGGCCGCGCCGAAGAAGCGCTTGGGCCGCTGCAGGGCGTTGGCGTCGACACCGCCGGTCAGCACCTTGCCGGAGGACGGCACCACGGTGTTGTAGGCGCGGCCGAGGCGCGTGATCGAATCCAGCAGGATCACCACGTCGCGCCCGTGCTCCACGAGGCGCTTGGCCTTCTCGATCACCATCTCGGCGACCTGAACGTGGCGGGTGGCCGGCTCGTCGAAGGTCGAGGCGATGACCTCGCCCTTCACCGAGCGCTGCATGTCGGTGACCTCCTCGGGCCGCTCGTCGATGAGCAGCACGATCAGGTAGCACTCGGGGTGGTTCAGGGTGATCGACTGCGCGATGTTCTGCATCAGCACGGTCTTACCCGTGCGCGGCGGCGCCACGATCAGGGCGCGCTGGCCCTTGCCGATCGGCGCCACGATGTCGATGATCCGCGGCGAGAAATCCTTCTTGGTCGGGTTGTCCAGCTCGAGCTTGAACCGCTTCGTCGGGAACAGCGGCGTCAGGTTGTCGAAATGGACCTTGTGCTTGATCTTCTCGGGGTTCTCGAAATTGATCGTGTTGACCTTGAGGAGCGCGAAGTAGCGCTCGCCGTCCTTGGGGCCGCGGATCGGGCCCTCGACGGTGTCGCCGGTCCGCAGGCCGAAGCGGCGGATCTGGGTCGGCGAGATGTAGATGTCGTCCGGGCCGGGCAGGTAGTTCGAGTCGGAGGAGCGCAGGAAGCCGAAGCCGTCCTGCAGCACCTCGACGGTGCCCGAGCCGATGATCTCGACCTCCTTGGCAGCGAGCTGCTTCAGGATGGCGAACATCAACTCCTGCTTGCGCATGGTCGAGGCGTTCTCGACCTCGACCTCCTCGGCGAAGGCCGTCAGGTCGGTGGGCGTCTTCGACTTGAGGTCCTGGAGCTTGACCTCGCGGACACCGATGAGGGCGGCGGGCATGGCGGGCGCGTCGGCCGGCTCCGCAGTCTCGATATCGGCGAGGTCGTCGGGGTGTGGCGTCATGGGTGTCTTGCAACCGACGAAGAAGGTGGGAGGGCCGGTTCTGAGCCAAGCACCCGGGGGACGGGCGCTGAAGGGCGGGCCGCGCTGCGGCGAGGGGCCCGTGAATCAGGGTGGCGAAACCGGTCTGGCAGGACCCTCACGGCTCACGGGCGCGCTGTGGCGCAGACCTTGTGGTGAGGGCCCCGCACAGATAACGCCTTTTTTCCCCGATCTCAAGGCCCTGGGCGCGACCCGCTCCCGGGCCTCGCCGCGGCGTCCCGCCGGCGATAGACAGGCCGACGCCGCGCGGCGGCTTTCGGGCCGGTTCCGGAACCGTGCCGGCGCGCGGCCGTTGCCCGTCCCGGCGCTGCACTGCAGCAGATCCTCGCACCGAAAGCCCCCCACGACCATCATGCGCGACGACGCCACCGGACGCACCCTGACCACGCACGAGCCGCGCCGGATCCCGTGGCTCGACATCGTCTTCGGCTTCGGCCCGATGATGCCGATCGCGGTCGGCGCCGCCGCGGCGTGGTGGCTCAACGGGCAGCCGCTCGATTACCTGGTGGCCCTGTTCACCCTGATCTACGCGGCCTCGATCCTGCTGTTCCTGGCCGGTGTCCACCGGGGCGTCAGCTTCCGGACCGAGGGCGGCCCGCAAGCCTCGCAGATCGTGACGATGCTGGTGCTGTACGCGCTCGGCCTGTTCAGCCTGTTCGCGGCGGTGATGGGCAAGGCGGTGCCGGCGCTGGCGATGCTGATCCTCGGCTACGCCCTGATCGGGATCCTCGACCCGATCGCGGCGCGCGCCGGCACGGTGCCGCTGGCCCATGCCCGGCTGCGCCCGCTGCAGATGCCGATCGCCGTGGTCAGCCTCGCGGCCCTGCTCTGGCTCAAGCTCACGGCGCCGTACTGATCGCGCCCGCTTCCGCCCCGTCATCGCGCGGCCGCGCAGCGGAGCCCGGGACCGAGACACGCCGGGGCGGCCGGTCCTGACACTCAGGTCGTCCATGACGGTACGTCCCGCGACGTCCCGCGCGCGATGGCGGCGATGACCTTGCGCCGAGGGCCTTCGGAAACCGAATTCCCCTTTCCGATCGCATGCTCTAGAGCCCGGCCCCAGGATCTCCGCCCGGCGGAGACGACTCAGATCCGATGCCGGACCCGGGCTCCGGGTCCGCGGGAAGCGAACGCGCGCACATGTCCAAGGCCAACACCCCCAAGCCCGACACACCCAAGGCCGAGAAGGCCGAGACCCTGAAGCCCCGCCTGCCGCGCGGCTTCGTCGACCGGCGCGCCGGCGAGATCGCCGCGCAGGGGCGGATGCTGGAGACGATCCGCAGGAGCTTCGAGCTCTACGGCTTCGAGGCCCTGGAAACGCCTTTCGTCGAGTACACCGAGGCCCTGGGCAAGTTCCTGCCCGACCTCGACCGTCCGAACGCCGGCGTGTTCTCGTTCCAGGACGACGACGAGGCGTGGCTGTCGCTCCGCTACGACCTGACGGCGCCGCTCGCCCGGTTCGTGGCCGAGAACTACGATGCGCTGCCCAAGCCCTATCGGAGCTACCGGGCCGGCTACGTCTTCCGCAACGAGAAGCCGGGGCCAGGCCGGTTCCGGCAGTTCATGCAGTTCGACGCTGACATCGTCGGCGCCGGCAGCGTCGCGGCCGATGCCGAGACCTGCATGCTGATGGCCGACACGCTGAACCGGCTCGGGCTCGGCGGCCAGTACGTGGTCAAGGTCAACAACCGCAAGGTGCTCGACGGCGTCATGGAGGCGATCGGGCTCGCCGGTCCCGACAAGGCCGGGCAGCGCCTCACCGTGCTGCGGGCGATCGACAAGCTCGACCGGCTCGGCGTCGACGGGGTGCGCGACCTCCTGGGCGCCGGCCGCAAGGACGAGAGCGGCGACTTCACCAGGGGCGCGGGCCTCGACGCGACCGCGATCGGCCGGATCCTCGCCTACGTGTCGTTCCAGGCGGACGCCGCGAACGGCGCCGACAAGATGGCGTTCTGGGAAAAATTCTTCGCCGGCTGGCACGACGCGGTCGGCGATTCGGAGACCGGCCGGGAGGGCATCGCCGAGCTGCACGCGATCATGCGCCTCTGCGCCGCCGCCGGCTACGGCCACGACGTGATCCGGGCCGATCCGAGCGTGGTGCGCGGCCTCGAGTACTATACCGGCCCGGTCTACGAGGCCGAGCTGACGTTCCCGGTCACCAACGAGGACGGCCAGACCGTGCGCTTCGGCTCGGTGGCGGGCGGCGGGCGCTACGACGGACTCGTCGGGCGGTTCCGGGCCGAGCCGGTGCCGGCCACCGGCTTCTCGATCGGCGTCTCGCGGCTGTTCTCGGCGCTCCAGCTCGTGAACAGCCCGCTGCTCGCCGGCGCCGAGGCGCCCGGGCCGGTGGTGGTGCTGGTCCTCGACCGGGAGAACATGGCCGATTACCAGCGCCTCGTCGCGCTCCTGCGCGCCGACGGCGTCCGGGCCGAGCTCTATCTCGGCGCCGCCGGCATGAAGGCGCAGATGAAATACGCCGACCGCCGCCGCGCCCCGGTGGCCATCATCCAGGGCTCGAACGAGCGGCTGGCCGGCGAGGTCCAGATCAAGGACCTGATCGCGGGCGCCCAGGCGGCCGAGTCCATCGCCAGCAACGCCGAGTGGAAGGCGGCACGGCCCGCGCAGGTCTCGTGTCCCGAGGCCGACATGGTGGCGCAGGTCCGCGCCGTGCTGAGCCGGCATTTCCCGGCCGCCGCGCAGTAAGGCCCTCCGCATCGAACGCGGCGGCTCCGGCGGCGTTGTCGTCGATCGGTGCCGTGGAGATGGCGGGATGTGCGCGAAGATCCTCATCCTGTCGGCCGGGCTGATCTGCGCCGGCGCGGGACCCGTCTGGGCCGCCCGTCCGGTTCCCGACCGGCTGCCCAGCGCCGTCGCGCAGGCCACCCCCGGGACCGGGAGCGCGCCGATCCTCAGCGCCGGGATCGCGGGGGCGCCCGCCGTGACCGTGCTCGCCCGCCGCAAGCCGGTCCGGCGCCCGCGCGGGGCGCGCCTCGGCAGCCTCCGGCCGCTCTGAGCCGGTCACGTCCTTGATTCCGTAGCGGATATTGGGTCCCGGTGCAGAACCGCCCGGGACTGCGCAGTTCTGCGCGGCGCGCCGGCCCGACGCCGCCGCGCTGCGTGTCGCCAAGTCCGGTCGCGGTTGCTACAGAGCGCCCGCGAGGTGGATTGCGATGACACGACCGGAGGCAGGCGAGACGGGGGCGGGGGACGCGGCGCGCACGCGGCTGTCCGCGCATCTGGCGGCGGCGGGCTACCGGCCGGTGACGCCGCCGGTGCTGCAGCCCCTCGAGCCGTTCCTGGAACTGTCGGGCGAGGATATCCGCCGGCGGATCTTCGTCACGCAGGATGCGGGCGGTGCCGAGCTGTGCCTGCGGCCCGAATTCACCATTCCGGTCTGCCGCCTGCACCGGGCCGAGGCCGACGGCCGGGCGGCCGATTACAGCTATTGTGGCCCGGTCTTCCGGCTCGCCGCCGACGAGCCCGACGAGTTCTTCCAGGCCGGCATCGAGTCGATCGGGCGAACCGACACGCCGGCGGCCGATGCCGAGGTGCTGGGCCTCGCCCTGGAGGGCCTCGCGCTGTTCGGCCGGACCGATCCGGCGGTGCGGCTCGGCGATATGGGCCTGACCGTGGCGCTCCTCGACGGCCTCGCGGTCCCGCCCGCCGCCAAGCGCCGGACGCTCCGGGCGCTGGCGGCCGGACGCTCGCTGGACGCCGTCACCAACGGCGCCGAGGGGACCCGCCCCGAGGATCCCCATGCCGGCCTGCTGGCGGCGATCCAGGGCCAGGACCCGCAGGGCGTGCGCGCCTTCGTGGAGGACGTGCTGGCGATCGCCGGGATCTCGGCGGTGGGCGGGCGCAGCGCCGGCGAGATCGCCGAGCGCTTCCTCGCCAAGGCCTCCGCGCAGGCCCATGGCGGGGCCGGGCTCAACGCCGAGAACCGCGCGATCCTCGACCGCTACCGGGCGATCGCCGGCCATCCGGACGCGGCCGCCCGCGACCTGCGGGCGCTGGTGGCCGACGCCGGCATCCGGCACGACGCCCTCGCGGCCGCCCTCGACCTGTTCGAGGAGCGCACCGGCTTCATCGCGGCCCGCGGCCTGCCGATCGAGCGCGTCCGCTTCCAGGGCGACTTCGCCCGCAACCTCGACTACTACACCGGCTTCATCTTCGAGGTGACCGAAGGAGACGGCCCGATCCTGGTCGGCGGCGGCCGCTACGACGGCCTGCTCGGCCATCTCGGCAGCCCGGCGCCGCTGCCGGCGGTCGGCTGCACCTTCTGGATCGCGCGCGTGGCGGGAGCCGGCCGATGAGTGCCTCGGACGCGACCGCCATGCCGCTGATCCTCGCCGTCCCGTCCAAGGGCCGCCTGCAGGAGAATGCCAGCGCGTTCTTCGGCCGGGCCGGGCTCAAGCTCGCACAAGGAGCCGGCGCCCGCGACTACCGGGGCAAGCTGCTCGGCGTCCCCGACGTCGAGGTGCGCTACCTCTCGGCCTCCGAGATCGCCGCGCAGCTCGCCTCGGGCGCCGCCCATCTCGGGGTGACCGGCGAGGACCTGATCCGCGAGACCCTGCCGGACGTGCGCGGCCAGGTCGAGCTGCTGACGCCGCTGGGCTTCGGCAACGCCACCGTGGTGGTGGCCGTGCCCCAGGCCTGGATCGACGTGCGCGACATGTCCGATCTCGACGAGGTCGCGGCCGGGATGCGGACCCGCCACGGGCGGCGCCTGCGGGTCGCCACCAAGTACGTGAACCTGACCCGCCGGTTCTTCGCCGAGAAGGGCGTCGCCGATTACCGGATCGTCGAGAGCCTGGGCGCCACCGAGGGCGCGCCGGCCGCGGGCTCGGCCGAGATCGTGGTCGACATCACCACCACGGGGGCGACGCTCTCGGCCAATGCGCTGAAGGTGCTGGACGACGGCATCATCCTGCGCTCGGAGGCCAACCTCGTCGCCTCGCTCAAGGCCCCCTGGGGCGAGGGCCAGCGGGCGGCACTCCGCACGGTGCTCGGCCGCATCGCCGCCGAGGAGCGCGCCCGGACCACCCGGGAGGTGCGCGCCGCCCTCCCGGAGAGCGGCACGATCGACCTCGCCACCCTGGCGGGCCTGCACGAGGCCGAGCTGCCCTACGGCGCGCCGCGCGGGCCGGACGGCGAGATCGTGCTGCGCTGCCCGGAGGCCGCGGTGTTCGACCTCGCGGGCGCCCTGGTCGAGGCCGGGGCCCGGGCCGTGACGGTGCGGCGCGTGGACTACGCCTTCGCGGCCGAGAACCCGCTGGCGGAGCGGCTTCTGGCGCGGTTGTGACAGCCCGGTTCATCGGCGGATGCGGGGCCGGAAAGCTGGAAGACCCACCAGCCGGGGCGTCGATCTCTCGTGCCGGCGGCACGGTGATATTCTGCCTGCCGCAGCACCGTCATCCTGGTGGATGGCGGGTGCGACCTGCGGGGTTCCGGCAGGCCCCGCCCCACGGCGTCAGGAGGCGTCGGCCTCCTTTCGCGTTTTCAGGGCCCTGGTCGAAGGATCGGATAGGGCTTTCACAGCTCTCGCCGGAGATCTCGTTCGCGCATCCTTCAGAACGCGACGCGGTAAAGCTCGTGCCCGTGTCGCACCTGGAATGATTCAGCATTTCTGAGAATGGCTCGGCAACCATGGTCGCCAAGATTGTGTCGGTTGTACCGAAGTAAGACCTTCTCTACTGCGGCCCCTGCTTGGCAAATTCTGAAAGCACCCCGCGCAGCACCTTGAGCCGCGCGTCGTAGGCCGCGGTGAGGCAGGTCACGTCGGCGCCGCAGGTCCGGCGCTCCTGCAGCCACGCCTCCTGGTCGTCGCGCAGCTTGCCCTGTCCGCCCATCGGCAGCACGGCCTTCAGGATCTCGAACCGGGTCGCCATCTCGACGTCCCGGTCGTTGAGGGGCAGGTGCGCGCAGATGGCCTTCTCGTCGGGCGCTCCGGCCTTGTCGCAGGGAAAGCTCGCCGCGTAGGCCGAGGGACTGGACCCGAGGGGGGCGAGCAGCAGCAGGAGGACGAGCGGTTTCGACATGGGCTCAGAACGAACCGGCCGGCGAAAGGCTCCCGCGCGGCGGCGGCGGCGGGAATCGGACCCGGATCACAGGATCCCGGGATCAGAGGCCCGGCTTGACGATCGCCAGGATGACGATGCCGATCATCAGCAGCGTCGGCACCTCGTTGAGCACCCGGTAGAACCGGTGGCCGCGGGTGTTCCGGTCGGCGGCGAAATCCTTGACCATCCGGGCGAGCCAGCCGTGGATCCCTGACATCGCGAGCACCAGCACGAACTTCGCCTGCAGCCAGGGGCTCGCGTAGAAGCCGCTCATCCCGGCGAGGGCCAGCCCGAAGACCCAGGTGGCGATCAGCGCGGGGTTCATGATCGCCCTGAGCAGGCGGCGCTCCATCACCTTGAAGGTCGCCGATTGCGCCTCCGAGCCCGGCGGCAGGCTCGCGTGGTAGACGAACAGCCGCGGCAGGTAGAGCATCCCGGCCATCCAGGCGATCAGGCTGATGACGTGGCCGGCCTTGATCCAGTCGTACAGCACAGGCGGCTCAGCCCCGCAGCCGCGCGAGCATGCGCTCGACATGGGCCACCGGCGTCTGCGGCGTGATGCCGTGGCCGAGGTTGAAGATGTGCGGCAGGCCGTCGGTCGCCGCCAGCACCGCGTCCACCGCCGCGTCCAGGGGGGCGCCCCCTTCGATCAGCGTGTCCGGATGCAGGTTGCCCTGCGTCACCATGGTGGCCGGCACCCGCGCCCGCAGGGCCCTCAGGTCCACGCCCCAATCGACCCCGACCGCGTCGGCGCCGGTTTCCGGCACCACCCGGGCATGGCCGTCGAGGCCCGAGCCGCGGGCGAACACGATGATCTTGGCCCCCGGCACTTTTTCGCGCACGCCCGCGATCATCCGGGCGATCGGCCTCAGCGACCAGCGGGTGAGGGCATCCGCGGACGCATCCGGCAGGGCGCTCTCGGCGACGTCGCCAACGGGCTCGACCGTGCCGCCGGAAGCCGAAACAGCACGCGGCAGGGTGCCGGCATGGGATTCGAAGATCTGCACCGCGTCGGCGCCGGCCTCGAGCTGGCGCACGAGGTAGTCGGTCTGCACGGTGACGAGGCGGTCGATCAGGGAATCGACCAGGGCGGTGTCGCCCTCGGCCAGCGCCCGCGCGGGGGCGAGGTCCGGGGTGCCGCGGCCGCCGATCATGTAGCTCGCCACCGTCCAGGGGGCGCCGCAGAAGCCGAGCAGCGTGGTCTCGTCCGGCAGTTCGGCGCGCAGTCGCGTCACCGTCTCGAAGACCGGCGCGAGATGGGTCATCACCGCCGGGTCGCCGGCCTCGCGCAGCTGCGCGAACGCCTCGCGGCCGTCGAGCGGGTCGAGGCGCGGGCCCTCGCCCTCGACGAAGCGCACGTCCTGGCCGAGCGCATGCGGGACGACGAGGATGTCGGAGAACAGGATCGCCGCGTCGAAGCCGAAGCGGCGGATCGGCTGGAGCGTCACCTCGACGGCGAAGTCCGGGCTGTAGCAGAGGTCGAGGAACGAGCCGGCTTCCGCCCGGGTCGCCCGGTATTCCGGCAGGTAGCGGCCGGCCTGGCGCATCATCCAGGCGGGCGGCGGTCCGATCGCTTCGCCCTCGAGGACGCGCAGCACCTTCCGCTCGGACGTCTTCCGCCCGGACCCGCGCTCCGTCCCCGTCATGGTCGTTCCCATCCCGTCTCCGTCATCCCGCATGCCCGTCGGCGCGCGTCCTGTCGAGTCGCGGCGCGCCGATCCCCACACAGGCCCCTTCGAAAAGAAAAGAGAGATTCTAGGACTCTGTTTTTTCTATTGGGGGGCCGAATCGCGGGGGCACAAAAGCGTCCACAGGCGGTCCCCGACGCCGCGCCGTTAACGAGGCTTTAAAGGATTCGCTCCATCTTGCGAGAACCGGATGGTCCGACAGCACCTTGGCAACGCCGAGTCGTGTACGGGCCCCGGTTGCGTCCCGGATTCTCCCAGAGGCCCGGATTCCGCGCGTCCCGCCCGCCTGCCTGTGAACGGCGGAGTCGATAGCGCGCGAGAGAATCGGCCTGGACCGGCCCGGTCGGGCATCCTATCCACATTCATCGACTCCCCTGGCGGCCGGCGGTGGATAACGTTGGTGCCGCGCCAGTCGACCGCAGAGGCGATCGGAATGGGCCGCAGCTACTTCCACCTCCACCTCGTCTCCGATTCCACCGGCGAGACGCTGATCAATGTCGGGCGCGCCGCGGCCGCGCAGTACGAGGGCGTGTCGGCGATCGAGCACGTGTACCCGCTGGTCCGCTCGGCCGCGCAGCTCGACCGGGTGATCTCGGAGATCCGGGCGGCGCCGGGCCTCGTCCTCTACACCCTGGTCGGCGGCGACCTCGGCGAGCGGCTGGAGGACGTCGCCCGCGAGACCGGCTCGCCCTGCCTGTCGGTGCTGCGGCCGGTCCATGACCTGCTGCGCGCCTATCTGGGCGCCGAGACCACGGCGCGGCCCGGCGCCCAGCACATGCTGAACGCCGAGTATTTCAAGCGCATCGACGCGATGAACTTCACGCTGGCCCACGACGACGGCAACCTGCCGGACGATCTGGAGGAGGCCGACGTGATCCTGCTCGGCGTCAGCCGGACCTCGAAGACGCCGACCTCGATCTACCTCGCCAATCGCGGCCTCAAGACCACGAACCTGCCGCTGGTGCCGGGCATGCCGCTGCCGCCGGCGATCGAGCGCGCCCGGAAACCCCTCGTCGTCGGCCTGTTCGCCTCGCCGGAGCGGATCGTGCAGATCCGCCAGAACCGGCTGTCCAGCCTCAACGCCGACGAATCCTCCCTCTACGTCGACCGCTCGGCGGTGGCGGACGAGATCACGATGTCGCGCCGCCTGTTCGTCAAGAACCGCTGGCCGACGATCGACGTGACCCGCCGCTCGATCGAGGAGACCGCGGCGGCGATCGTCGACCTCCACCGCGACCACCGGCTGAAGTTCATCGCCGATTGAGTCCCGGGTTCCCAAAGGGCTCGGCCCCCTGGCGGAGGCCAGGGGCGGCGCCCCTGGGTCTATGCAGGGTTCCACCCTGCACCCGCGAAAGGTCTCGACCTTTCGAAACCGGGACGTCTCAGCTGCCGCTCAGGACCGCCCGCACCAGGGCGAGGCCCGCCACCAGGCCCACGAGGCCGGCGGCGACCGAGGCCACGACGTAGAGGGCGGCCATGCCCGTCTCACCCCGCTCGTACAGGCTGATCGCGTCGAGCGAGAAGGTCGAGAAGGTGGTGAAGCCGCCCAAGATTCCGGTGGTCAGGAACAGCCGCGTCGGGTGGCCGGCCGCGCCCCGCAGGGCAAAACCCTCGGCGAGCACGCCCATCAGGAACGAGCCCAAAACGTTGATGATCAGCGTGGCCAGGGGAAAGCCGAGGCCCGGCAGCAGCCGCGCCACCGCGACGTTGACCCCGTGGCGGGCCCCGCCGCCGAGCCCGGCCCCGAGGATGACGATGAGGGTGTTGATCATGTCTGCCCTTCCTGTTCGGTCGGGCGGCCGCGTCGTGTCGCGGCTTCGGCGCATGGCCCCACCGCGGACGGCGGAGGGCACGCCCGTTCGGTAGGAGCCATCAGCCCGGCAGGGCGGCCAGGAGTGGCGACCGCCAGGCGGTTGTCGGGGAGCTCCATCCCCATCGCCGACAGGCTTAGCGCAGGATGCGCGGCAGGGAAATCGGGTTTTCCGAACGCCCGCGCGCCGCGAGACGATGTTCACCGAGCGCCTGTCCCTCCCCCTTGTGGGGAGGGATGGGGGTGGTTCGGGATCGCGCGTTCCGGTGCCGCTTGCGCCACCCCCGCCTCCAACGCCTCCCCACAAGGGGGCGGGGAGCGGGGTCCGGAGGGAGGCCCGCGCCGGCTCAGCGGGCGAAGGCGAAGTGGCTGCGCTGCTCGATCTGGGCGGCGTAGAAATCCTCGATCACCTCGCGGACCACCTCGGCCAGCTCGTCGCCCCGGTGCTCGTCGAGCTGGATGTCGCTGCCGACCGTCCGGCCGATCGCGCAGCTCGCGGCCCCCGGTACGAGGCGCTCGTTGTAGCGCTGGTTCAGGCCCGAGACCGAGATGTAGTTGCTGCCGCCGAGTTCGGGCCCGTACTTGATCTTGATCTTCTGCTCAGACTCGGTGCCGCGCAGCTGCGCGCAGAGGCTGATGAAGTTGTCCTGATCGATCTTGGCCTCGAGCCCGGTGATGCTGCCGTGGACGTTGTCCTCCTCGTTGAGGACCTCGGCCATCAGGTGCAGCACCCCGACCACCGGTTCCAGCGCCCGCGCGCCGTCCTCCAGGAGCTTCTTGCGGAAGTCGTTGCTGCGGGCATCGGCCTCCTGCAGCCGCGCGCGGAACCTGTCCTTGACCTCGTTCACGCGTGCCATCGCGCGCCTCCCTGGTGGTTCAAGCCGATGCTTTGATGCTCGGACATTGAGAACCTACGGAGGCCCGACAGATGATGCAAGATCGTGCAAAATATTGATGCCTGATTATAACTTGAGCCGTTGCACAGGAATAATACTTGCTCACGAACTGTGCAACGGTGTCCGTCCGGGCGGCCGGGCTTACTTGAGGAGCTGCAGCAGGCTCCGTCCGGCCGGGGTCTTGAGTTCCTTGGCGTCGAGCGTGCCGTCGTTGTCGGGATCGGCAGCCTTGAAGCGCTGCTCGACCAAGGCGAGGTATTCCTTGCGGTCGAGGGTGCCGTCGGAATCGGGATCGGCGGCCTTCAGGTCCTTCTTGCTGAGCCGGCCCTTCAGTTCCTTGGCGTCGACGGTGCCGTCCTTGTCGGTCTCGGCGGCGTCGAAGACCTTGCCGGCGGCGGCCTGCGCCTCGGCCAGATCGATCGTGCCGTCATGGTCGGTGTCGACCGCTTTCAGCGTGCGCTCGGTGCCGGCGGACCGGGCCAGGGCCGAGGCCGGCAGGGCGGCCGGGACGGCCAGGCCGAGGGCGAGGGTCGCGGCCAGCGCGCGGGCATGTGTGGTCAGGATCGCGGGCATGCGCGAAATCTCCAGTGGCAATCAGCGTCGGCAGCCCAAGCCGTCATGCGGTGTGCCGTTCCCGGAGGCGCGTTCACAAGCTGACGATCATCAACGGCGGGCAGGGCGGGGCCGCGCTCCGGCAACATCCCGGCGCCCGGGCTCCGCTGCGCCCCCGGGATGACGGAGCGACCGTTCCCGCCTCGGAAAGCGGAAGGCGGTTCCCCTTTCGCTGCCGATCCCCGCTCCCGTGATCAGCGCGCGGGGCCGTCCAGCGGCGCCAGCCGCTCCGGCCCGGGCGGCCCGGCGACTCGTTCCGGGCGCGACAGCGCGCGGGCCAGGGCCGGCAGGTCCGGGACGGGAGCGCCCGAAGCTCCGAAGACCGATCGGTCGAGCGCCGCCAGGGCTGCCGCCACGTCCGGCCGCCCCCGCCAGATCCCGGCGAGGTCCGGGGCGTCCCGCATCGCCGCGTCCAGCGCGGCGCGGAACCCGGCCGGATCGCCCGACCGGGCCGCCGCGCGCAGGGCCCGGCGGGCGGGAGCGGACAGGCGCAAGGCCGGCCGGCCGAGACCGAAGCCGATCAGCGCCAGGCCCAGCCCGAAGGCGGCGAGCGCCGCGGCGGCGGTCACGAGCGGCGAGGGGATCGCGGGCGGCGCCCGGTCGGCCTCACGATCGGGCAGGCCGCCGCCGATCTGCCGGGCCGGGATCTCGGTCTCGCGCATCGTCCGGGTGGCGGTGTCGAACCACGGGATCGCGATGGCGTCGAGGGGGATGATCTCCGGCACGCCGGGCTTCACGTCCCACTGGTAGGTGGCCCGCGCCACCGGTCCGGAGGGGGTCAGCAGGGTCTCGCGGGTGACGGGGCCCGCGAAGGTGATGATGCCGCGGGTGCGCATCACCGGCCGCGGCGGCAGGCCTTCCGCCACCATGCCCTGCGCCTCCAGGGTGACGATCCGGCGGGCGGTCTCGCCGACCTTGATGGTCTCGGGGTCGGGGCTCCAGGAATCCGTGATCGCAACGTCCTTGGCGGGCAGCCACCAGGGCTCCTTGGCGTCGGGACCGCCGGTGGGCTCGGTCCATGGCGCCACCGGGAACGGGATCGGCTTCGAGCGCACCTCGACCAGCCGCCGCTCGCCGACATCGTTGACCGTCAGCTTGTGGATGAACGGCTCGATGGTGAATTGCCCGGCATGGTGCGGGAACACCGCGACGGTGCGGTCGAACGCGATGGCGCTCTGGCCGTCGGGGAGCTTGGTCCGGCTCCAGTGGTCGCGGCCGAGCTGGGTCCACGAGAAGTTGGCGAGCGAGGGCTGCACCACCTCCTCCAGCAGGATCGGCTGCTTGTAGACCCCGTGGATCTTCAACAGCACCATCTCGCGGGAGAAGGGCGCGCTGTTGCCGTTCAGCTCCGCGGTGACCGTGAGGGTGAGGTCGCCGGGCTCGATCTCGGCCTGGGCGGGGAGGGGGTTGAGGGCGAGGACCAGGGCGAGGTGCCAGACGGGCGTCCCCCGCCCCCCTCGGCGGGGGAGGGTACCCTGCGGAGCAGGGGGGGAGGGGGGCAGCGCGACCGTGCAGGTCTCAGCGCCGGTCGTGACCTCTCCGGAAGCGTCGCTCCCCTCGCCCGACCGCCTTCGGGGGTCCCCCTCCCCCGCAGAGGGGGGAGGGGGGCGGCGCATCTCGGAAACCCCAAAACAACTCACCACGGGTTGCTCCCGGCGGGAATCGCGGTGCCGGCCTCGACCCGGCGGGTCTGCTCGGCGCGCAGGCGCAGCTTGAGATAGCGGCCGGGATCGTCCGGCAGGGTCTGGAGCCAGAGCCGATCCGGGCGAATCTCGTGTGCCTCGAAGCTCTTGGTCACCCGGCGGACCTCGCGCTCGGGCGCCTCGGCCACCATGGCGGCGCCGCCGCCGGTGCGGCCGCGGCCGGCCGCGTCGCCGGCCGAGCCGCGGGCCTGGCCCTTGCCGGCGTCGATCGATTGCTGCTCGGCCTTGCCGCGGCGGGCGACCTTGCTGTTGCCCGGCAGCGACGCGCTGGCGTTGGATTCCTTGTTGCCGGCCAGGCCCTCGCCGCTGGAAGCGGCGTTGATGTCGTTGTTCTGGTCCTGGTTGGCGGTGTTGTTGTAGCGGGCACCGTACTGGGCGGTGCCGTTGGCGATGCCGCCGCCGGGGCCGCGGTCGATCACCTCGGCCTGCATCCGGGCGATCAGCGAGCGGTTGGCCTGGGCGTCGGCGTCGCGGGGGTTGAAGCGCAGGGCCTCGTCGTAGGCCGCGAGGGCGCCGGCGAGGTCGCCCGATTTCGCCAGCGCGTTGCCGAGATTGTAGCTCGCCCGGCGGCCGCCGGTGCGGAACAGCGCGATCGCCGCGTCGTAGCGCCCGGCTTCATAGAGCGCGGCGGCGCGCCAAGCCGGATCGTCGAGCACCTGCGCGGCGAGGCCCGGCAGGCCCAGGCCCATCAGCAGCCGCCCGAAGCCGGTGCGCGGCTGCGAGACGGCGAGCAGCGCCAGGAGGCCGAGGCTGGCGAGCGCGAGCCCGGCGAGCCGGGCGCGGCGCCGCCAGCGCGGCGGCAGGCCGGCCCGGAGCGGGGCGGCGAAGCCGGGATTGGGAAGGGTCAGCCGCATCGCGCGCTCCTCATCAGGCGCTTCTGCGGAACAGGATCAGGGCCGGCACGGCCGCGAGCAGCAGCAGCCAGCGCCCGAGATCCGCGTAGGCCAGCACGCCGTAGCCGCCGGCCGCGAGGTGCTGACTGAGCCCGGCCCCGACCGCGTCGAGCACCGGGCCGGGGCTCGCGATGTCGGCGATCGTGCCGCCGCCGGATCGCGCGAGGGCGTCCAGCGCCGTCCGGTCGGGCTTCGGCGCACCGGGCGGGAGCGGCTTGTCGGCGGGGACGAACAGGGCATGGAGGCGCCAGCCGTGCTCCGCGATGGCGCGCGCCTCGCGGGTCGCGGCCTCGCCGATGCCGTCGCCGTCGCTGATCAGCACCACGTCGGCCGCGACCACGCTGGCCTCCGCGAGCGTACGGCGGGCGAGCGCCAGGCCGCGCTCCGGATGGGAGCCGCGGTCCGGCACCGTGTCGGCGTCCAGGGCGAACAGGGTGGTGCCGAGGCTGTCGCGGTCGGTGGTGGGCGAGGCGGCGAGGTAGGCGTCGCCGGCATAGACGACGAGCGACACGGCCCGGGTGCCGGCGGCCTCGGCCACCGCGGCTGCGGCCTGCCGGACGCCCTGGAGGTTGCCGCCCTCGGCGACCGAGCGGGACAGGTCGACGACGAGCACGGTCTCGTCGAGGTTGCGGAAGGTGCGCCCGTCGGCGCGTTCCACCGCGGGGCCGGTGAGCGCGAGGGCGATCAGCCCGGCCGCGAGCGCGGCGGCGCGGTTCGCCTGCCGCCGCCCGCCGAGCACCGCGCCGGTCCGGGCGAGATGGGCCATCAGCGCTGGATCGACCGCCCGGGCCCAGTCGCCGAGCGGCGCCGAGCGCCACGCGGCGCGCAACGCCAGCAGGGCGACGACCGGGATCGCCAGGAACCACCAGGGGCGCAGCAGCGCGAAGGCGTCGAGGAGGCTCATCGGGCCGGTCCGCAGAGCGCGCGCGCCGTGCGCCCTCCCCCCCCTGCGGGAGAGGGGGGAGGGCGAAGCGTCGTGGGCCAGCAGCATGTCGCGACCCGCTCGGTCGGCGTAAATCCGTCCCGCATCACGCCCCCCTCCGGCTGGCGAGCAGCGCCGCGACGGCCAGCAGCGCCAGGGCAGCCGGCCAGGGCCAGAGGTCCCGGCGCAGCGGCAGGGGCGGCGCCAGGGCGCGGCCGCCCTCCAGCCGGTCGATGGAATCCGCGACCCGGACGAGGTCGTCCGTGGTGCGGACCCGGAACGCCTCGCCGCCGCTAGCCTGAGCCATGTCGCGCAGGGTCTCGGTGTCGACCACGTCCTGCTCGCCGTCGGCATCGGCCATGTCGCGGGGCCCCAGCGCGATCGTGTAGACCTTGATGCCCAGCTCCCGGGCGAGTTCTGCCACGTCCTTGGGGGCGGTCTGCCCGGCATTGTTGGCGCCGTCCGAGAGCAGGATCACGGCCTTCGCGGCCTTCTCGCCGGGCTTGCTCCCGGATGCGGCCTCGCCCCCGGCATCCCGGGGATCGAGCCGCCGCAGGGCGAGCCCGAGGCCGTCGCCGATGCCGGTGGAGCGGCCGCTGATGCCGATCGTGGCCTCGTCCAGCGCCCGGGCGACCGCCGCGGTGTCGAAGCTCGGGGCGGCGGCCACGTAGGCCTGGTCGGCGAAGATCACGAGGCCGATCCGGTCGCCGGCCCGGCGCCGGATGAAGTCGGTGCCCACGCGCTTGACCGCGGTGAGCCGGTTCACGGTCTCGCCGTCGAGGGCGAAGTCGCGCCGCTCCATGGAGCCCGACAGGTCCATGGCGATCATGATCTCGCGGCCCGAGGCTGGGAGCGCGGCGGCCGGCAGGACGAGGCGCGGACCACTCAGCGCCGCCACCAGGGCGATCCACAGCGTCCAGGTCAGCAGGGCCCGCCGCCGCCCGCGAGCGGCCAGATCGGCGCCGGTGCGCCCGTCGCCGACCAGCGTGCCGGGCACGCGGAGCGCCCCGCTGCCGCCCTCCGGCTCGGGTGGGATCAGGCGGGCGGCCAGCAGCGGCAGGGGCAGGGCCAGCAGCGCCCAGGGCGCGGCGAGGTCGAAGGCCGACAGGAGAGCGCTGAGCCAGGCGGGCAGGAGGGCGGTCATGCGGCGATCATGCCCGCAGCCGTCCGATCAGGCGGCCGAGCTCGGCGTCGAGGGCATCGAGGTCGGGATCCTGCCGCCGGTACAGGCCGTCGGCGAGCACCCGTCCGGCACCCCGCGTGAAGAAGTCGGTCCTGAACAGCCCGTCGAGGCGGGCGGCCCAGTCCGCGCCCGTGGCGCCGGCCTCGGCATCGCCGCCGAGGGTCCGGCCGAGGCGACGCAGCAGGCGCGCCTGGGCGACGAGGCGCGCCTCCGGGTCGAGGCCGCGGCTGCGGGCGAGTTCGGCCAAAGCCGCCCGGCGGAGGCTGGCCCCTGCGCGGCCGCGCCCGTAGCGCACCAGCCCGACCAGCAGGGCGGCGAGGAAGCCGAGGGCGGCCGCCGCGATGATCTCGCCCTGCACGGCGCCCGCGGCGCCGCCGGGCAGGTGCAGGCCGCGGAGCTGGTCGAGGGTCAGCGGCGTCTCGGCGGGCGTGACGGGATTCATCGGGAGGGACCGCCGGTTCCGGCCTCACAGCACCGCATCGAGGCGCTCCATCAGCGGCGCGTAGGCCTCCGGCCCGGTCTCGACGTCGAGGCGCACGCCCGCGATGCCCCGGCGGGCATAGTCGGCGAGCCGGGCCTCGGCGGAGTCCCCCGATGCGCCGGCCGTCGGCAGCGCCGTGCCGCGGCGGCCATCGGCGAGGGCGAAGGGGTAATAGCCCGGCGGCCGGGTCCGCTCGAAGGCGTCGCTGACCAGGATCAGCCGGATCGCGATCCGCTCGGCGAGCAGCGTCAGCAATTCGTCGAAGCCCGGGCCGGGATCGTCGAGGGCGCTGGCGATGACGAGGTGGCCGCCGGCGGGCAGCAGGCTGCGGGCGAGGCCGAGCGTCGCCTCGAGAGGCGGCTCCGCGCCGGATTCGGCCCCGAGGGCGTCGGCATGGGCCTGGGCCAGCGCCCCGGTGACCGCGATCATGGCGCGCTCGCCGCCCGCCGGCCGCAGCACGGTCGGCGCGCCCGCCGAGGCCACCGCGAGGCCGACCCGGCCGCCATCGGCCGCGACCCGCCAGCCGAGCAGCGCCAGGGCCTCGGCGGCCGCGACCGAACGGAGCGCCCGGCGGGTGCCGAACAGCATGGAGGATCGGAAATCGGCGAGCAGCACCACGGCGCGGTCGCGCTCGTCGTGGTGGGTGCGGACGTGCAGCTGCCCGGTGCGGGCGGTGGCGTTGCGGTCGATGAAGCGGCGGTCGTCGCCCTCGGACCAGAGCCGGACATCCTCCGGCTCGGAGCCGCGCCCGCGGCGCCGTGTGACGATGCCGCCGGGCAGGCCCGCCAGCGTCCGGGTCGCGGGCGCGGAGCCGCGCCGGGCGAGGTGGCGCAGGCCCATCAGCGCCTCGCCGGAGAGGTGGATGCCGCCGCTGATCCCTCCCCCCTCTGCGGGGGAGGGTACCCCGCGGAGCAGGGGGGAAGAGGCGAGCGCCGTTTCAGGCACGGTCGCGCCTGATGGAAAGGCCGCAGCCTCATTCGGCACCGTCGCGCCCCGCTCCCGACCCCCGCTCACGCGGGGGCCACCCGCTCCCGTGGCGGGGGGAGGGGATCGGCGGCGCGCGAAGCCGAACACCGTCAGAGCGCCCGTACCCGCTGCACCAGCTCGCCGACGAGCCCCCGCGCGGTCCTGCCCTCGGCGGCCGCCCGCCAGGTCAGGCCGATGCGGTGGGAGAGGGCGTCGCGGGCGAGCTCGGTGACATCCTCCGGGATGACGTGGTCCCGGCCGCGCAGCCAGGCCCGGGCCTTGCCGGCCATCATCAGCGCCAGGGTGCCGCGCGGCGAGGCCGGGTGCTCGATCATCGCCCGCAGGTCCGGGGCGGCCGCGTCGGTGCGGGTCGCCGCCACCAGCCGGACGAGGTAGTCCTTGAGCGCCGGCGACACGTAGGTGGCGAGCGCGGCCTCCCGGGCGGCGCGCACGTCGGCCAGCGACAACCGCATGGTCATGGCATCGACATGGTGGGTGATCTCGCCCTCGACCAGGTCGAGGATCGCCCGCTCGGTGGCCTCGTCGGGCATGTCGACCACGACGTGGAGGAGGAAGCGGTCGAGCTGCGCCTCCGGCAGCGGGAAGGTGCCGGCATGCTCGATCGGGTTCTGGGTCGCCACGACCATGAACGGGTCGGACAGCCGATGGGTGGTCCCTGAGACCGTCACCTGCCCCTCGGCCATGGATTCGAGCAGCGCCGACTGCACCTTCGGGGGGGCGCGGTTGACCTCGTCGACCAGCACGAGGGCGTGGAACAGCGGCCCCGGCAGGAACTCGAACGTGCCGCTGTCCTGCCGCCAGACGGTGGTGCCGGTCAGATCGGCCGGCATCAGGTCCGGCGTGCACTGGATGCGCGCGAAGGAGCCGTCGAGCCCGTCGGCGAGCCGCTTGACCGCGCGGGTCTTGGCCAGCCCCGGCGCGCCCTCGATCAGCAGGTGGCCGCCGGTCAGGAGCCCGATCAGCAGGCGCTCGACGAGGCCGGCGCTGCCGATCAGGCCGCGCTCCAGCCCCTCGCGCAACGCCATGACGCGGCCGTGCAGATCCGCATCCGGGAGGCTCTCGGGCCGGCGTTCGGCAAGGGCCCCGCTCAGCATCCCACTCATGCGGCGAACGATCCGACGCGGATCGAATCCGCTGCCGCGGCCGTTTCCCGGGCCATCGTGTGGGCCGTGTGCTGCATCCTGCACGTCTCCTCGGCCGGGTCCCGAATTCTTAAGGGATCCTCAGGCTCTTGCCGGTGTGCCCGCTGCCCGGTGCGGCCGTCAATCCCGCTTCGGACACGCTGTCCGGTCCGGGCCGGGCCATGGTGTCACGGTTCCGTCACCTCCCCGCTCCCATGAGACCGCGGATGACCAGCTACGCCGCCCTCCCCGAAGAACTGAAATCCGGCATCGGCCTGCTCGTGGCCTTCGTGCTCGGCACGATCATCGGGGCCGAGCGGCAGTACCGGCAGCGCACGGCCGGCCTGCGCACGGCCGTGCTGGTGGCGGTGGGCGCGAGCGCCTTCGTGGATCTCGGCATGCGGCTGACCGGCCCGGACGGGGGGGTCCGCACGGTGGCCTACGTGATCTCCGGCATCGGCTTCCTCGGCGCCGGCGTGATCATGAAGGAGGGCATGAACGTCCGCGGCCTCAACACGGCCGCCACGCTGTGGTGCTCGGCCGCCGTCGGCGCGTTCTGCGGCGCCGACCTGCCGCTGGAGGCCGTGTTCGTGATGGTGACGGTGCTGGCCTGCAACACGGCGCTGCGGCCGCTGGTGAACGCCATCAACCGCGCGCCGATCCGCGAATCCGCCACCGAGGCGACCTACGAGGTCCAGGTCACCACGGCACCCGGCGAGGCCGGGCCGGCCCAGGACCTGCTGGTCGAGCGCCTGGAGGCGGCCCATTACCCGGTCAGCAGCGTCGCGGTCGAGGAGCGCGGCGAGCGCGCGGTCGACGTGGTGGCGACCCTCACGGCCAGCGCCGTGAAGGCGGAGGAGCTCGACGCCGTCACCGCCGAGCTCGCCCGCGCCCCGGGCATCCGCCACGCCACATGGTCGATCCAGACCGCCGACTGACGTTTCCAGGGTCGAAGCCCGATCGGCCCGGTATCTGCGCGCATATCACCTCAAGCGTCGTCCACGCGGCGCGACGACCGTCCAATGTCGGTCAAGGTCACGCACCTCCGAGGACGGTGAGCACGGGACCTGGCCACGCGCCTCCATACCGTCGCGGTCGCGCCGCTCCCGACTTCGGACGTCCGGGTTCTGAAACGCGCGCCTGTTGAACGCTCGCGCGGGGCTTCAATCCTCGCGGGCCGCCCCCGGAGACCTTGAGGCGCACGCTTTTCGCGTCCCGCTCGGACGTCACGACCCGTCGGATGGGCGCCTGTCGCGTTCGGCAGACCGCCCTGCGACCCCGAACGGGCAGTGGTGTTCCGGCGCAAGAAGGCGCATAGCCCCACGATCCCGCCGCGCAAATCCGTGCCCTGGGCGACGAAACGGAGCCGAGATGGCACGCGAATTCACGACCGGCAAAGCGCAGGCCGTCACCCCCGAGGATTTCAACGAGCGGGTGAAGCGACTCCTGGCCAACAAGCCTGAGCTTCTCAGGCCTGAACCGAAGACCAGAAACTTCAAGACCAACCGGCAACCGCCGAAGGCCTGAGGTCGCGTCCCGGGCGGCGTCTGCCCGGATCGCGGGCGTCGATCGGTCGCGCTCTGATCCCCTCCGAGGCCCGCGCCTTCGAGGAGCGCCGGTGACGCGATGCTCGCGGCCGGCGCCCTGAGCATCACCGCGCGCAGGACGTTCCGCACCCCAACGTGCCGCAACCCGACAGTGAGAGCAGGCCGATCACGATCGAAACAGGCGACCGCGCCGGCGGACGAGCAGCGCCACCGCGATCGGCCCCGCCCTCGGTTTCGGATCGATCCTGCGGTTCGTGCACGCTGTGTTGCCGGGTTCTGGAGATCCCGGTCCTCGACAAGCCCGCGGGAATCCTGTGCCGCCACAACACCGGAACGGGATGCGGGATCTACCCCGAGCGCCCGGAGATCTGTGCCCGATGGCATTGCCTCTGGCGCCGGATCGAAGCGCTGCCGGCCGCGCTGAGGCCCGATCGCTCGGGCGTGATCTTCTCGTTGGAGAGCCGAGCACCGGTCGCAGGGGCTCCCGACGCGGCCTGCATCGTGGGCCGTGCCGTGGACGGAGCGCAGGCCTTCGATCGATGGGAGGTGATCGAGGCGTTCGCCATGTTCGTTCGCGAGGGATCGCTGCAGGTTTGGAAGGCGTCCGACGGCGAGGCCACCCTGCTGAACCCCGGCCCGGAGATCCCGGCCCGCTGACGGCGCTGGTGAGCGGGGTCGAGGGGGACGTCAACGTCACCGGCGCGCTGATACGCGACGCGGCGCGCGGCGCGGATGTCAGATCCGTTCGGACGAAGCGGGATGACGCACACGCGCCATCCCGACAACGAAAGCCTCAGGCGCTCTTCAGGTTGGCAGCGCTCTCCTTGCCGCTACGCCGGTCAGCCTCGACATCGTAGTCGACCTTCTGACCCTCGATCAGATTGCGCATCCCAGCGCGCTCGACAGCAGAGATATGGACGAACACGTCCTTGCCGCCGTCGTCGGGCTGGATGAATCCGTAGCCCTTGGTCTCGTTGAACCACTTCACAGTACCGGTAGCCATAGCGGTAACCCTGGTCGCCAGCACGCCAACGCGGCGTGCCGTGAAGTTCGAACCCCCTGGGTCGTCTGCCCGTTCCATGCATGGCCCAGATCAGATGACGCCGAAGGGATGATTGCAGGAACCTTGACAGCGCGACCGGCCTTCGTTCCGGCTGCCGCATCATCCGAGCTATCTTTGCGGCGCACCGAGGCGCAGGATGTCGGCCTCGGCGGTTTCCGTGCCGCGCGCGCGCCGCCGGGGCTCGTGTTCTCGACTGCAGCGAACAGGCACGCGAATGGCAGACGTCGTGAGCTTTCCAGCCGGCCGCCGTTCGTCCTGCGCACTCACACCCTACCGGGCCTACCGGTTCGCGCCGGATGGCAGCGTCAGCGCGACCATACCGATCGAGGCCGCCACCGACGCGGAAGCTGCGGAATGCGCCTTTCATCTGAGCGACGGAGACCGCGTCGAACTCTGGTCCCGTGCCCGCTTCGTCGCCCATGTGGGACCGCTCGACGGTCCGATCGCGGCCTCGATCGCGTTGCTCGAGGAGGAGCCAACCCCCGATCCCTGAGCGCGGCCTTCCGCCGGCGAGGCCGACCGGACAACAGGATCGCGGCGACTGAGAAGTCGCGCGGCCGCCGGTTGGCCGGATCTCGCCCATCGGGATGGCGGCGTCCGGCGCGTGCCTGACCCGGGACGCGCGCCCGTCAACGGCGGGCCGTCGATATCCCGTCTCGGACGCCATCGCGCAGACAGGCCCGCATCGGCGCGCCGGCGGGACGCAAGCGGCGCTTCCGGTCAGCCTCGGCCGCTCGATGGCCGGGCCAGTCTTCACGCTTCTCCCCACGTGACGGTGACGTCCGCTTCAACGCACCGGGCGTTCCGAAGCGGACCGGCGGACATCCACGCGACCCGGACCTTCCCCGGTCAAGCCGGCTGCGTTCGAACCCTGGAACGCGGCCCGATCGGGGCCTGCCCAAGCCGGGGCCTGCCGGGTCACGAAACCTCCTGGCCCGATCGGACCTTATCCGGCCGATGTCCGGAGACCGACCATGACCCAGTCCCAGAAGAGCGCGCTGATCGTCGGGGCCTCCCGCGGCCTCGGGCTCGGCCTCGTCGAGACCTTCCTGGCGCGCGGCTGGCGCGTCACCGCAACCCAGCGCACGCCGTCCGCCCAGCTCGGCCGCCTGAGCGCGGAGGCGCTGCGCATCGAGACCGCCGACATCGACGACGATGCGGGCGTCGCCGCCCTCCACGACCGCCTGGCGGGCCAGTGCTTCGACCTGATCTTCGTGGTGGCCGGCGTCGCCACGCAGGCGCACGATCCGCTCCACGCGGTGCCCCGGGCGGTGGCCGCGCAGGTCTTCCTCACCAACGCGGTCAGCCCGATCCGCTTCGCCGAGGCGTTCCTCGACCGCCTTGCCCCCGGCGGCAGCCTCGCGCTGATGAGCTCGGTCCTCGGCAGCGTCGGCCTCAACGACAGCGGCGGCTGGGAGACCTACCGGGCCAGCAAGGCGGCGCTGAACACCCTGGCGCGCAGCTTCGAGATCCGCCACCGGGCCGAGAACCTGTCGGTGCTGATCCTGCACCCGGGCTGGGTGCGCACCGAGATGGGCGGGGCGGAGGCCGACATCGACGTGGAGACCAGCGTCACGGGGCTCGCCGACGTGATCGCGGACCGGCTCGGCCGGCCGGGCGCCCATTACCTCGACTACACGGGCAAGACACTGCCGTGGTGACACGGCTGTGGTGACGCGGCCCCGGGCCGGGTCGCTCAGCGGCGCGGGTCGAGAGGCCGGACCCGGCGCTCGATCACCACGGTCGGGCGGGTGCGCCGCTCGACGACGACGGTGCGGGGCGCCCGGCTCGGGCTCGCATGGGTCAGGATCCGCTCAGAAACGCGCTCGGGCTTGGCCCTCTTGGCCGCCAGGACGTGCGGGCGGACCTCGTCGGCGGGCAGGCCGATCAGGCCCGCGGCGATCTCGACCTGCTGCTCGACATCGTCGGCGAGGTCCTGCGCGGCGGCGACCGCCTCGTTCACGGTCGGCGGCTCGCGGCGAACCCGGATCGGGGGCAGGTCGGCGAAGCTCTTCTGCGTCTTCTTCACGGGGCGACTCGCGGTCTTCATCCGGAAGACATAGCGCTTTCCAGCCGGGTTGTGCAGTGCATCAAAAACCGTTGACCGCCGTGCCGGACACATGCCTGGGGGGCGCCTGCTGCAGGAATGGGCAGGGCGGGAGCGGCCGGCTCAAGCACACGAACAATCCTTCGGCAGAATCCTTCCGGCCTCGCACAGGATGCGGCATAGGAGCGCAGCACACTTCGTGCGACGTCCGTCGCCACCGTCTCACCGGCGAGGCCGTCATTAAGGCCGCCCGTGCTAGCATCGCCCGATGACCGCGATTCTCGATCCCCGGCTCACCCCGGCGCGTGCCGACCTCGCCGATCTGCGCCTGCGCGGCCGGGTCGCCGCGGCGCGCTACGTGGCGGCCGCGCCGCGCCGGGTGACGGCGCCGGCGGCGCCGCTGCGGCGGGCGCCATCCCAAGCGGCCGGGCTCGACACCGAGGCGCTCCTCGGCGACGCCGTCGACCTCTACGACGAGGCGGACGGCTTCGCCTTCGTGCAGCTCGTGCGCGACGGCTATGTCGGCTACTTGCCGGCCGCGAGCCTGGGCCCGGCCGCGCCGGAGCCGACCCACCGGGTCACGGCCCTGCGCACCTTCCTGTATCCCGAGCCGGACCTGAAGCGGCCGGTCCGCGCCCATATAAGCCTCGGGGCGCGCCTCGTGGTGACCGGGGAGACGGACGGATATCTGGAGACCCCCGGCGGCTTCGTCTTCGCCCGCCATTGCGCGCCGGTGACGGCTCGCGAGCCGGACTACGCGGCCACGGCCGCCCGGCTTCTCGGGACGCCGTATCTGTGGGGCGGGCGCACCAGCCTCGGGCTCGATTGCTCGGGCCTCGTGCAGCTCTGCCTCGACGCGGCGGGGCTACCCTGCCCGCGCGATGCCGACCTGCAGGAGCGGGACCTCGGCCAGGCGCTGCCCCGCGATGGCGCGGCCCTGCGCCGGGGCGACTTCGTGTTCTGGCGCGGCCATGTCGGGCTGATGCTCGATGCCGAGACGCTGATCCACGCCAACGGCCACCACATGGCGGTGGCGGCCGAGCCGCTGGCCGAGGCCAGGGCCCGGATCCAGGCCAACAGTTTCGGTGCCGTGACCGGCTTCCGGCGCCTTTGACCCGGCCGGGGTCCAATTCGCGCGGCAATCGTGCTACAGAGGCGCCCCGCGGCCGTCTTCCTGCCCGGTTCCTGCCCTGTTCATGGGCCAGGAATGTTGACAGGACAGCCCCGCCCTCGCCACATCCCCAGCATGACCGCCGATATCGCGATTTCTGAGCCCGTTCCGGGCACCGCCGCCGGCAAGCCGCCGCTGGAGATCCTGCTCTGCGCCCCGCGCGGCTTCTGTGCCGGCGTGGTGCGGGCCATCGACGTGGTGGAGCGGGCGCTCGCCATCTACGGGCCGCCCGTCTACGTCCGCCACGAGATCGTGCACAACAAGTACGTGGTCGAGAGCCTGAAGCGGAAGGGCGCCGTGTTCGTCCGCGAGCTCGACGAGGTGCCGGACGGCGCCGCCCCGGTGATCTTCTCGGCCCACGGCGTTGCCAAGACCGTGCCGGCGAATGCTGATTCGCGCGGGCTGACCACGATCGACGCCACCTGCCCGCTGGTCACCAAGGTCCACCGCGAGGCCGAGATCCACCACAAGCGCGGCCGCCACGTGCTGCTGGTCGGCCATTCCGGCCATCCGGAGGTGGTGGGCACGATGGGCCAGCTGCCCAAGGGCTCGATCACCCTGGTGGAAGATCTCGAGCAGATCGCGGCCCTGACCCCGGCCAATCCCGACAACCTCGCCTGGGTCACCCAGACGACCCTGTCGGTGGACGACACAAGGCACATCGTCGAGGCGCTGAAGAAGAAGTTCCCGAACATCACCGGGCCCCACAAGGACGACATCTGCTACGCCACCACCAACCGCCAGGAGGCGGTGAAGCAGGTGGCGCCGCTGGTCGACGCCCTGATCGTCGTGGGCTCGTCGAACTCGTCGAACTCGCAGCGCCTGCGCGAGGTCGCCGAGCGCGTCGGCTGCCCGATCACCCGCTTGGTGCTCCGCGCCGAGGAAATCGACTGGCCGGCCTTCGAGGGCATCCGCAAGCTCGGCCTCACCGCCGGCGCCTCGGCCCCCGAGGTGCTGGTCGAGGAGATCATCGACGCCTTCGCGGCCCGCTACGACGTGATCGTCGACACCGTCTCGACGGTGATCGAGGACATGGTCTTCCCGCTGCCGCGGGAGCTGCGCAGCGAGGCCGCCGAGTAGGCGGCCTGGACACAGGCGTGGCAGGCTTTATGCGGGGGCGCTTCGGCGCCCCTCGTCGTATCGAAGTTCCAAAAATTCAGAGCGCGAACACGTGGCCGTCTACACCGAGGTATCCGACGCTGCGCTCGCCGACTTCCTGTCGGCCTACGCGATCGGCGGCCTGCTCTCCTACAAGGGCATCGCCGAGGGCGTCGAGAACTCGAACTTCTTCCTGCACACCACCGGCGGCTCCTACATCCTGACCCTTTACGAGAAGCGGGTCCGGGAACAGGACCTGCCGTTCTTCATCGGCCTGATGGAGCATCTCTCGGCCCGCGGCCTCGCCTGCCCGCAGCCGGTGCGGGACCGGGCCGGTCAGGCCCTTGGGCAGCTCTGCGGCCGGCCCGCCGCCATCGTGAGCTTCCTGGAGGGCGTCTCGGTCAAGGCACCGGGCGCGGAGCATTGCCGAGAGCTCGGCCGGGCGCTGGCCGCGCTCCACGAAGCCGGCCGGGACTTCGCCATGGTGCGGGACAACAGCCTCTCGGTCTCGTCCTGGCGGCCGCTGTTCGCGCAGGCCGAGGCCCAGGCCGATTCGGTCGAGCCCGGCCTCGCGGCGCGCACCCGGGCCGACCTCGCCGTTCTCGAGGCGCAGTGGCCGCTGGACCTGCCGGGCGGCGTGATCCATGCCGACCTGTTCACCGACAACGTGTTCTTCATCGGCGACGCGCTGTCGGGCCTGATCGACTTCTACTTCGCCTGCACGGATGCGTTCGCCTACGACCTCGCGGTCTGCCTCAACGCGTGGTGCTTCGACCCCGACGGCACCTTCCACCGCGACAGGGCGGCGGCCCTGATCGCCGGCTACGAGGCGGTGCGGCCGCTCGAGCCCGCCGAGGTCGCGTCCCTGCCGATCCTGTGCCGGGGCGCGGCCTTGCGCTTCATGCTGACCCGCCTGGTCGACTGGCTGAACGTGCCGCCGGGCGCCCTGGTGAAGCCCAAGGACCCGCGGGAATTCGATCGTCGGCTCACCTTCCACCGGCAGGCGCGGGACGCCCGGGATTACGGGCGGCCGGGCTGAGACCGAATGAGCCCCGCGGGGGCCGAGCCCTTCCAGCCGAACTGGCGAACCGCTGGACAACCGGGTTGATGAAGCCGTTCAAGCGGCGGCGAGCACGGATCCATCTGCCGCGACCGGTTTGAAGGAGGCCACCCCGTCATTCCGGGGCCGCGCAGCGGAGCCCGGAATGACGGGGTTCGCGACTGCGATGCTTTCCTACAGAGACGACGACCAGGCGATCTGCGCGCACGGGCGATGAAAACTGCACTGTGCGCAGTCCTTCGTCCGCCGGGAAGGGAGCGCGGGAAGGGAGCGGCGCGGAGCCGATTGCTCCCGTTCTCGACCGAACGAATCGGCCGCTCAATCCGTCTCCCCGTCCAACCCCAGCCAGTGCCGCCCGTCCCGGGCCAGGAGGTCGTCGGCCTCCTTCGGGCCGGGGCTTCCGGCCGGATAGAACGCGACATCCGCCTGCGGCCAGCCCTTGAGCAGCGGCTCCACCGCCGCCCAGCCGGCCTCGATGTTATCGGCGCGCTGGAACAGCGTCGCGTCGCCGGTCATGCAATCGTAGAGCAGCGTCTCGTAACCGACATTCGGCCGGTCGGCGAAGAAGTCCTTGTAGCGGAAGCCGGAGCGTACCCGGCCGATCTTCATCTGCGGCCCCGGCACCTTGACGTTGAACTCGGTGCTGACCCCGTGGTCGGGATCGATCAGGATCCGCATCACGGTCGGCCCGAGGTCGGCGGTCGGCGTGTCCTCGAACATCTTGAACGGGGCCGGCTTGAACAGGATCGCGATCTCGGTGCGCCGCCCGGTCATGCGCTTGCCGGTGCGGATGTAGAACGGCACGCCGGCCCAGCGCCAGTTCTCAATGTTGAGCTTCAACGCGATGTAGGTCTCGGTGACCGAATCCTTGGCGACGTGCGGCTCGTCCCGGTAGGCCGGAACGTCGCGTCCCTCCGAGGTGCCGGCCGTGTACTGGCCGCGCACCGCATCCTCCGGTGGGATCGGCCGCACCGCCTCGGCGAGCTTCGCCTTCTCGGTGCGCACGGCCTCGGCGTCGAAGGAGTTCGGCGGCTCCATGCCGACCATGCAGAGCAGCTGGAACATGTGGTTCGGCACCATGTCGCGCAGCGCCCCGGTCGGCTCGTAGAAGCCACCGCGCTCCTCGACGCCGACCGTCTCGGCGGCGGTGATCTGGATGCTGTCGATGTATTCCCGCCGCCAGACCGGCTCCAGCAGCCCGTTGGCGAACCGGAACGCCATGATCGACTGCACCGTCTCCTTTCCGAGGAAATGGTCGATCCGGAAGAACTGGCTCTCGTCGCCCTGTTTGAGGATCCGGGCATTGAGGGCCCGGGCCGAGTCGAGATCGGAGCCGAACGGCTTCTCGATGACCACGCGGCGGAAGCTGTCGCCCTCTTGGCGGAGCAGCCCGGCCTGCCCGAGCCCGTCCACGATCGTCCCGAAGAAGCGGGCCGCCACCGCGCAGTAGAACACCGCGTTGCCGGTGACCCGCTGCTTCACGGCGGCGTAGGTCTCGGGCTTCTCGAAATCACCCTTGAGGTAGTGCAGGCGCTCGCGGATGAAGCCCCAGCTCGTCGGGTCGATATGGTCGGCGTGAAACTCGGAGGTCGGGTCCTTGCTGAACGCCTCCAGCGTCTGGGTGAGGTTTTCGCGGAGGGATTCGTCGGTGCCGTCGTTGTGGTCGATGCCGAGGATCGAGAAGCCCTCGGCCAGGAGCCCGGCGCCCGCGAGGTTGTAGAGCGAGGGCATCAGCAGGCGCTTGGTCAGGTCGCCGCCGGCCCCGAAGATCACCAGCGTGCAGGGCGGCGCCGGCTCGGTGCCGCAGGCTGCCGTGTCCTTGAGGGCTGTCGTCGGCTCGGCCATCCCTGACTCCCGTGTGGCTGCGGTGCAGCAAACCGGCCTGACAACCCGCCGCGGCGAGGGCCGTTCCGGTGCCCGTTGGGCTATGCTGCGCCGAGTCTAGGATCAAGGAACCCCGCATGCATACCCATTCCCTCGAACCCTGGGCTCACAGCCACGTCTTCCTGGGCAACCGGCACGAGCGGCACGCGCGCCGGACCTGGGCGGTGGTCGGGCTGACCGCCGCCACCATGGTCGCCGAGATCATCGGCGGCACGTGGTTCGGCTCGATGGCGCTGGTCGCCGACGGCTGGCACATGTCGACCCATGCGGCCGCGCTCGGCATCGCCGCCCTCGCCTATCATTTCGCCCGACGGCACGCGGAGGATCCCCGCTTCAGCTTCGGCACAGGCAAGTTCGGGGATCTGGCGGCCTTCGCCAGCGCGATCATCCTCGGGCTCATCGCGCTGCTGATCGGCGCCGAGAGCCTCGACCGTCTGCTGCACCCGGTGGCGATCGGCTTCGGGCCGGCGATCCCGATCGCCATCCTGGGGCTCGCCGTGAACGTCGCCAGCGTCTGGCTGCTCCACGACGATCACGACGACGACGAGGGTCACGGAGACCACGCCCACGGGGGACACGCCCACGGGGGACACGCTCACGGGGGACATGGCGGACACGGCGGGCACGACACCAACTTCCGGGCCGCCTACATCCATGTGCTCGCCGACGCGCTCACCTCGGTCCTGGCCATCGCGGCCCTGCTCGGCGGGCGCTATCTCGGCCTCGCCTGGCTCGATCCGGCCATGGGGCTGGTCGGCACGGCGGTGATCCTGGCATGGTCGTGGAGCCTGCTCCGCACGGCCGGCCTCGTGCTTCTCGATGCCCGGCCCTCGCCCGCCGCCACCCGGGAGATCCGGGAGCGGCTGGAGATTGACGGCGACCGGATCAGCGACCTGCATCTCTGGCAGGTCGGGCCGGGCCACCGCGCCGCCGTGATCGCCCTCGTCAGCGACGATCCCCGGCCGCCGGCCCACTACAAGGCCCGGCTCGCCGGGGTGAGGGGACTGAGCCACGTCACCGTGGAGGTCCAGCCCTGCCCGGGGCATGCGGCATTGGCCTGAGAACCGTCCGCGCCGTCCCGGTCTGCCCTACTCGTCCGGGCGGACCGCCTGACCGCCCCGGTCGATCGGCAGGCTCGGGCCCTTCAGCTCGGAATCGCTCGGCAAGGCGCGCACGTCCCAGCCGCCGCCGAGCGCCCGGATCAGCGTCACCGCCGCGGTGAAGCGGCTCAGCCGCACCTGAAGGGCGTTGACCTCGTTGGTCACCAGCAGGTTCTGCGCGGTCACAACGGTGGTGAAGTTCTGGGTGCCGGCCCGGTACTCGTTGAGGGTGATCTCCACGGCCTTGCGCGACAGGTCCACGGCGGTGTCCTGCGCCCCCTGCTGCTGGCCGAGGATGCGCAACGCCGCCATCTGGTTCTCGACCTCCGCGAAGGCGGCCAACACCACCTGCCGGTAATTGGCCACCGCGGCGTCGTAGCCGGCCTCGGCCGAGCGCAAGGCCGCCGTGCGGGCGCCGCCGTCGAACAGCACCTCGCTGCCGGAGGCCGCCACCGACCAGACCTGATTGGCCGCCGAGAGCAGGCCGTTGCGGGTCGCCCCCGAGATGCCGCCCTGGGCCGAGATCGTCACGGTCGGGAAGAAGGCCGCCACCGCCACGCCGATACGCTCGCTCTGCGCCTGGACGAGCCGCTCGGCCTGGGCCACGTCCGGCCGGCGCTCCAGGAGATCGCCCGGGATCCCGACCGGTACCCCGGGGGGATTGCGCCCGATGCCGGCCACCGGGATCGACACCTCGGAGGGGGGCCGCCCGATCAGGGTGGCGATGGCGTTGACGTATTGCACCCGGGTCAGCCGCACCGCGATGGCCTGGGCCTGGATGGTCTGGACCTGGGTCTGGGCGGTGATCACGTCGGAGCGGGCCGCCACGCCGGCGGCGTACTGGTTCTCGGTGATCGCCAGGGTCTTCTTGAAGTTCTCGACATTCTCGTCGAGCACCTTCTGCAGGGCATCCGCGTAGCGCACCGTCAGGTAATCGGCCGCGATCTCGGCCTGGATGGACAGGCGGGTCAGCGCGATCGTGGCGGCGTCGGATTGCGCCAGCGCCGCCTCGCTCTCGATGTTGCGGCGGGTGCCGCCGAACAGGTCGAGTTCCCAGCTCGCCTGGCCGATCAGCGCCACGTTGGTCCGCGTCGTGGTGCCGCTGCCGGTCCGGGTGATGCTCGGCGCGCCGATCACCGTCGGATACAGGGCGGCCTGCGCGGAGGCGACCAGCGCCCGGGCCTGCCGGTAATTCGCCACCGCCTGCCGGAGCGACTGGTTGTCGACATCGACCAGCCGGATCAGCCGGTCGAGCGTCGGATCCCGGAACACCCGCCACCAGTCGCCGCGCTCGACCGCATCGCTCGGACGGGCCTCGCGCCAGCCCTTCTTGCGCGCCGCGACATAGGCCGGGCTGTCCTCCCGGACACCGCCCTGCTTGTAGGCGAACGGCGTCTCCACGGAGGGCCGGGCATAATCGGGCCCGACCACGCAGCCGGCGAGGAGCGGGGCAGCGAGGAGGAGGGATGCGAAGGTGCGCGACGCTTTCCAACCTCCCTCTGCGGGGGAGGCTACCCTGCGCGGCAGGGGGGGAGAGGGGCAGCGCGACGGGGCAGGTTTCGGCGCCTGTGGCGACCTTTGCGGCACCGTCGCTCCCCTCTTGCGGGACTGCATCCCGGCCCGACCCTCGCCGACGCGCGGGCCACCCTCCCACGCAAAGGGGGGAGGAGGGGTGAGCGCGCGCGCGCTCATCGCCGCCGCTGTTTCACGTGAAACCTTAACCATCATTCCCCGGCCGGCAGCGCCGCTTCTCCGCCCCGTCCGGCGCGCCTGCGACGGTTGAGCACCCTGTGCCGGAGGCGATCGAGGGTGAGGTAGACGACGGGGGTGGTGTAGAGGGTCAGGATCTGGCTCACAATCAGGCCGCCGACGATGGCGATGCCGAGCGGCCGGCGCAGCTCCGCGCCCTCGCCGTTGGCCAGGATCAGCGGCACGGCGCCGAGCATGGCCGCCAGCGTCGTCATCATGATCGGCCGGAAGCGCAGGAGACAGGCGTCCCGGATCGCGTCCACGGGATTCGCGCCCCGGGTCCGCTCGGCGTCGATCGCCACGTCGATCATCATGATCGCGTTCTTCTTCACGATGCCGATCAGCAGGAAGACGGCGATCAGCGCGATGATGGTGAAGTCGGTGCCGGTCACCAGCAGGGCGAGCACCGCGCCGACGCCGGCCGAGGGCAGGGTCGAGAGGATCGTCAGCGGGTGCACGAAGCTCTCGTACAGGATCCCCAGCACGGCGTAGACCGCCAGGATCGCCGCCAGGATCAGCAGCGGCTGCCGCGAGGCCGAGGCGACGTAGTTCTTGGCCGCGCCGGCATACTCGCCGTGGATCGTGGCCGGCAGATGCAGGGAGGCCATCGCCCGGTCGATGGCCTCGGTGGCGTCCGACAGGCTCTTGCCCGGCGCGAGGTTGAACGAGATCGTGGTCGCCACGAACAGGCCCTGGTGGCTGACCTGCACGGGGGCGTTCCCCGGCTCGATCCGCGCGAAGGCCGAGAGCGGCACCATCGTCTCCTTGGCGGCCGAGACCGGGGCGCTCGACGAGGCGCCGCCCTTGGAGGCCGCGATCGCGTTGGAGGAGGCATTGCGGGCCGAGTCGGAGGCGATGGCGGCGGCATTCGACGCCGTGTCGGCCGTGCTGGCCGAAGCCGCCGCGGCCGCCGCGCCGGTGCTGCCGGAGGCGGCGCCGACCGCGCCGGTGCCGGTGGCGGCGCCCGCACTGGTGGCGGACGACGCGCTACCCGGGCTGCTCGTGCCGGTTGCCGCGTTGGTGTTGACGCTGCCGCCCGCCGCGACCGTGCCGGCGACCGCGTTGGTGGTCGCCGAGCCGGCCGCGTTGCCGCCGGAGGTCGAGACGTAGATCTGCTTGAGCGTCTCCGGCGTCTCCAGGTAGCGCGGCGCGATCTCCATCACGACGTGGTACTGGTTCAGCGGGTTGTAGATCGTCGAGACCTGGCGCTGGCCGAAGGCGTCGTAGAGGGTGTTGTCGATCTTGTTGGGGGTGATGCCGTAGCGGAACGCGGTCGCCCGGTCGATCACCACCCGGCTCTCCAGCCCGCCCTCCTGCTGGTCGGAGGTCACGTCCGCGAAGGTCGGGTCCTTCTGCAGGGCGGCGAGCAGCTTCGGGGCGGCGGCGAACAACTCCTCGGCGGTGTCGCCCTGGAGGGTGTACTGGTACTGTGCGAAGCTCTGGCGGCCGCCCATCTGCAGGTCCTGGCGGGGGAAGACGTAGAGCCGCGCGCCCGCAACCTGGGCGAGCTTCGGCCGCAGCCGCGCCATCACGGTGGAGATCGGCGCCCGCTCGCCCAGCGGCTTCAGCCCGACGAACACGTTGGCCGAGTTGGTGCCGCGCCCGCCTGTGAAGCCGACGACGCTCTCGACCGCCGGATCGGCGCCGACGATCGCGGTCGCCTGCTTGAGCTTCTTCTCCATCGACTGGAACGAGATGCGCTGGTCGGCCTGGACGCCGCCCATCATCTGGCCGGTATCCTGCTCGGGGAAGAAGCCCTTCGGGACGATCACGTAGAGGTAGACATTGAGGCCGACCGTGGCGAGCAGGCTCAGCAGCACGAGGCGCGGATGGGCCAGCGCCACCGCGAGGGTCCGCGCGTAGGCGCCGAGCAGCCGGTTGAAGCCGCCCTCCAGGATCCGGATCAGCCAGTTCGGCCGGCGCCCTGCGGCGGGGGCGCCGTCCGGACCGTGACCTTCGGCCCGCAGCAGCCGGGCGCACATCATCGGCGTCGTGGTGAGCGACAGCACCAGCGAGATCAGGATCGACAGCGACAGGGTGACGGAGAATTCCTGGAAGATCCGGCCGACGAGGCCGCCCATCAGCAGGATCGGCAGGAACACCGCGATGAGCGACAGGCTCATCGAGATCACCGTGAAGCCGACCTCCCGGGCGCCGATCAAAGCCGCCTGGAGCCGGGGCTTGCCCTCCTCGATGTGCCGCTGGACGTTCTCCAGCACCACGATGGCGTCGTCGACCACGAAGCCGGTGCCGATGATCAGCGCGGTCAGCGACAGGATGTTGAGCGAGTAGCCGAGCAGGTACATCGCCGAGAAGGTGCCGATGATCGAGATCGGCACGGCGACCGCCGGGATCAGCGTGGCCCGCCAGGAGCGCAGGAAGCCGAACACCACCAGGATCACGAGGCCGACCGCCACCAGCAGCGTCTCCTCGGTGGCCGAGAGCGAGGCGCGGATCGTGGCGCTGCGGTCGCCCGTGAGCTTGATGTCGATGCCGCCGGGGAGCGCCGCGGTGATCTGCGGCAGCGCCTCCTTCACGGCGTTGATGGTCTCGACCACGTTGGCGCCGGGCTGCTTGTAGACGAACAGCAGCACGCCCGGCTCGCCGTTGACGATGCCGAGGTTGCGCTTGTCCTCGACCCCGTCGAGCACCTGGCCGACATCGGTGAGCTTCACCGCCGCGCCGTTGCGGTAGGCCACGATGATGTCGCGGTAGTCGGCGGCCTTGCGGCCCTGGTCGTTGGCGTAGAGCTGGTAGCGCCGGTCGCCGACGTCGATCTCGCCCTTGGGCGAGTTGGCATTGGCGGAGGCCAGAGCCGCTCGGATGCCTTCGAGGCCGATGCCGTAGTTGAACAGCGCCGTGGGATCGAGCTCGACCCGCACCGCCGGCAGGGACGAGCCGCCGATATCGACATTGCCGACGCCGGGCAGCTGCGACAGCTTCTGCTGCACCACGGTGGCGGCGGAATCGTAGACCTGGCCGCGGGTCAGGGTCTGCGAGGTCATGCCGAGGATGATGATCGGCGTGTCGGCCGGGTTGAACTTCCGGTAGGTCGGGTTCTGCCGGAGCGCCGCCGGCAGGTCGGCGCGCGCCGCGTTGATCGCCGCCTGGACGTCGCGGGCCGCCCCGTCGATGTCGCGGTTGAGGCCGAACAGCAGCACGATCCGGGTGGAGCCCAGGGTGTTGGTCGACGTCATCTCGTTGACGTCCGCGATGGCGCCGAGCCGCCGCTCGAGGGGCGCCGCCACGGTGGCCGCCATGGTGTCGGGCGAGGCGCCGGCCATCTGCGCCTGGACGAGGATGACGGGGAAGTCGATCTGCGGCAGCGGCGCCACCGGCAGCTTCAGGAACGCGAACAGGCCGGCGAGCAGCACGCCGATCGTGAGCAGCGTGGTCGCGACCGGCCGCCGGATGAACGGCTCGGAGATGTTCACGGCAGCGCCTCGCCGGCCGCGAGGTCGGGCCCCCGCCGCCCGGAAATCCGCCGCTCCAGCCGGTCGAACGCCAGATAGATCACCGGCGTCGTGAACAGGGTCAGCACCTGGCTGACGATCAGGCCGCCCGCGATGCAGATGCCGAGCGGCTGGCGCAATTCCGAGCCGACGCCGGTGCCGAGGATCAGCGGCACCGCGGCGAACAGGGCCGCCAGCGTCGTCATCAGGATCGGCCGGAAGCGCAGCAGGCAGGCCTGGAAGATCGCCTCGCGCGGCTCCAGCCCGTCCTCGCGCTCCGCCTGGAGCGCGAAGTCGATCATCATGATCGCGTTCTTCTTCACGATGCCGATCAAGAGCACGATGCCGATCACCGCGATGATGTCGAGCGACAGGCCGAACAGCATCAGGCCGAGCAGCGCCCCGATCCCCGCCGACGGCAGGGTCGAGAGGATCGTGATCGGGTGGATGAAGCTCTCGTAGAGCACGCCCAGAACGATGTAGACGGTCACGATCGCCGCCAGGACCAGGAACAGCTCGTTGCCGAGCGCCGATTGGAAGGCGAAGACCGAGCCCTGCGGCACCACCCGGAACGAGGGCGGCAGGCCGATCTCGGCCTTGACCTGGTCGATCGCCTCGACGCCCTGCCCGAGGGCGGCGCCCGGGGCGAGGTTGAACGACACCGTGGTGGCCGGGAACTGGCCGAGATGCGAGATCAGCAGCGGCGCCCGCCGCTCGCTGATCCGCGCCACCGCGGAGAGCGGCACCTGCCCGTTCGCCGCCGTGGAGGAGGGCAGGTAGATCGCCTCGAGGCTGCGCAGGGTCGTGTGCAGCTTCGGGTCGGCCTCCAGGATCACCCGGTACTGGTTCGACTGGGTGAAGATCGTCGAGATGATCCGCTGGCCGAAGGCGTCGTAGAGGGCGTTGTCGATGGTCGCCGGGGTGATGCCGTAGCGGCCGGCGGTGGGCCGGTCGATGGTCACGTAGGCGGCGAGCCCCTGGCCCTGGTGGTCGCTGGCCACGTCGGTGACCACGGGCGACTTCGCCAGCGCCTCGGTGAAGCGCGGCACCCAGGTCTCGAAATCGTCGATGTTCGGGCTCTCGAGGATCACCTGGTACTGGGTCGCCGAGACCGCGGTGTCGATGGTCAGGTCCTGGACCGGCTGCATGTACAGCCGCATGCCGGGCTGGTTGGCGGCGGCTGCCGAGATCCGCCGGATGATCGCGCTGGCCGAGGCGGTGCGCTCCTCCCGGGGTTTCAGGTTGATCAGCATCCGGCCGGAATTGAGCGTGACGTTCTGGCCGTCGACCCCGATGAACGACGACAGGCTGGCGACGTCCGGATCCTTGAGGACGATCTCGGCCATGCGCTGCTGGCGCTCGGCCATCGCGGCGTAGGAGACCGACTGGTCGGCCTGCGTGATCCCCTGGATCACGCCCGTGTCCTGCACGGGGAAGAAGCCCTTGGGGATCACGACGAACAGGTAGGCGGTGAGCGCCAGCGTGCCCAGGGCCACCAGGAGCGTCAGGCCCTGGTGGTCCAGCACCACCCGCAGCGAGCGGCCGTAGGAATCGATGGTGCCGTCGATGGCGCGGCGGCCGAGGCGGGCGATCGCGCCCTCCCGGCGGTGGCGGGGCTCGGCCTCGGGCACGTGCTTCAGGAGCCGCGCGCACAGCATCGGCACCAGGGTCAGCGACACCACCGCCGAGATGATGATCGTGGCCGCCAGTGTGATGGCGAATTCGTGGAACAGCCGCCCGACCACGTCGCCCATGAACAGGAGCGGGATCAGCACGGCGATCAGCGAGACGGTGAGCGAGATGATGGTGAAGCCGATCTCGCGGGAGCCCTTGAGCGCCGCTTCGAGCGGCGAGTCGCCGGCCTCGACGTGGCGGGCGATGTTCTCGATCACCACGATGGCGTCGTCGACCACGAAGCCGGTGGCGATGGTCAGCGCCATCAGCGACAGGTTGTCGAGGGAGAAGCCGTAGAGGTCCATCACCGACAGGGCGCCGACCAGCGACAGCGGCACCGACAGGCTCGGGATCAGGGTCGCCGACAGGCTGCGCAGGAACAGGAAGATCACCAGCACCACGAGGGCGATGGCGAGGCCGAGCTCGAACTGCACGTCCTCCACGGAGGCGCGGATCGTGGTGGTCCGGTCGGTGAGCGGCGCCACCGCCACGGCGGCCGGCAGGCTCGCCTGCATCTGCGGCAGCAGCGACTTGATCTTGTCGACCGTGGCGATGACGTTGGCGCCCGGCTGGCGCTGGATGTTGAGGATCACCGCCGGCGTCGCGTCGGCCCAGGCGCCGAGCTTGGTGTTCTCCGGCCCCTCGACCACGTCGGCGACCTCCGAGAGCATCACCGGGGCGCCGTTGCGGTAGGCGATGATCGCCGAATCGTAGGCCTTCGGGTCGCGGATCTGGTCGTTGGCGTTGATCGCGTAGGATTGCTTGGGCCCGTCGATCGTGCCCTTGGGCGTGTTGACGTTGAGGTTGGTGATGGTCGTGCGCAGGTCGTCGATGTTCAGCCCGTAGGCGGCGAGCGCCCTTGCGTTGAACCGGACCCGCACGGACGGGCGCTGCCCCCCGGAGATGCTCACGAGGCCGACGCCCGCCACCTGGCTGATTTTCTGGGCGAGCCGCGACTCGGCGAGGTCGCGCACCTGGGTGAGCGGCAGGGTCTTGGAGGTCAGCGCCAGCGTCAGGACCGGCGCGTCGGCCGGGTTGACCTTGGCGTAGATCGGCGGCGCCGGCAGGTCGGAGGGCAGCAGGTTGCCGGCGGCGTTGATCGCCGCCTGGACCTGCTGCTCGGCGATGTCGAGGGACAGGTCCAGGCTGAACTGCAGGGTGATGACCGAGGCGCCCGCCGAGGATTGCGAGGTCATCTGGTTGAGGTTGGCGAGCTGACCGAACTGCCGCTCCAGGGGGGCCGTGACCGAGGAGGTCATCACCTCGGGGCTCGCGCCCGGATAGAAGGTCTGGACCTGGATCGTCGGATAGTCGACCGCCGGCAGCGCCGAGACCGGCAGGTTCAGGTACGACACGCCGCCGACGATCAGGATCGCCAGCATCAGCAGCGTCGTGGCGACCGGGCGGAGGATGAAGAGGCGGGACGGGTTCATGACAGGCGCGCCTTCTCCCTCCCACCCCTGCGGGGGCGGGTACCCTGCGAAGCAGGGGAGGAGAGGGGCGCGCCGGTGCAGGAGAGGGTACCGCCCTTCATGAGGGGCGCGCCCAGTTCGGAAGCGTCGCTCCCCCCTCGCGGGACTTCGTCCCGACCCGACCGCTGCTGACGCAGGGGCCACCCTCCCCCGCAGAGGGGGGAGGGAGTGAGGCGGCTATCGCGCGCCAGAACCGCGCTCACTGCGCCTGACGGCGCCGGTGCCGACGACCGCCCTCCGCTGTCCCTTGGGAATCCGCCGCCGCGTCGGCCGGCGCGCCGGGCTTCACCTCACCCTTGCCGTCCGGCTTGGCCTCGGCGGCCTTGTCACCCCCGGCCGCCTGCGCGCCCTCGGTGATCCGCACCGGCGCGCCGTCCTTCAGCCGGTCGGTGCCGTCCGTGACCACTCGGTCGCCCGGGTTCAAACCGGAAGCCACCACCGTGCTGGTCCCGTCGGTCTCGCCGGTCTTGATCGGCCGGACCGTGACCTTGCTGTCCCCGTCCATCAGGTAGACGTAGGTGCCCGGCGTGCCCTGGAGCAGGCTGGAATTCGGCACCAGCGTCGCGCCCCGCACCGTGTCGACGGTCAGCTTGGCGTTGACGAACTGGTTCGGGAACAGCTCCTCGTCGGCATTGTCGAACAGCGCGCGCAGCTTCACCGTCCCGGTGGTCGTGTCGATCTGGTTGTCGACCGTGTCGAGCCGGCCGTTGGCGATCTCGTGGGCGTCGCCGCGGTCATAGGCCCGCACCGTCAGCTTGGCGCCCGCCCGCACCTGCCGCATCACCCGCGCCACGTCGTCCTCCGGCAGGGTGAACACCACCGAGATCGGGTGAAGCTGGGTCACCACCACGATCGCCGTCGAGGCGGCCGAGATGTAGTTGCCCTGGTCGACCTGGCGCAGGCCGACCCGGCCCTCCACCGGCGACGTGATGTGCGTGTAGGCGATATTGAGCTTCTGCTGATCGACCAGCGCCTGGTCGGCCGCGACCGTACCCTCGTTCTGCTTCACGAGGGCGCCTTGCGTGTCGACGTTCTGCTTCGAGATCGAATCCTGCCGGTTCAGGGTCTGGTAGCGCTGGAAGTCGAGCTTCGAGTTCTGCAGCAGCGCCTGGTCGCGGGCGAGCTGGCCCTGGTACTGGGCGAGCAGCGCCTCGTAGGGCCGCGAATCGATCTGCGCGAGCTCGTCGCCCGCCTTGACGGTCTGGCCCTCGCGGAACTTCACCTGCGTGAGATAGCCGCTGATCTGCGACTTCACCGTCACGGTGGCGAGCGGCGTCACCGTGCCGAGGCCTTGGAGAATCACCGGCATGTCGCCGGTCGTGACATGCGCGATGCCCACCGCCTGCGGCATCTCGGCGCCGCCATGCCGGCCGCCGCGGCCGCCGCCTTTGTGGGCCGTGGCGGGCTCCGCGCCCTTGTCGGTGCGGGCCTCGTACCAGCGATGGCCGATCGCCCCGGCGCCGGCGACCAGCACCAGGATCACGAGCCAGCGGATCGGCCGGAACCGCCGCCTGCGGACGTCGCGCGCGGGCGCTTCGCCGGGCTGGTAGGCGCGGGCGGTGTCGGTCCGGATCGGTGAACTCTCGTTCATGCCTGACTAGAGCACAGGACGGTCACGTGCGCGACCGATTGCACCCTATCCCTCACTGTCCAAACCCCCATGTCCGGTCTCCGCGGTGCCGCATGCTGCCGCGGCCCGAAGACCTCGCCGAAGCCCACCCTCCCGTCGGGACGGCGGCGGCGCCGATCCCGCAGGAGGAGCGTAAGCCCATAAAGCTGTCCGGGACCCGAACGGCTCCTTACCGCGGCGACATGGCCACCGGGCGGCCTCGATCGTGCGGGCTCCTCGGTGCCTGCCCAATGCGCCGTCACTAGGGCGGCGAGGTTTCAATCGTGTTGCTGGGGGCCGCCGGCCGGCGCCGCGTAGGCGCTGAGCACCGCGCGGAACGCCGCATCCACGGGCGTGACCGGCAGGGCGCGGCGCAGGCCGAGCCCGGCACCGCCGAGCAGGACGGCCAGGATCAGGCAGCTGAGAACGTCGCGCGCCGTCATCCGCATGTCGGCTCCCGAATGCCGCTCCGGCGATCGGGACGGCCGGCTCCGGACATGACGAAAGGGCCACCGACCCGCAAGTCGATGGCCCTTCGTGAGGACCGGAGCGGCACCCCGCTGACGGGGCGAGGGGGCGAAGCCCCGCCGGCGAGAGCGCCGCTCCGACCGTGTTCTCAACCTACGATACGAGTGATGAAAGTCAACATTCGTCAGCCGGTTGTTGGGCCCGCCGGATGGCGTCTGTGCGGATGCGCACGTTCCGCGCGTGACGGGCCCGGATTCCGTCCATCCTCCGTCGCATGCTACAGGCCGACGATGCCGAGATCCCTCGCGACATCTCCCGCCGCACTCGACCTGCCGTGCCGCGCCGCATGAACCCGGTCTTCGACACCCTGCCCACGACCGTGTTCGAGACCATGTCGCGGCTGGCACGGGTTCACGGCGCGATCAATCTCGGCCAGGGCTTTCCGGACGATCCCGGGCCGGAGGACGTGCGTGAACGGGGCGCGCGGGCGCTCCTGGACGGCTGGAACCAGTATCCGCCGATGATGGGGCTGCCGTCCCTGCGGGAGGCGGTCGCCGCCCATTACGCGCAGCATCAGGGGCTCACGCTCGATCCCGAGACCGAGGTGATGGTGACCTCCGGCGCCACCGAGGCGCTCGCCGGCGCGCTGCTGGCCCTGATCGAGCCCGGCGACGAGGTCGTGCTGTTCGCGCCCATGTACGACGCCTACCTGCCGCTGGTCCGGCGTGCCGGCGGCGTGCCGCGGATCGTCGCCCTGCAGCCCCCTGCCTTCCGCCTCGACGAGGCCGCCCTGGCGAACGCGTTCGGGGATCGTACCCGGGTCGTGGTGCTGAACAATCCGCTGAATCCGAGCGCCACCCTGTTCGTCCCGGAGGACCTCGACCTGCTCGCCCGCTACTGCCGGCGCTTCGACGTCACGGCGCTGTGCGACGAGGTCTGGGAGCACGTGGTGTTCGACGGCGCCCGCCACCGGCCGCTGATGGCGCTGCCCGGGATGCGCGAGCGGACGGTCAAGATCGGTTCGGCCGGCAAGATCTTCTCGCTCACCGGCTGGAAGGTCGGCTTCGTGATGGCCGATGCCCGGCTGATGCGCGGGCTCGCCAAGGCGCACCAGTTCCTCACCTTCACGACGCCGCCGAACCTCCAGGAGGCGGTGGCCTACGGCCTGGCCAAGCCGCCCGCGTGGTTCGACGCCATGCGGGCGGGCTATGCCGCCTCCCGCGACCGGCTGGCCGGCGGCCTGCGCGATCTCGGCTTCCGGGTGCTGCCGGCCGAGGCCACGTGGTTCCTCAACATCGACATCGCGGACCGCGGCTACGCCGACGACACGGCCTTCTGCGAGGCGCTGGTCACCCGCCACGGGGTGGCGGCGATTCCGGTCAGCGCCTTCTACCCGGACGCCTCCGTGCGCAGCCTCGTGCGCCTGTGCTTCGCCAAGGCGGACGCGACCCTGGACGCGGCCCTCGACCGGCTGCGCGGCGTTCCCGGGAGGGCGGCGTGACGCGGCGGTTCCTGACGGACGCGTTCCTTGCGGGGATCCGGTGCGGGGGCCACATCGTTGGGCAGGATGGCTTCCCGACGGACCCCGACCATGGATTTCACCCAGGCTCCCCGGGCCGGGCACTTCACCCGGACCGAGACCTTTCCCGGCGGCAAGGCGCCCTCCGGCGCGCGGCCGCCCTTCCTGTCGGCCGATCTCAGCCAGGAGGCGAGCCTCGCCCGGCTCGAGACGCTGGCGCACCTGATGGACACGGCCTTCGTGATCCCGGGCATCAACCGGCGGGTCGGGTTCGACGCGCTGATCGGCCTCGTGCCGGTGATCGGCGACGTGGCCGGCATGGTGATCTCGTCGTACATCGTCTACGAGGCCAAGCGCCTCGGGGCGCCGCGCTGGCTGCTGGCCCGGATGGGGCTGAATGTCGCGTTCGACGGGCTGATCGGCGCGGTGCCGGTTGCGGGCGACTTGTTCGATGCCGCCTTCAAGGCGAACCGACGCAACGTCCGTCTGCTGCGCCGCTGGCTGGAGCGCAGCGGCGGCGTGCGCCCGACCGAGATCGACGGCATCGCGACGCGGATCGACGGCTGAGCATCTCAGGGCTCTCAGATCTCGGCACCTGCCCTCTCCCCTTTGCGGGGGCGGGTACCCTGCGCAGCAGGGGGGGAGAGGGGCGGCGCGACGCTGCGGGTCTTGGCGCCCGCTGCGACCTCTCCGGCAACGTCGCTCCCCGCTTGCGGGACTTCGTCCCGGCCCGACCCGGCCTGACGGCCGGACCACCCTCCCCGGCAGAGGGGGAAGGGCGGATGCGCTCTGCGAGGTTCGGGAGACCCCAGCGATGAACGAAGTCGCCCGTCCCGGCGAGAGCGAGGTCGTGCCCGCGCCGATGCCCGGCGCCCAGCCGATCGTCCTGCGTCCGGATGAGGGCGTGTCCCCGCCGCCCGCCCCGGCCGGACGCCGCGGCCTGTCGCCGCTCAACCGGCGGCGCCTCGACAATTTCCGCCGCAACCGCCTCGGCTATGGGTCGTTCCTGATCTTCGCCGCCCTGTTCATCCTCAGCCTGTTCGCCGAGTTCATCGCCAACGACCGGCCGATCCTGCTGTCCTACAAGGGCGAATGGCTCGTCCCGGTGCTGGTCGATTATCCGGAGGAGAAATTCGGCGGCTTCCTCGCGCAGACCGATTACCGTTCCGCCGAGATCCGCAAGGAGATCGCCGAGAACGGCTGGGCGCTGTGGCCGCCGATCCGGTTCTCCTACGACACGATCAACGAGGACCTGCCGACGCCCTCGCCGTCGCCGCCGACCTGGATGCTTTCGGATGCGCAGTGCCGGCCGGTGGCGGAGAAGCTCGGCGGATCGAGCTGCGCCGACATCCCCTGGCACTGGCTCGGCACCGACAACACGACCCGGGACGTGCTGGCGCGGGTGATCTACGGGTTCCGCATCTCGGTGCTGTTCGGCCTGATCCTGGCGGCGATCTCCTCGGCGATCGGCGTGGTGGCCGGCGCCGTGCAGGGCTATTTCGGCGGTTGGGTCGATCTCGCCTTCCAGCGCTTCATCGAGGTCTGGGGCGGCATCCCCACGCTCTACCTGATCATCATCATCTCGGCCTTCATCGCCCCGGGCTTCTTCGTGCTGCTCGGGATCATGCTGCTGTTCTCCTGGGTGTCGCTGGTCAGCGTCGTGCGCGCCGAGTTCCTGCGCGCCCGGAACTTCGAATATGTCCGGGCCGCCCGGGCGCTGGGCCTGTCGAATATCCGGATCATGGCCGTCCACCTGCTGCCGAACGCCATGGTGGCGACGCTGACCTTCCTGCCGTTCATCCTGAACGGCTCGATCACCACGCTGACCTCGCTGGATTTCCTCGGCTTCGGCCTGCCGCCGGGCTCGCCTTCGCTCGGCGAACTCCTCGCCCAGGGCAAGGACAACCTGACGGCCCCCTGGCTGGGGCTGACCGGCTTTCTGGTCATCGCCGTGATGCTGAGCCTGCTGGTCTTCGCCGGAGAGGCGGTGCGGGACGCGTTCGACCCACGCAAGACCTTCGCCTGACGGGAACCTGAAGTTTTCCGGGCCGCGCATGCGGCGCGGGACCGGACGAAACGACGCGGGGTCCGGCGCTCCTCGCGAAATCTTGCGTGACGACTGCGCAGATCCTCGTTGAGACCGGGGAGCCGCGATGAAGGACCAGCGAAAACACCCGCTGTGCTCGGGTGTAAAGGTCTCTGCCGTCAACGAAAACCCGCCCGCCGAACCGGCGCAGCATTCGCGCTTCCGGACACGCTAACGCAATCCGGAAGAGCCCTCGAAGTGCCGCGAATGCAACCTTACCCTGTATACAGAACGGGTCTATGCATACTTAGACTTTTGGTTGGTCACAGAGAATTAAAACGATCGCCTTGCTTTTTCCAGGCCACGTCTTAACTCGCGAAAAGAGGGGACCTCATCAGGCTTTGAAGCCAAGGAAAGAGAGAATGTCTGACGCCGTGCCGACATACCAACAGGATTACATCGAACGGACCGTGGACGTCGTCGCGGCCTACGTCTCCAACAACTCGCTTCCCTCGGCCGAATTACCGGCGCTGATCGCCAGCATCCACGACGCGCTGAATTCGATCGGCGCCGGCCCCGCGGCGCCCGCTTCCGAGACTGTCGAGCGGCCGACACCGGCCCAGATCCGCAAGTCGATCCGCCCGGACGGCCTGATCAGCTTCATCGACGGCAAGTCGTACAAGACGCTGAAGCGCCACCTGACCAAGCACGGCCTGGATCCGCAGAGCTACCGCGAGCGCTACGGCCTGCCGACCGATTACCCGACCACCTCGGCGAATTACTCGGCGCAGCGCTCGGCGCTGGCCAAGAGCCTGGGCCTCGGCCAGCCCGGCCGCGCGCCGTCGATCGAGAACGAACCCGCGCCTGCGGTGGAGCCGGCCTCCTCCGGCCGGGCGCAGAGCCCGCGCAAGGGCGCGGCTGCCTCGGGCAAGAGCCGCAGCGGCGCCGGCCGCAAGGTCCAGGTCGCCTGACCGGGCCGGGTCAGGTCCGCCGGAATCGGGCTCTCGACCGCAGAGCTTCGGGAGTCTGCCCGATTCCGGGAAACGCGGCCGCGATCAGGCCGCGAGCCGCCCGTCCAGCGGGAACACCTTGGCGGGGTTCAGCATCCAGTCCGGATCGAACACCGCCTTGACCCGCATCTGCTGCTCCAGATCGACCTGATCGTACTGGAAGCGCATCAGCTCGCGCTTCTCGATCCCGACGCCGTGCTCGCCGGTCAGGCAGCCGCCGACCTCGACGCAGAGCTTCAGGATCTCGTCGCCGGCGGCCTCGGCCTTCTGCAATTCGCCGGGCCGGTTGATGTCGAACAGGATCAGCGGGTGCAGGTTGCCGTCGCCCGCGTGGAACACGTTGGCGACGCGCAGGCCCTTCTCGGCGCAGATCGCCCCGATCCGCTCCAGCACCGGCCCGAGCTGGCCGGTCGGGATGGTGCCGTCCATGCAGATGTAGTCGGAGATCCGGCCGGTCGCCCCGAAGGCCGATTTGCGGCCCTTCCAGATCGCGGCCGATTCCGCCTCCGAGCGCGAGACCCGCACGCTGGTCGGGCGGAAATCTTGCGCGATCCGCTCGATGCGCGCCAGCATCGCGTCGCACTCGGTGTCCGAGCCCTCGACTTCGATGATCAGCATCGCCTCGGCGTCGCGGGGATAGCCGGCCTGGGCGAAGTCCTCGGTGATCAGGATCGCCTCGCGGTCCATGTATTCGATCGCCACCGGTATGATGCCGGCCGCGATGATCGCCGCGACGCAATCGCCCGCATCCTCGACCTTCGAGAAGCCGACCAGCACGGGCCGCGCCCCTTCGGCGGCGCGCAGGATGCGCACGGTGGCCTCGGTGACGATGCCGAGCTGGCCCTCCGAGCCGCAGACGAGGCCGAGCAGGTCGTAGCCGCCGCTGTCGAGGTGCTGGCCGCCGATCTCGACCACGGTGCCGTCGTTGAGCACCAGGGTGACGCCGAGGAGGTTGTTGGTGGTCACGCCGTATTTGAGGCAGTGCGCGCCGCCGGAATTCATCGCGATGTTGCCCGCGATGGTGCAGGCGAGCTGGCTCGACGGGTCGGGGGCGTAGAAGAAGCCCTCGTGGCTGACCGCCCCCGAGATGGCGAGGTTGGTGATACCGCTCTGCACCCGGGCCGTGCGGTTGGCGAAGTCCATGTCGAGGACCTTGGTCATCTTGCCGACGCCGAGGATGATCGCGTCGGCCTGCGCGATGGCGCCGCCCGCCAGGGATGTCCCGGCCCCGCGGGGCACGACCCGCACGCCGTGGGCGTGGCAATAGGCCATCACGGCGGCGACCTCCGCGGTGGTCGAGGGCAGCACCACCGCGAGCGGCATCTGCCGGTACGCGGTCAGCCCGTCGGTCTCGAAGGCCCGGCGCTCGTCCTCGCTGACCACCAGCGCCTCCGGCGCGACCAGGGGCGCGAGGCCGGCCAGGATCGCGTCGCGGCGGGCGAGGATCGCGGGATCGGGGTCGGGGAAGCGGATGGTCATGGGGCTTGTGCCCTCCTTGGGCCCGCGGCGCGGGATGGCGTGGGGCCAGCATGAACCGGGGCGGGGCCGCCTTCAACCGGCCTGCGGCGCTGCGTCGTCCCCGCGTCACATTTCAACCACGACGGCTGCCTAGCGTCGCCGCACACGCTTCGCATCGCCGGCCGCCTCGGGCCCGCGGACCCGGCCGGACGGGCCGAGAACGGACACGATGAACGCTCCCGCCTCCAGCGCCCTGCGCGACGACCGCTACGACGCCCCGTCCGCGCACCTCGCCACCACCCGCGACCTCGGCATGCGCAGCCTCCAGATGGGGATCGCGGCCCTGCAGGAGACGAGCGCGGCGTTCCAGGGCCGGCTCGGCGCGGCCTTCGAGGAGGCGGTCCAGACGATCCTGCAGAGCAAGGGCCGGGTGATCGTCAGCGGCATCGGCAAGAGCGGGCATATCGGCCGCAAGATCGCCGCCACGCTGGCCTCCACCGGCACCCACGCCTTCTTCGTCCATCCGACCGAGGCGAGCCACGGCGATCTCGGGATGATCGCCCACGACGACGTGATCATCGCCCTGTCGTGGTCGGGGGAGACCGCGGAACTGTCCGATCTCGTCGGCTTCAGCCGCCGGTTCTCGATCCCGCTTGTCGCCATCACCCGCAACGGCGAGAGCACGCTCGGCAAGGCCGCCGACGTGCTGCTGGAGCTGCCGCGGGTGCGCGAGGCCTGCCCGCACGACCTCGCGCCGACCTCCTCCAGCCTGATCCAGCTGGCGCTGGGCGACGCCCTGGCGGTGGCGCTGCTGGAGCGGCGCGGCTTCACCTCGGCGCGCTTCCACACCCTGCATCCCGGCGGGACGCTGGCGGCCCGCCTCAAGACCGTGCAGCAGGTGATGCACGGCCCCCAGGACATGCCGCTGGTCCACGAGAGCGCCCTGATGTCGGAGGTGCTGATCGAGATCGCGGCGCGCCGCTACGGCTGCGTCGGCGTCACCGACGGGGCCGGGCGCCTCGTCGGGATCGTCACGGACGGCGACCTGCGCCGCCACATGGGCCCGGCGATCCTCGACACGCCGGTCTCGGCGGTCATGACCCGCGATCCGATCACCGTCGAGCCGCACAAGCTCGCCCAGGCGGCCCTGGAATTGATGAACCGCCGGCTGATCACCGCGGTGTTCGCGGTCGCCGACGGCCGGCCGGTCGGCATCGTGCACGTCCACGACCTGCTGCGCGACGGCATCGCCTGAGGCGGTCTGAAACCGGCAGGCCCGCTGCCGCCGGCACCGCAGGATGAGGACGGAGGGTCGGACGACCGGCGCCGCTCACAGCCGCGCCAGCAGCTCCGCCTTCGTGGTCGAGAATTCCTGATCGGTGAGGACGCCGCGCGCGTGCAGCTCGGCCAGCCGCGCGATGGTCGTGAGCACGTCGTCCGGCGCGCCGGCTGCGGCGGGAGCCTGGATCCCGGCCGGCTCCGCCGGGGGCGGATCCGCTTGGATCGGATCCGCTTGGCGGGGGGCGGCGACCTCCGCCTCGATCCGGCGCAGGCGGTCGAGCGCGACGGCGCCGACCGGCCCGGTGAGCCCGAGGCTGCCATTCGCCTGCGAGACGCCCGTGATGCGGTGCGCGCCGGTGTCGTAGAGGGCGACGCCCGAGCCCGATTCGACCGCGAGCCGCCGGTGCTCCGGGAAATAGGCGTAGCGCATTCCGTTCTGCGAGCCGGTGCTCGCGGGCGCGCCGAGGCCCGCCGGCCACCACTCGCCGCCGCCGCGCCGCGCCGCGGGTCCCGCGTCCGAGAAGCCGCCGGCCGGCAGCGCACCGGCCAGCTCGGCGCAGAGCGCCCCGACCCGCACCTTCAGGGCGTCGTCGAACATCCGGCCGACCATGACCATGCCGCCGGCGAACCACTGGCCCATCCCGCCGAGATCGGGATGGTCGAACTGCGCCATCGTGCCGTGGCCGCGCTCCAGCGCCCGGACCAGGTGGCGCACGGCATCGAGGCTGACGCCGTGGCGCTCGGCCACGCTCCGCAGCCCCGACGCGCGGTCGGGCCGCCCGTCATCGAAGGACTCGTCAGGTGCGACGCTGTCGGACGGGTCCATGAGCCAGCTCCCGATGCGGCGCAGGGCGGACAGGATCGGCACGGGACCGGCGATCCGCTGCCCCGCGGCCGCAGCCTGCGGTGGCGGCGGCCAAGCCCGTGACGGGCTTTCGATGCGGGCACAATCCCGGGTCGCGGTCACCGGTTCCAGCCCGCCTCAGCCCGCCTGCTGCGGGAACGGGCCCGCGAGGATGAAATCCGTGATCGGACGGCGGCCGTTCGGCGTCTCGCGGGGCCGCTGCTCCTCGGTGAGGTCCGCCTCGGGGGTCTTGCGGCCGACCGCGAAGGCGGCCTCGATCCGGTGGTTCTCGGGCAGGCGCAGCACCTCGGGGGCGCGGACATGGTCGAACCCGACCATGCCGTGGGCGTGCCAGCCCTGGTGGATCGCCTGGAGCTGGAAGGCGAGCGAGGCGGTGCCGGTATCGAAGGAATGGCTGTAGGACGGCTTCAGCTCGTCGCCGACCTTCATCAGCCCGTTCGAGACCAGGAACAGGATCGCGCCGGTGCCCGAGACCCATTTCTGATTGCCGGGCACCAGCAGGCCCAGGAACGTCTCCCAGTGGGCGTCGTCGCGGAGCGCGTAGAGGAAGCGCCAGGGCTGCGAGTTGTAGGCCGAGGGCGACCAGCGTGCCGCCTCGATCATCCGCATCAGCTCGGATTCGGGCACGGCCTCGCCCGTGAAGGCGCGGGGCGAGTGCCGCTTCACGAAGACCGGATCGATGGCGTGGTCGGCGCGGCGGGACGGGGGCAGGCTCAAGACAGGTTCTCCTGAGAGGGTCGGCAGACGGCAAGATCGATCGACACTGCCTGAAACACCGGCCTGGAGGCAACAGAGGTCCATGCCGGTAACCGCGTCCTGGAGAGGAAGCGACACATGGCTTTGTTCCCCTGATCGGCGACACGGTAAGGTGTTGTGCAGACCCGGTATGGTCTTTACCGTTTGGCAAATGTTAGATCTCAATTGTCGCCTATCGTAATCAGGTAAGACTGTTGATAAAATCCTCGTTATAATGCTGTCAAAAAGCTATGGATTTCTACAAATCAATTCTTTTACAGAAAATCGCGGACGGCCGCTTCACGCGATGGAGGACCGGAAGCAAAAACTGGATTGGCAGGTTTCCCTACGACATACTCGACGCTGCGGCAATTGCTGGATCGCCCGCGATGCCCGGTATTATGGAGGATGGAGACTTCACGATCTACGAGCCTGGATGTTGCTGCGCAACCCCGTGAAGAAGTTGTCGACGCACAGCACTTCGTGCCTATCGTCCAGGAGGCGCTGGCAGAGATGGGAGCCAAGAAACCCGGCCCCACCCGTCACGAGGACCCTTCTCGACCTATCGTAACGCACAGGCTTTCACTTCAGATCTGCGTCTGCGCAGTGCAAAACACAGGATGACCTGAGTTCTTCGTCTCTGCACGTCGAGCAGAGCGGTATCTGTCGACAGCCAAGCCACGATCCGCGCCCAGCGGAGACGTTTCTATCGTACATAATATGGCGCTGTCGACTGCCTGGACACTGATCTGGGCAGGTCGCTTGCAGTGCTAATGGACTCCAATGTCCAAGTTAATATCTAAAATCTCGTAAATCATCGAATTTTATATCTAACAAGCAGGACGATAGATCATTAAGTGCTAGGTATTAAACAAAAAGAAGCAAAAATTATTGACGCCATTGGGCGATCCGGATTTGTCCGCTTCGCAGAAGGCGAGCTGGCGCGGTCGGCTCTACGATGCCTGTGCGATCGCGAACGCAAGCCGCTCGAGGAAGGCGCGTCGGGCCGCGGCCGCTTGAGCCCATCCGGATGACGAAGACCATTCGACCAGCCAGACGAGCAGCCTTGCGGACGCGGTACGCGCAAGGCTGCTCGCGGGAGGGACGGGTTTCGCGTCAGGTCCTCGGGACCTCACGCCACGCTGCGCTCGATCTCCTCCTCGTCGCAGATCACGCCGGCATTGCCCTCGAACTCCGCCGCGAGGTCCACGGGGGCGTGGATCGGGGCCGCGTTCACCCGGTCGCGCGCGAAGGTCGCCAGGAACAGGCGCATGACGTGGCGCACGCCCGCGTCGTTGATGGTGCGCTGGTCCTCGTTGTAGTAGCGCCCCGCATTCACGTTGCTCGTGACGATGTCGTAGGCGGGGAAATACACCGCCCGCGGGTCGCCGCGGCCGACCACCTCGCCGGCCGCCACCCGCAGCACCGACTTGGAGTAGCTGTTCGACTCCATCACGTGCCGGTCCATGTAGGTGGCGATCATCGGCACCGGCGAGACCGTGAAGATCACCCGCGCCTTCGGGTTCACGCTCCAGAGCCGGTCGAGGAAGCCGTTGAGGTCGCCGAGCACCTCGCCGGCCCCCGCGTTGACGCACTCGTAGAGGTCCGGATCGAAGGTGCCGCCCGCGACCCCGGGGGCGAGCGGCAGCGCCGCGCCGTCGGCCCGCCAGCGCCAGCCCTCGGTGAGGCCGAGCGTCAGCACGAACACGTCGAGCGTCTCGAACAGGCGGCGCACCTCGGCGAGATGCGCATCGCGCGCCGCGACCACCTCGGCCTCGCTCGCGAAACCCGCCGGCTCGACCGTGGGGCGGAACGGGTCGACGTAGCGGCCGTCGTCGCGCAGCCACGCCTTCAGCGCCGGATCGAAGTGTCCGTAGGCCCGGTCGAACAGCTGCACGAACTGGCGCGTGTAGTAGAGATTGCCGTACCGCGCCGAGAACGTGCCGAACTGGCGGGCATTGGCCTCCTCGGCGCTCATGCCGGGGGTCGGCGGCTCGGTCAGGTAATAGTTGAAGCCGGCGCCGCGCACCGCCTCGGCCACCCGCTGCGCGAAGCACGAGCCGCCGGTGGCGACCTTGTCGGTCGGCCCGATCACGAACGTGTCCTTCGGGTGCGGATTGACCGCGAAGGGCGGCACGTTGGTGACGACCTTGCGCCAGAATCGCTCGGCCGGTAGACCCGTATACGGATTCAACGCCATCTTCGAACCCTCTTCTTCACGACGGCGACCGCCCTCGGGGGCGATGACCCGTCCGCTGACACCGGCACGCGACGTGGCCCTGAACGACCTGCCCCGGCGCGCCCGCAGCGCGTTCACCTTCTCGGCGCCCAGTTGGGCGCCTACCCGTTGGGCCCCCACCTGGGCGACACCATGGCGGAACCGCGCCCGCGCCGCCACCGGGCGTGACGGGCCGAGCATCGCGGTGCTGGGCAATTGCCAGGCGCGCGGGGTCGCGCAGGCGATGCGCCTGCTCGCGCCGAGGAGCCCGGTGCGTTACCTGCCCATGGGCTCGTTGAAGCGCGACCACGGTCATGTCGACGGCCTGATCCGGACGCTCCGCGCCCACGACCACGTCTTCTCGCAGAGTTTCCCGGCCGGGCTGATCCCGGGCGGCGACGCCGCCACTGTGCGGGCGGCCGACCCGCGGCTCAAGCTGTTCCCGGCGATCGTGTTCTCGGCCTTCCATCCCGACATGGTCTATGTCGGCCAGGCCTCGAACCTCGCCGCGCTGAAGCTGACCCCGTCGCCCACGGGGCAGTACCACTCGGCGATCGCGCTCACCGCCCACCGGCTCGGCCTCGACCCGAAGCGCACCGCATCCCTGTTCCGCGAGGACGTGTTCGCCCGCCTGGGCTATCTCGACCACTGGGATCCGGCGGTGCGCGAACTCGTCGGGTCGGCCGCCGCCCTCGGCTTCGGCCTGGAGCGCGAGGTGACCCGCTGGGCGCGCCGCGGCGCCTTCATGCACCTGATGAACCACCCGAAGGCCCACGTGATCGGCGACATCGCCCGGCGGCTGCTGCAGGAGAACGGGCTCACGCCCGAGCCGGTGGAGATCGAGGATTACCTCGGCGACGAGCTGGTCGAGGACGTGATCTGGCCGATCTATCCGCCGGTGGCCGAGCATTTCGGGCTGACGGGCTCGTACCTGTTCAAGACCAAGGCGCGCGGCGACGATTTCCCGACGCTCTACGACCTGCCGGGCTTCATCGCGGCGAGCTTTGCCATCTACGACGCGACGCCGCCGGGCGACCTCGCCTGCCCGCGGGTGGAGGCGTGGCTGTCCGCGCCGGACATCGTGGCGCTGTTCCGGGCCGGCTGAGGCCGGGCCAACCGCAGGGCGTCCGGCCGGATCGTCGGCGTCGCGCGCGCGATGACGCCTCGGATCGACCGGCGGCTCAGCCGGCCGCGCAGAGCGGCGCGTCCTGCGCCGTCCCGCCGAGGCCATCGACCATCATCCGGACCAGCCGGTTGACCTCCTGGACCTGGAACGGCTTGCGCAGGAACAGGCTGCCGGGCACGCCGCTGCGGCGGTTCGCGTCGGTGGAGGTGTAGACCACCGGCCGGTCGGGATGGATCGACCGGAACGCATGGGCCACGCTCCAGCCGTCGATCAGCCCCGGCAGGTGGATGTCGGTGAACAGCCAGTCGATCTCGCCGCCGCGCGCGCGCATCAGCGTCAGCGCGGCCTCGCCGGTCGAGGCCTCGATCACCCGGATCCCGTGCGTCTCGCACAGGCTCGCGACGATCTCGAGGAGCAGGTAGCTGTCCTCGACGATGAGGACGCACGGGGCGGGACGCATGGCGGATGTCCGGTCTTCGGCCACGCGATTTAAGAACCGGCAGGGTTGAGGATCCCTTAAATGCCGGCCGAGACGGTTACCGGGTCATACCCGGCTGAACCGCATCCGCTTCGGCGGAGCGGGCTCCCGGCTCCTGTTGCAGCGCCGCAACCGGTGCCGCCGAAATCACGCGCGCGCTCCTGACGCCCCGCCCTCGCCGCATTCCGGGTGCGACAGCGCACGACATCGAGCGCCCCCGGGCCGTCACCCCGTCCCGAGCCCGCTCGTCGGAACCGTCGCTTAACCATCCGCGCCTACCAACGGCATCCAGGACTACGCGGACCCGCCTCGAAGACCCGCAGCCGGCCTTCGGCACCGCTCGAGGAGTTTGTCAGATCATGCCCCAGCCTTTCCGCGCCGCCGCCCTCGGCCTTGTTCTCGTCGCCGGTCTCGGCCTCGGCGCCTGCAGCAACGACAAGGACCTCGCCGACGCCTCCGCCTTCGGGGCCGGCGCCGCGACCCCGGGCAGCGCGCAGGACTTCGTCGTCAATATCGGCGACCGGGTCTTCTTCGAATCGGATTCCACCGACCTGACGCCGACCGCGACCGCCACCCTCGACAAGCAGGCCGCGTGGCTGCAGCGCTACCCGCGCTACACCTTCATCATCGAGGGCCATGCCGACGAGCGCGGCACCCGCGAGTACAACTTCTCGCTGGGCGCCCGCCGGGCCCAGGCGGTCAACGACTATCTCGCCACCCGCGGCATCGCGGGCAACCGCATGCGCACGGTGTCGTACGGCAAGGAGCGGCCGGTGGCGGTCTGCAACGACATCTCGTGCTGGTCGCAGAACCGCCGCGCGGTGATCGTCCTCGACCGCGGCGCCGGGGCGTAAAGGCCTTCTCGGTCGGAGGCGTGGAGCGTCGCGAGGCGCGGCGTGCCGCGCAACCGCATCCGCACAGCGCGGGTGCCGATGCGGTGTCAGGATGATGCGCGGGGGCGGGCGGGTCCGCAGCGAACCGGGACTGCGCGTCCCGCCGAACGACCCGAAAGGTCGAACGCGCCGCAGTTTTGCCGCGGTGCGGCGCATCTGATAGGGCCTCGCGCCGCCACCGGATCGCAGCTGCATCATGCCCGCCCGCCTTCGCACCCGACTCGCGCTCACCACGATCCTGGGAGCCCTGCTCCTCGGCCACCCGGCCGCCGCGCAGGACGCCTCCGAGCTGGTGGTGCGCCTCGGGCGCATCGAGAACCAGTCCCGGCTCATGGCTGGGCAGATCGAGACCCTCCAATACGAGAACCGCCAGCTCAAGGAGCAGCTGCGCAAGTTCCAGGAGGATATCGAGTTCCGCCTGAACGAGGGCAAAGGCGGCAAGCCCTCCGCAGCCCCGGCGCCGGCGGGCGCCGTCAACGGCGGCAATCCGGGCGCCGGCCGCCCCGGCAAGCGCGGCGACGCCTTCGACCCGTCCCAATCCCCCGGTGCCCCGGGCGCCCCGATGCAGCTCGGCAGCACGCAACCCTCACCGCCCCTGCCGTCCCGGGACGCCGTCGAGGCGGCCGAGGCCGCACCTCGGCCGCAGCGCCTGCCGCAAGGGGCGATCAATGGGGCGATCAATGGAGCGACCAACGGCGAGGACGAGGACGCGGATGCCGCGGCGCCCGGCTACGACGAGCCGGTGGACCTGCGCCCGCCGGCCCGGACGGGGGCGATCCCGGCGCGGCCCTCCGAGAGCGTGGCCGCCACCCAGACCGGCGATCCGGCCTCGGATTACGACTCCGCCGTGGAGCTGTACCGCGCCAAGCAGTACGAGCAGGCCGAGATGGGCCTGCGCCAGTTCATCCAGTCGCATCCGCGCGACAACCGCGTTGCCGGCGCGACCTACTGGCTCGGCGAGAGCTATCTGGCCCGCGGCCGCAACCGCGAGGCGGCCGAGCAGTTCCTGAAGGTCTCGACCGACTACGCCCGCTCGTCCCAGGCGCCCGACGCCATGCTGAAGCTCGGCGTCACGCTCAACGCGCTGGGGGCCCGCGAGCAGGCCTGCGCGACGCTGGCCGAGCTGGACCGGAAATTCCCGAATGCCGGCACCGGCGTCCGTCAGGGCGTCGCGCGCGAGCAGAAGCGCGCCCGCTGCGGCGCTTGAGCGGGCCGGGCGATCCGGTCCTCGACGCCCTGAGCCCCTGGCTCGGCCTCTCCGCGCCCGACCGGCCGGGCATTCTCCTCGCCGTCTCGGGCGGCCCCGATTCGACCGCCCTGATGCACGCCGCCGCGGCCTTGCGCGGCGCGACCGGCGTATCCGTGCAGGTCGCCACCGTGGATCACGGCCTGCGGGCGGGCTCCGACGCCGAGGCCGAAGCCGTTGGCCAAGCCGCCCGGACCCTCGGCCTGCCCCACGCGATCCTGCCCTGGTCGGGCCCGAAGCCCGGCACCGGCCTGCAGGACGCGGCCCGCAACGCCCGCTACGCCCTGCTCGCCGCCCATGCCGAGGCGGTCGGCGCCGGCCTCGTCCTCACCGCGCACACACAGGACGACCAGGCCGAGACGGTGCTGATGCGGCTCGCCGCCGGCAGCGGCCTCGCCGGGCTCGCCGGCATGCCCGCCGAACGGGGGCTCGCCCCCGGCCTGACGCTCGGCCGCCCGTTCCTGCACCTGCCGAAATCCGCCCTGCTGGCGTGGTGCGCGGCCCGCGGCATTCCGTATCTGCACGATCCCGCCAACGCGAATCCCCGTTTCGCCCGGGCGCGGCTGCGCGCGTCCTGGCCGGCCCTGGAGCGCGAGGGCCTGACCCCGGCGCGCCTCGCCCGTCTGGCCGAGCGCGCCGCCCGCGACGAGGCCGCGCTCCGGAGCGCGGCGGAGCGGGCCTTCGACACCGCTCGGCGGCCCGGCGCGCCGGGGGGTGCGATCCTCTGCCTCGAGGGTGCCGCCCTGGCGGCGCTGCCGGACGCCGTGGCCCTGCGCTGCATCGATCTCGCCCTGAGCCGGGCCGGCGGAGCGCCGCGCCGGCTCGAACGCCTCGAGGCGCTGGTCCTCGAATCGCTGCTGCCGGCCCTGCGTCGCGGCGTGCCGGTCCGGCGCACCCTGGCGGGGCTTCTGGTCGCCGCGGAGGCCGACGGGACCGTGAGCCTCGCCCCCGCTCCGCCGCGCCGCCGCAGGGCGGCGGGTGCTGCCCTCGCCGCAGGGGTTCCCGAATTACTTGGCAACGGAGACACCCCCGCCTACATTGGCGAGGTGTGCACGGATGGACCGGAACAGCCGCGTGGCATGTCCGTCTTGGGGGTCGCACACGCCAAGGATTGATCGATGAACCCGAATTTTCGCAACTTTGCCTTGTGGGTCGTCATCTTCCTGCTGGTGCTGGCCCTGGTCACCCTGTTCCAGAACCCGGGGCACCGGGGCGGCGGCAGCGAGATCGCCTACAGCCAGCTCCTCAACGACGCCGATGCCGGCAAGATCCAGTCCGTGGTGATTTCCGGGCAGGACGTGTCCGGCACCTATGTCGGCGGCGGCAACTTCACCAGCTACGCGCCCAACGACCCGAGCCTGGTCTCCAAGCTCCAGGGCAAGGGCGTGCAGATCACCGCCCGTCCGCCGTCCGACAACACCCCCTGGTTCATCCAGCTGCTCGTGAGCTGGCTGCCGATCCTCGTCTTCATCGGCGCCTGGATCTTCCTCTCGCGCCAGATGCAGTCCGGCGCCGGACGCGCCATGGGCTTCGGCAAGTCGAAGGCCAAGCTCCTGAACGAAGCCCACGGGCGTGTCAGCTTCGACGACGTCGCCGGCGTGGAAGAGGCGAAAGAGGATCTCCAGGAGATCGTCGAGTTCCTGCGCGACCCCCAGAAATTCCAGCGTCTCGGCGGCCGGATCCCGCGCGGCGTGCTGCTCGTCGGCCCGCCCGGCACCGGTAAGACCCTGATCGCCCGGGCGGTCGCCGGTGAGGCCAACGTGCCGTTCTTCACGATCTCGGGCTCCGACTTCGTCGAGATGTTCGTGGGCGTCGGCGCCAGCCGCGTGCGCGACATGTTCGAGCAGGCCAAGAAGAACGCGCCCTGCATCATCTTCATCGACGAGATCGACGCGGTCGGCCGCCATCGCGGCGCCGGCCTCGGCGGCGGCAACGACGAGCGCGAGCAGACCCTGAACCAGCTCCTCGTGGAGATGGACGGGTTCGAGGCCAACGAGGGCGTGATCATCATCGCGGCGACCAACCGCCCCGACGTGCTCGATCCGGCGCTGCTGCGCCCCGGCCGGTTCGACCGCCAGATCATGGTGCCGAACCCGGATGTGACCGGCCGCGAGCGCATCCTGCGCGTTCACGTCCGCAAGGTGCCGCTGGCCCCCGACGTCGACCTGAAGACCATCGCGCGCGGCACCCCGGGCTTCTCGGGCGCCGACCTGATGAACCTGGTGAACGAGTCGGCCCTGCTGGCGGCCCGCCGCGGCAAGCGCATCGTGACGATGCACGAGTTCGAGGACGCCAAGGACAAGGTCATGATGGGCGCCGAGCGGCGCACCCTGGTGATGACCGAGGACGAGAAGCGGCTCACCGCCTACCACGAGGGCGGCCACGCCATCGTGGCGCTGAACGTCCCCGCCACCGACCCGGTGCACAAGGCGACCATCATTCCCCGCGGCCGGGCGCTCGGCATGGTCATGCAGCTGCCGGAGCGCGACAAGCTCTCCATGAGCTTCGAGCAGATGACCTCGCGGCTGGCGATCATGATGGGTGGCCGCATCGCCGAGGAGATGACCTTCGGTCGGGACAAGGTGACCTCGGGCGCGCAGTCGGACATCGAGCAGGCGACGCGGCTGGCCAAGATGATGGTGACCCGCTGGGGCTTCAGCCCCGAGCTCGGCACCGTCGCGTATGGCGACAACAACGACGAGGTCTTCCTCGGCATGTCGATGGGCCGGCAGCAATCGGTCTCGGAATCGACCGCTCAGAAGATCGACGCCGAGGTGCGCCGTCTCGTGGAGACCGGCCTGGAGGAGGCGCGCCGCATCCTCGCCGAGCGCAAGGACGATCTGGAAGCCCTGGCGCAGGGGCTCCTCGAATACGAGACCCTCTCGGGCGAGGAGATCCGCAACCTGCTTAAGGGCCAGCCCCCGCTCCGCGACGGCGGCGACGTGCCGCCGACCCCGGCCCGGGGCTCGTCGGTTCCCTCGGCGGGCCGCGGTCGGCCGAAGGAGAGCGACGGCGGCCTGGAGCCGCAGCCGCAGGCCTGAGCCCTCGGGACAGACCATCGGAAGGGCGCCGCGAGGCGCCCTTTTTCGTGGTCGGATATGCAGGGGTTTCGATAACATTCGCAGAATTCGACGCGTCTCTCCCTCCCCCGCAGAGGGAGGAGGGCGCGTCGCGTTTCGCGTGACAATCCGGATCCCCTGTCGGCGAAACGGGGCTGGCGGCTTGGCTGGAGGCTCGGCGTCCCCCCTCGAATCGGAAAGACAGGGCCCCTACGCAGCGCCGCAAAAGCCCCCATGCCGGTCTCGACCTATCTCGTCGTCGCCCTCGGCGCCGGCGTCGCCGGCTTCGTGCAGGGCCTGTCGGGTTTCGCCTTCGGGCTGGTGGCGCTGTCGTTCTGGGCCTGGGTGATCGACCCGAAGCTCGCCGCCGTGCTGGCCGTCTCCGGCGGCCTGGCCGGGCAGGTGGTGGCCGCCGTCACGGTCCGGCGCGGGCTCGATCTCGGCCGCATCGCACCGTTCGTGCTCGGCGGCCTCGCCGGGATCCCGCTCGGGGTGCTGCTGCTGCCGCGCCTCGACGCGGATTGGTTCAAGGCGCTGCTGGGCCTCCTGCTGATGGTCTGGTGCCCGCTGATGCTGCTCGCCCGGGACCTGCCGCGGATCACGGCCGGGGGCCGGATCGCGGATGCCGCGGTCGGCCTCGCCGGCGGCATGATGGGCGGCCTGGGCGGCTTCACGGGCGTGCTCCCGACCCTGTGGTGCACCCTGCGCCGCTACGAGCGCGACGTGCAGCGCACGATCATCCAGAACTTCAATCTCGCGATGCTGACCGTGACGATGATCTCCTACCTTGCCACCGGCCTGGTCACCCGGCCGATGCTTCCGATGCTGGCCGTGGTGCTGCCCGCCATGCTGGTGCCGACGCTGCTCGGCACCCGGGCCTATGTCGGCATCAGCGAGGCCGGGTTCCGCAAGCTGGTCCTGACGCTCCTGACGGGCTCGGGCGTCATCCTCGTCGCCGCGTCATTGCCGAGGATCCTGTAGCGCGGCATCGGCCCCCGCCGTATTTCGACCGCCTTTGTCGCGGAGCAACCGATTCACCACGGCACGGCGTCCGCCCCCGGACCCGGCCGCGATCTGCTAAGTCTGGTCCGGCCTTCGTCAGGGCCCCGGAGACGTCATGGTGCGCAAGTATTTCGGAACCGACGGCATCCGGGGTCGGGCCAACGGGGTGATCACGCCCGAACTCGCCCTCAAGGTCGGGCAGGCCGCCGGCCTCGTGTTCCAGCGCGGCGACCATCGCCACCGGGTGGTGATCGGCAAGGACACCCGCCTCTCCGGCTACATGATCGAGACCGCGCTCGTGGCGGGCTTCACCTCGGTGGGCATGGACGTCCTGCTCCTCGGCCCCGTGCCGACGCCCGCCGTGGCGATGCTGACCCGCTCCATGCGGGCCGATCTCGGCGTGATGATCTCGGCCTCGCACAACCCGTTCGAGGACAACGGCATCAAGCTGTTCGGGCCCGACGGCTTCAAGCTCAACGACGCGATCGAGCGCGAGATCGAGGGGCTGATCGACGCCGACATGCACAAGCGCCTGTCCGGCTCCCAGGATCTCGGCCGGGCCAAGCGCATCGAGAGCGTGCATGCCCGCTACGTGGAATTCGCCAAGCGTACCCTGCCGCGGCAGGTGACCCTGGACGGCCTGCGCGTCGTGGTCGATTGCGCCAACGGCGCCGCCTATCGGGTCGCCCCCGAGACCCTCTGGGAACTCGGCGCCGAGGTCATCGCGATCGGCACCGAGCCGGACGGGTTCAACATCAACCGCGATGTCGGCTCGACCGCGCCGGCGGCCCTCATCGACAAGGTGCGCGAGCGCCGGGCCGATATCGGCATCGCGCTCGATGGCGATGCCGACCGGGTGCTGATCGTCGACGAGAAGGGCCAGGTGGTCGACGGCGACCAGCTCATGGCCGTCGTGGCCCGCTCCTGGCAGGAGGACGAGCGCCTCACCCAGCCGGGCGTGGTCGCCACGATCATGTCCAATCTCGGCCTGGAGCGCTATCTCGGCGGCCTCGGCCTGACGCTCGCCCGCACCGCGGTGGGCGACCGCTACGTCCTCGAGCACATGCGCCAGCACGGCTACAATCTCGGCGGCGAGCAATCCGGCCACATCATCATGTCGGACTACACGACGACGGGCGACGGCTTGGTGGCGGCGCTCCAGCTCCTCAGCGTGGTGCAGCGGCAGAACCGGCCGGTGAGCGAGGTCTGCCACTGCTTCGACCCGCTGCCGCAGATCCTCAAGAACGTCCGCTACAAGGCCGGCGAGCCCCTGCGGCAGGACAGCGTGGTCAGCGCCATCGAGCACGCCCGCGAGCGGCTCGGCAATACCGGCCGCCTGGTCATCCGCCCCTCGGGCACCGAGCCGGTGATCCGCGTGATGGCCGAGGGCGACGATCGTGGCCTCGTCAACGCGGTGGTCGACGAGGTGGTCGACGCCGTCACCCGGGCCGCGGCCTGACCGGTCAGGCGCGGTCGTAGGCGGCGCGGAGTTCCGCCGGCGCCGTCATCCGCCACGCCGCCAGCAGGGCTGCCCGCAGGGTTTCCTCCGCGCAGAGGTCGAGATCGAGATTGGTCCAGCCGCGGCGGCCCCAGGCGCCGTCCAGCGGCGTGAACAGGTCCGGCTCGGCCGCGCACAGGGCTGCCTGATCGTCGGGCGACAGCCGCACCACCAGCCGCGCCTCCTCGACCCACAGGGTCGCCAGCACCCGGCCGCCGACGCGGAAATCCGGGTTTCCGCTATGGGCACCCGCCACGGTCTCCGGCAGCATCAGCGCCAGGATGCGCACCTCCTCGGGGAGCATCGGCGCCTCAACCGGACGCACGTGGATGGTCGGCTGGCGGTCGCCACTCGACCGGGACGGCGTCGGCCGCGTCGCTCATGGCTGCTTCTCCGCGGCAGTTATCGGGCGCGTCCATGGCGAAGCATGGCCACGGAGACAAGTAGAATTTGAAGATCTGGGATCCCCGTGGCTGACGGGAATGCGCAAGCCTAACATTTAACGTTAAGCCAGATTTAAGACGTTGCTTTCATCCTTCACCCGTACCCCCGAGACCGCACGCGGAGCGTCCGGCTCACGTGTCCAGTGAAGGAATTCCCATGGCCCGCTCCAAGCTGAACGCTTTGGTGCGTAGCCTGACGCTCGTGGCGAGCGTCGGTGCGCCCTGCCTCGCCGCCGCCGCGGATCTACTGCCGCCGCCGCCCCCGCCACCGCCGCCCCCGCCGATCGAGGTCGGTGGCGGCTGGTACCTGCGCGGCGACGTGGGCGCGAGCATCTACACCCGTCCGAAGTACAGCGAGGCCTACGACTACACCGGCTATTCCGAATCCAACCGGTCCTTCGGCAACGAGGTCGGCAGCGGCGGTTTCGCGGGGGTCGGCGTCGGCTACCAGTTCACCCCGTTCTTCCGCGGCGACGTCACCGGTGAGTACCGCTACGCCACCGGCCTGCGCGGCAGCGAGTATTACCGCGGCCCCGATTTCGATGACGGCCTCGGGTCGCACGGCGTGAACAAGTCGAGCGGCCACTTCGACTCCGCGGTGGTGCTGGCCAACGCGTATTTCGATCTCGGCACGTGGTACGGCATCACGCCGTTCATCGGCGGCGGCGTCGGCTACGCTTTCAACCACGTCTCGTCCTACTCGACCAACCAGCAGTTCACCAGCCCGACCTACGGCTACGATTACGGCAACCCGATCTACGATTGCGGATGCGGACATCCCTCCTACAATTACGGGCCCGTCTACGACGCCAACGGCAACGCGGTCTACAACACCAACAGCAGCACCAAGTTCTACAAGGACAAGACCTCCGGCAGCTTCGCCTGGGCGCTCCATGCCGGTCTCGCCTACAACGTCACAGACGCGTTCAAGATCGAGCTGGCCTACCGCTACCTGAACCTCGGCAAGGCGCAGACCGGCGCGGGCTTCGAGCCCTGCTGCACCGGCAGCCTGCAGGCGATCAAGGTGAAGGACATCGAGGCGCACGACGTGAAGATCGGCCTGCGCTACTACCTCGGCGGCGTCGTCGCGGCCCCGCTGCCGCCGCTGATGCCGGAGCCGATTCCCGGCCCGCTGGTGCGCAAGTACTGATCGCGCACCGAACCTGACCCATCTGGTGAGCCTGACGACGGCGCGGAGATCCTCCGCGCCGTTTCGCGTTGCGGGCGCTGCCCGCCGGGCTTTCCGGCCTGTCGCGGGTGCCAAGTGCGCCGCCGTTGACACGCACCAAGACCAGAATGGTCGGATCGGGACTGGGGAATCTAGTGGTTGAACTCTGACGGTTGAGTCCGTCCGGGGTTTCGTTTTGCGCTGTGCCCTGCGAGTCTGGCGGGATGCGTAGCGGCATCTCCTTCACGCTCTCTGCCTCGGATCGCCTTCAGCTCGACGCCCTCGTGGCGGACCGCAACACGCCGCAGAAGCATGTCTGGCGCGCCCGCATCGTGTTGCTGAGCGCCGATGGCCTTGGCACTCACGCGATCATGCGCGCGGCGGGCGTGTCCAAGACCGCAGTCTGGCGCTGGCAGGAGCGCTTCGCACAGGAGGGCATTGGTGGGCTCCTTCGAGACAAGACACGGCCAGCGCGCATCCCACCGCTAGGCCCGGAGGTCGCAGCGCGCGTGGTGGCCCTGACGCAAGGAGAGCCACCCGGCGAGACCACGCATTGGACAGCGGCTGCCATGGCCAAGGCCGCATCCGTCAGCGTCTCGTCCGTGCAGCGGATCTGGCGCGGGCACGGCCTGCAGCCGCACCGGGTACGGCAGTTCAAGCTCTCCACCGACCCGGCCTTCGCCGCCAAATTGCGCGATGTGGTCGGGCTCTACGTCGATCCACCGGCCCATGCCGTGGTGCTCTCTGTCGACGAGAAGTCGCAGATCCAGGCACTCGCTCGCACGCAGGCCCCGCTGCCCATGAAGCCGGGTCAGCCGACGACGCACACCCATGACTACAAGCGCCACGGCACGACGACCTTGTTTGCCGCTCTGGACGTCCTGGAGGGCAAGGTGATCGGCCGCTGCATGCAGCGTCACCGGCACCAGGAGTTCATCCGCTTTCTCAACACAGTCGAGGCGGCGGTCCCGGCCGGAAAGGTCGTCCACGCGATCTTGGACAACTACGCCGTCCACAAGCACCCGAAGGTCCGCTCCTGGCTCGACCGACACCCGCGCTGGACCTTCCATTTCACCCCCACCTCCGCCTCCTGGCTCAACGCCGTCGAGGGCTTCTTCGCCAAGCTCGCGAAGCGCCGGCTGCGACGGGGCATGTTCCGATCACTGGTCGAGGTCCAGGCCGCCATCAAACGCTTCATCGCCGAGAGCAATGGGGAACCGAAGCCCTTTGTCTGGACCGCAGACCCGGATCGCATCATCCAGGCCGCCAAACGCGGGCACCAAGCGTTAGACTCGCACCACTAGGTTAGCAACGGACAATTAAGGTTACTCATCTACCAATCAATCGAGGCTCGATCCGCCGTCCATCTCTTCAGTCCCAGGACGATCCCGATGCGTACCGTCACCTTTCCGCTGCTGGCGGTTCTCGGTCTCTGCGGCGTGACCACCGCCCGAGCCGCCGATCTGGATTACGATTACCTGCGCGGCGCCGAGTACGACCCGGTCGCGGCGCCGGTCCCGGTGATCGACTGGAGCGGCTTCTATGTCGGCGGCCACGGCGGCTTCACCTCGACCAGCCTGGGCTTCGGAAACACCGCCCAGCCCATCGTCGCCAACGATCTGCGCCAGACCACGGTCGAGAGCCAGTTCCGTGTCTCCACCCTGCTGTCGTCGAACGCCAGCCAGCGGGTGAACGGAACCAGCTTCGGCGCCCTGGCCGGCTACAACATGCAGTTCGATGAGATCGTCCTCGGGATCGAGGCCGACTACACGCATTTCGGCTCGGGCGGAGCGGTCCGCGACAGCATCGGCCGGCAGATGGTGACCAGCGACGGATTCGTGAACTACGTTCACCTCGCGAGCACCTCCAGCACCAAGCTCGACGATTACGCCACGCTGCGCGCCCGGGCGGGATACGCGTTCGGCAACTTCCTTCCCTTCGTGACGGGCGGGTTCGCGATCGGCTCGGCGCAGATTACCGACCGCGTGTCCGTGCAGGTGGCCGGCTACGACCAGGCGACCTACAAGGCGAACCAGGCGATCGCGGACGGTTCTAAGCCGGCCTATGTCGGACGTTACGGCTACAGCGCGTTCGACCCGAACAACCCGGAAGTCGGGCTCCTCGCTCCGGACGTGTTCAACCGCACCAAGACGAAGGTCGTCGGCGGTTTCTCGGCCGGCACCGGTATCGAGTACGCCATTACGCCGAATATTTTGCTGCGCGCCGAGTATCAGTACGTGATCTTCAATGCCTTCGACGGGCACAAGGTCAACCTGAACACCGTCCGCGGCGGCGCGGCGGTCAAGTTCTGATGCCGTGCTTCGGCGGGAGCCTGCCCATGCCAATCTCACGCGCCGCCTGCATCGCCGCCCTGCTGCTCGTCGCCGGCCCGCTCCTCGAGCCCGCCGGCGCGGCGGATTGGCCTCGAGACCGGCGCGGGCCGCGCCCGGTCCGCTTCCGCAGCACGGTCCGGGTCGTTCCCGTGGTCCCGCCGCCCGTGCTGGTGCGGGGCTACCTGCCGCGCAACCACAACATCCCGATGTACAACGAGCCGCCCCGCCGGGGGCCGGCTTGGTGAGACTGGCTTGGTGAGTGCCGCGGCGGCCCCGCCTCAGCTCTCCAGCTCGCTGTCCCAGTACAGGTAGTCGAGCCAGGTGTGGTGATACTGGCGGTGGTCGAACTCGGGCTGCCGGTGGTGCAGCTCGTAGCGCGTCGGCCGCCGCGGCTCGGTCATCAGCGGCATGTCGGCCTCGTGCGGCGTGCGGTTCGCCTTGCGCAGGTTGCAGGGCGAGCAGGCCGCCACGACGTTCTCCCAGCTCGACAGGCCGCCCCGGGAGCGCGGCACCACGTGGTCGAAGGTCAGGCCGCCCGAGGGCAGCCGCAGGCCGCAATACTGGCAGCTGAATCCGTCGCGCAGGTAGATGTTGTAGCGGGTGAAGGCCGGGCTGCGGGCCAAGGCCACGTAGTTCTTGAGCGCCACCACGCTCGGCACCCGCAAGGAGCGCGAGGGCGAGCGGGCCTCGACGTCGTAGCTCGCCACCAGGGTCACGCGGTCGAGGAACAGGGCCGTGAACGCGTCCTTCCACGACCAGAGGGAGAGCGGATTATACGAGAGCGGCCGATAATCCGCGTTGAGGACGAGGGTTTGGAGATCCATCATCGGCGCGACTCTTCGGACTATCTCTGACGCGGATAACGCGCGGGACCACGCCGCCGCCTCACCGGCCCGTCCGAACCGGCCCGGGGCCGATGCAGGACGGGCCGGCGCGCGACGCGTCGGCTTTGCGGGAGAGGCGGAGGGAGCAACAGGGCTGCGGGCCGGCGCGCAGGGGCGCCAGTCGGGGCGGTCACATCCGGAACGCGGCCGGGCCGGGCCGGCGCTGTCACCGGCCGTGCCCTTTCGCGTAATGACGAAAAGGCCCTGTCCATCAGGTGTTCATCTAATCCCAGCGTGACACCCTTGTGAAGCTTTTCCGGGCGGGCCCAGGGACGCACCCACAGGACGCACCCAGGGCCAGGCCGGCGGCCGTCGAATCCGGCCCGAACCGTGCAGGAGCAATGTTTCGCCCCATTGCTCGCCCAGAGCACCCGGCCGCCAGGAGGCCCGCCCGGTCCCCTATCGCCGCTGATTCGCCGATGCCGGACCAGCCCGCGCGTCCGGCGCACCCGACGAGAGGTTGCCCATGCCCCGTACGCCAGCGCGTGCCCGGACGCCGCGGAACGGCGCACGCCCGTCCCGCACGCTCGCCCTACTCGCCGCTCTGGTGCTCGGGATTCCTGTGCTCGGGATTCCTGCGGGCGCCTCGCGGCCAGCCCTCGCGCAGGCGGCCGCGCCGGCCGCGCCGGAGACCAAGGCTGCCGCCGGCCCCACGACGCCCGGCAAGGCGCCCAACACGGCGCCCAACACGGCGCCCAACGCGAAGCCGGAGGGCAACACCGCTGCCGCCCCGCACGCGTCCGCCCCGGCCGAGGTTCCCGAGCAATTCAAGATCGTGCGCGCCAAGCTCGAGGCCGCCAAGGCCGAGCTCGATGCCCGCGAGAAGCAGCTGGGGCATACCGACCTGACGGTGGCCGACCTCACGGCCATCCGCGACAGCGCCGCCACGGTCACCGACGAGATCCGCGGCCTGGTCACGCGGCTCGACGCGCCGCTCGAGGCCGCGCGCGAGCGGCTGGCCCAGCTCGGGCCGAAGCCGAAGGACACCCAGGAGAGCGCCGACGTCGCCGAGCAGCGCGTCGAGCGCGAGGCCGCGGTCACGCGCATCGACGAGACCCAGCGCCTCGCCCGCTCCCTGGTGGTGCAGGGGGACCAGATCGTCGACCGGGTCTCGAACCGCCGCCGCGAATCCTTCACCCGCGACCTGTTCCAGCGCTCCCAGCCCCTGGCCGGCCCCGGCCTCTGGGCCAAGGTGATGGCCGACGTGCCGCGGGACACGCGCGCGCTCCAGAGCGCGGTCTCCGACATCGGCCTGCTGTTCTCCCGCAACGGCAGCCTCGCCAACCTGCTGTTCCTGGGGCTCGCCTTCGGGATCTCGGTCGCGCTGTATTTCGGCCGGCGCAACATCGCCCCCAAGGGCGCCCGCCGGGACGCCGGCAAGGCCGATCCGTCGCGGCGCGCCGTGATGCTGGCCGCCTGGCGGGTGATCCTGCTCGGCACCGTGCCGGCGGTGGCCGGATCCTACGCGGTCTACTACGCCCTCGACGCCACCAACCTGCTGCCGTCGCGGCTGCTCCCGGTCGCCGCCGCGATCCTCGGCGGCCTCGCCTTCATCGCCTTCGTGGAGGCCCTGTGCGACGGGCTGCTCAGCCCCGAGAAGCCGGCCTGGCGCCCCGCCCCGGTGGGCGACGCGGCGGCCACGCGCCTGACCCGGCTCGCGGTCGGCATCGCCACGGTGATCACCGTGGTGAAGTCCGTGGAGGCGTTGAATTCCGGGATCTCGGCGGCCCTGCCGATCTCCATCGCCACGCGGGGCCTCGGGGCGGTCGCCACGGCGCTGATCCTCGCAGTCGGCCTCCACCGCTTCGCCGATACCGAGCAGGAGGAGGAGGCCTGCTTCGGCCCCTACGTGCCGACCAAGACCACCACGGGCATCGGCGGGCCGGCGCGGCTCCTGGGCTGGGCCGCGGTGGCGCTGATCGGGCTCGGCGCGCTGGTCGGCTACGTCGCCTTCGCGGCCTTCCTGATCGACCAGCTGATCTGGGACGCGGCCGTCCTCGTGCTGCTCTACCTGCTGGTCCAGAGCGTCGACATCTTCGTCGGCCGCGCGCTCAGCGACGAGACCCGGCTCGCCACTACGCTCCAGGCCAATACCGGCCTGCGCAAGCGCTCGCTCAACCAGATCTCGGTCCTGGCGACCGGCGCGACCCGGCTCGTCCTGTTCCTGGCGGCGGCGGTCCTGGTTCTGGCGCCCTGGGGACTCGACTCCACCGACATCCTCTCCTCGGTCCGGCAGGCCTTCTTCGGCTTCAAGGTCGGCGACGTCACGATCTCGCTCTCGAGCATCGCCCTCGGGATCGGCATCCTGGTGCTCGGCGTGTTCATCACCCGCGGCGTGCAGCGCTGGCTGGAGAACACCTACCTGCCGGCCACCGATCTCGACGCCGGCCTGCGCAACTCGATCACCACGGTGGCGGGCTATTGCGGCTTCCTGATCGCGCTGGCGCTCGCCTTCTCGTATCTGGGCCTGAGCCTGGAGAAGCTCACCATCGTGGCCGGCGCCCTGTCGGTGGGTATCGGTTTCGGCCTCCAATCGATCGTCAACAACTTCGTCTCCGGCCTGCTGCTCCTGTGGGAGCGCCCGATCCGGGTCGGCGACCAGGTGGTGATCGGCGATTCCGAGGGCATCGTGAAGCGGATCTCGGTCCGGTCCACCGAGATCCAGACCTTCGACCGCTCGGCCGTGATCGTGCCGAACTCGAACCTGATCTCCGGGGTGGTCAAGAACCGGGTGCGGGGCGACCGCTCGGGGCGGGTGAGCATCACGGTCAGCGTCCTGCGCAACCAGGATCCGGTACGCGCCGCCGAGATGATCACGGCCTGCGCGCAAGCGCATGCCGACGTGCTCAAGGATCCCGCGCCCCGGGTGGTGTTCAAGAAGATCGGCGACCCCTTCCTGGAATTCGAGCTGCTGGTCTGGATCACCGACGTCAGCCTCGGCCAGAAGGTGCTGACCGACCTGAACTTCGCGGTGTTCGCGACCCTGTCGGGGGCGGGCTTCATCCCGCCGCTCGGGCCCGGCTCCAGCATCGTCACCGTGCAGGGTCTCGACACGATGCAGAGCGCCATGGGCGAGATCGCCAGCCGCTTCGGGATTGCGGCGCCGGCCTCCGAGGGCGGCGACTCAGCCCGGCCCCAGCGCGACCGCGGCCTCCGCACCGCCGGCGCCTGACCGGCCGCCGAGGGCGACCCGGACGGTGTTCCCGCCCGCATCCTTGGCGGCGTAGAGCGCCGCGTCCGCCCGGCCGAACAGCTGGGCGCGGCCGCCGCACCCCGTGGAGATCCCGACGGCGATCCCCACGGAGGCGCCGATCAGCAGCCCCTGGCCGCGATACGGGATCGGCCGGCTCAGGGCGGCGACGATGCGCCGACCGCACGCGACCAACGCGGACGGGGCGACGGGCGCCCGCAGGAGCACGGCGAACTCGTCGCCGCCGATGCGGGCCACGAGCGCTGCGTCCCGGCAAACGGCGGCCAGCCGCGCGGCCGAGCGCCGGAGGCACAGGTCGCCGGCCGCGTGGCCGTGGACGTCGTTGACCGGCTTGAACCTGTCGAGGTCGATCAGCAGCAGGGCGCCGAGGGGATCCGGACCGGAGCCGGCCGTCCCGGCCTCGAACAGGGCCTCGAAGCCGCGGCGGTTCGCCAGCCCGGTGAGCGGGTCGCGCTCGGCGCGCCGGCTCAGCTCGGCCAGCCGGGCGATCTCCTCGGTGATGTCCTGCTTGGTTCCGAAGAGGCGGGTGGGGCGCCCGTCCGTGGTCTCGACCGAGGCGCGGATCCGGATCCAGCGTTGCCGGCCTCCGGCATGGATCTCGGCATCGAGCACGAAGGCGCCGCTCCGGGCGATCGCCCGGTGCCGGATCGTGTCCAGCAGGCGCCGCGAGGCCGGCTCGTAGAGGTCCAGGATCCGGGGCCGGTGCAGCGCCGCGCCTCGGGCGACGCCGAACAGGTCGTGGACGCCTCCGGACCAGTCGAGGGCGCCGTCGTGCAGGCGGCAGGACCACAGGCCCATTCCGGCGGCCGCCAGGGCGCGCTCGTGACGCGCCAGCAGGCCGGACTGCTGGCGGATGATCGTCCGCCGCAGGGCACACGCGGCCGCGGCTTCGGCGGCCGCTTCGGCTGCGGCCGAGAAGTCGGCGCGCCCGCCGACGGATCGGTCGCGTGGGGAGTCCACCAGGGCCAAGGAATGCTCGGTCGTCATCGGGGTGCCATTTTAGACGGAAGGCCTTTGAGGAAGCCCTAACCGTCCGATGTACGGCCGCGCGGCAGCCCCTATATGCCGCCGGGGCGGCAGGGCCGTCGCAGGGATGGGTCAGTCGTGACGAGACGCGATCGGGACGGTCGGCATGCGGGGCGCGGGCTCGGCCGGATCAGGATGGGAATCAGGTTCCGGATGGGCGGCCCGGCCACGCTGGCGGCGGCGCTGCTCGGCGGCTGTGCCGCCCAGCCGCCGAGCAGCACGGCGCTGCCGAGTATCTACCTGCCGCTCGCGAACAACAGCGCCCATATCGATGTCGATGCGGCCCGCGACATGATCTCGTCCTACCGCCGCAACCGCGGCGCGCCGCCGCTGGTGGTGGATCCCGAATTGCAGCGGCTGGCGGAGGCCGAGGCGGCCGCCATGGCGCTGGCCGACCGGCCGAGCCGGGCGCAGACCGTGAAGGGCGCGGTGGAGCGGCTCGGCTATTCGGACGTGAACGCCAACCTCTCGGCCGGCTACCAGACCCTGGCCGAGGCGTTCTCCGGCTGGCGGGAGAGCCCGCCGCACGATGCCACCATGCTGGCGCCCCGGGCGAGCAAAATGGGCATCGCCACCGCCTACGCGCCGGGCTCGAAGTACAAGGTGTACTGGGCGCTGCTCACCGCCCGGTAGGCGAGGAGCGCCGTCACGGCAGCCCCCTGACGTTCGGGACCGGCGGGGCCTCCTTGAGCAGGGTCACGGTCACGCGCCGGTTGGCCGGCCTGGAGGGGGTGTCGGGGAACATCGGCTCGGTGTCGGCCTTGCCGGCCACCGGGGCGAACCGGTCGTCCGGAACGCCCGAGCCGGCCAGGATGTCCCGGACGCTGACCGCGCGGCCCGCCGACAGCTCCCAGGGCGGGGCCGCCGGTCGCTGCGCCGGCCGGTCGGTCGCGGTGCAGCCCGTGACGGCGATGCGGTTCGGCATCTGGCGGAGCGCCGGGCCGAGCGTCTCCAGCAGGCGCCGTGTGTGCGCGTTGCGGCGGCTCGAGCCCTCCGGGAACATCGAGCGCCCGTCCTGATCGACGCTCGACACGGCGAGGCCCTGCTCGGTCCGGGCCATCACGACGTTCTTCGACAATTCGGCGAAATCCGGCAGGCTCTGCAGCGCCTGCCGCAGGGAAGCGGCCGCGAGGCCGAAATTCTCCGGCGCGCCGGTGTCGGGCAGGCCGAACGCGCTGCTCGTGTCGAATTTCGGCGGCGCCGTCCGGTCGGTGGCCTGCTCCGGGGGGATGTCGCGCAGGTGCTTGACGTGGTCGGCGGCCGGCAGGCCCTCGGACTCGATGATGCCGGCCAATTTCGAGTCCGTGTTGACGCCGAAGGCGTCGCGCATCGAGCCCGCCACCATCTGCATCTTCGGCGCAGATCGGCCGGTTGCCGACAAGGTCAGGAAAGCTTTCTGAACGAACCGTAAAGGAGACTGTTTCGAGCCTGTACCGGCCCGTCATCGCCCGTTCAGGCGGGCGCTGGCATAGCCCTGTCGTACGAGGGGTTTGACCCGGGTCCGGCGCTGGTGTCGCCCGGGCAGATTTCCTCGGTGAAGGCGTGAGACCCGGGTCACACGGGCCGCGCCAGGGGTGGCGGAGCGGTACGATGGTTCGTCTGTACGGGCGGGTCCTGGGATTTCTGACGGCGGAGCGGCGGCTGGCCATAGGGCTCGCCGCCACCAACGTCGTGTTGGCGGTGGCGGCCTTCGCCGAGCCCCTGCTGATGGGCCGGATCATCGACCAGCTGACCCACCTCAAGCGCGGCGGCGACGCCATGGGCACGATGCTGCCCCTGCTCGCCGCCTGGGTGGCGTTCGGCTTCTTCACCATCGCGGCGGGCGTGTTCATCGCGCTCCACGCCGACCGGCTCGCGCACCGCAACCGCCTGTCCTCCATGGCAAGCTACTTCGAGCACGTCCTCGACCTGCCGCTCGCCTTCCACTCGGCCAACCATTCCGGCCGCGTCTTGAAGGCGATGCTGGAGGGCACCAACGGGATGGCGTGGCTGTGGCTCGGCTTCTTCCGCGACCACCTCGTCGCCCTGGTCTCGCTCGGCGTGCTCCTGCCGATGACCCTGTTCATCAACTGGCAGCTCGGCTCGATCCTGGTGGTGCTGGTTCTCGCCTTCACGGCGCTCACCACCTTCGTGATGCGCCGGACCGAGACGCTCCAGGGACAGGTCGAGGAATTCAATTCGGGGCTCGCCGCCCACGCCTCGGACGCGCTCGGCAACGTCGCGGTGATCCAGTCCTTCACCCGCGCCAAGGCCGAGAAGGACGCGATGCGCGGCATCATCACCAACCTGCTGGCCGCCCAGATCCCGGTCCTGTCCTGGTGGGCGCTCGCCAACGTGGCGACGCGCGCCTCCGCGACCATCACCATGACGGCGATCTTCGTCACCGGCATCTGGCTCTACCAGGCCGGCACCACCACGGTGGGCGAGGTCGTGGCCTTCATGAGCCTCGCCACCGCCTTCGTGGCCCGGCTCGACCACGTGGTCGGCTTCGTCAACGGCCTGTTCCAGCAGGCCCCGAAGATCGCCGAGTTCTTCGAGATCTACGACACCGTCCCGGCCGTGGCCGACCGGCCGCACGCCCGGCAGGTAGCGCGGTTCGAGGGTGCGGTCACCTTCGACGACGTCGCCTTCTCGTACGACGGCCGGCGTCAGGCGCTCGACGGCGTCTCGTTCACGGCGCGTCCCGGCGAGACGATCGCCCTGGTCGGCACCACCGGCTCCGGCAAGTCGACGACGCTCGGCCTCCTGCACCGCAGCTTCGATCCGGCCTCCGGTTCGATCCGGATCGACGGGATGGACATCCGCGACGTCGGCCTCGCGTCCCTGCGCCACAACATCGGCGTGGTGTTCCAGGAGCCGATGTTGTTCGCCCGCTCGATCCGCGAGAACCTGCAGGTCGGCTGCCCCGACGCCACCGACGCCGAGATGCTCGACGCGCTGGAGCGGGCGCAGGCCAGCGCGTTCCTGGCGCGCCAGGCCAACGGGCTCGACACGGTGATCGGCGAGCGCGGCCGGTCGCTCTCGGGCGGCGAGCGTCAGCGGCTCTCGATCGCCCGGGCGCTCCTGAAGAACCCGCCGATCCTGATCCTCGACGAGGCGACCTCGGCGCTCGACGCCGCCACCGAGCGCAAGCTCCAGGGCGCGCTGGAGACCGTGATGGCGGGGCGGACCACGTTTGTGATCGCCCACCGCCTCGCCACGATCCGCGACGCCGACCGCATCCTGGTGTTCCACGAGGGCCGGATCGTCGAGGCCGGGACCTTCGACCAGCTGGTGGCCGAGGGGGGCCGCTTCGCCGAACTCGCCCGGGCGCAGTTCATGGCCGCCCAGGCGGAGGAGGACGAAGGGCTGGCGCTGGCGGCGTGAGGACCCTTCCCGCGTTCCGACCCGCCGGATGCCGCGGGTCGGGACGGCCTGTCTCCTGAGACCAATATCAGACGCGCGCCGCGGCGAAGCTCCGGCGCGCGTTTGCATTTGGCGTGCTGAACGACAGGCGTGTCGGGCGCCGAGTCCCGGGCCACTGCCTCGCGGCAGGTTCGGTCCCGCAACCGGACGGGCGGCAATCCCGGGATCCACGGGGACAGCGGCACGGCGGCTCCTCTGCGCCGGCAACCCCAACCGCCTTCGCGATCGGCGGCGGAGACCGCGACCACAGAGCGGTGACGAGCGCGGGCGACGGACCGGAAAACCCTCCTGCGTCCAGCTCGCCCGCCCGTGCGACCCGCGACTTAGGCCCGGAGACTCCGGACTGGCTCCGAACCGGTCGTGACCGCAAGCCCGGCTCGATCGCGAGGCCGCCGGAAGTCGGCGGGGGCTCGTCGCCGAGCAGGGACGCGCCCTCAGCCGGCCTCGCACGGCCTCCGATGGGAACGCTTCGGGTGCGATAGCCCCGCCGTCGTCACGAGCGGAGCGAAGGGACCCCGGTCAGCGCGCGCTTTGTCCGCGAGGCGCCAGCTGGATCGCTTCGCTCCGCGCGCGAGGACGGCGAGGTCGAGCGCGTCGACCGGAAACGGTCTTACGCGCCACGGCCCGACATGTCGGGCGATCCGAGTCCCCATGGGAGGGGACCGGCGCGCGATCCCGAACCCGCGCCGCCGGACCGCCCTCAGTACAATCCGCCGGCCTGTGCGGCGCGGTCCGCATCCGGCGGCACCGCCGCGGCTGCAGGCGGCGGACCCTCCCGGTTCGAGGGCGCCACGTAGGAATCCGGCGGCGCTGTGCCGGGCTTGAACGCCTCCAGGATCGTCCCGGCGCCCTCGCCCGAGCCGGCGCGGGTGCCGCTGCCGAGGTTGACGCGGATCAGCTTGATCCCCGGGGGCACGCGGAACGGCGTCGGCGGCTTGTCCTTGAGGGCCGTCTTCAGGAACTCGAGGGCGATCGGCGCGGCGAGCCCGCCGCCGGTGGCGCGGTCGCCCAGCGAGCGCGGCTTGTCGAAGCCGATATAGATGCCGACCGCCAGATCCGGCGAGAAGCCCACGAACCACGCGTCCTTGGCATCGTTGGTGGTGCCGGTCTTGCCGGCGAGCGGCTTGCCGATCTGCTTCAGGATCGTGGCGGTGCCGCGCTGGACCACGCCCTCCATGATCGAGACCATCTGGTAGGCGGTCAGCGGGTCGAGGACCTGCTCGGAATCGTCCACCAGCTTCGGCTCGTCCTGGCCGGACCATTTCTCGGCGTCGCAGCCGATGCACTTGCGGTTGTCGTGGCGGTAGATCGTTTCGCCGATGCGGTCCTGGATCCGGTCGATCAGGGTCGGGCGGATGCGCCGGCCGCCATTGGCCAGCATCGAGTAGGCGGTGACCATGCGCATGACCGTGGTCTCGCCCGCGCCCAGCGACATCGGCAGCACCGGCAGCATGTCGTCGTAGACGCCGAACCGGCGGGCGTACTCGGCGATGAGCGGCATGCCGACATCCTTGGCGAGCCGAACCGTCATCAGGTTCTTCGAGTGCTCGATGCCGTAGCGCAGGGTGTGCGGGCCGCCGGACTTGCCGTCGTAGTTCGAGGGCGTCCAGGCCTCCTGGCCGGGGCCGGCCTCGATGGTGATCGGCGAATCCTGCACGATCGAGGCGGGGGTGTAGCCGTTGTCCAACGCCGCCGAGTAGACGATCGGCTTGAACGAGGAGCCGGGCTGGCGCATCGCCTGGGTGGCGCGGTTGAACTCGGATTCGTCGTACGAGAAGCCGCCGACCATGGCGTGGACGCGGCCCGTATTCGGGTCCATGGCCACGATGGCGCCGGAGACCTCGGGCTTCTGGCGCAGGCGGAACTGGCCGCGGCCGCCCTCCATCGCCTCGACATAGACCATGTCGCCGGCCTGGAGGTTGGCGCGACCGGCCCAGCGCATGCCGTCGGGGGGGATCACGCCGGTCTCGCGATCCTTGCCGACCTGGCCGGAGGCCTCGCGCTTGGGCTGCAGGCCGACCTGCACGCCGCCGCCGCCATTGCCCAGCACCACGGCGAGACGCCAGGGCGCCACGTCGCCGAGCGCCGGGACCTCGGCCGCCGCCATGCCCCAGTCGCGCCCGGTCAGGTCGACCTTGGTGACCGGACCGCGCCAGCCATGGGCCTGATCGTAGCGCACGAGGCCGTCGACCAGCGCCTTGCGGGCGAGAGCCTGCATCTTCGGGTCGAGGGTGGCGCGCACCGACAGGCCGCCCTCGTAGAGCTTCTTCTCGCCGTAGCGCTCGGAGATCTCGCGGCGGACTTCTTCGGTGAAGTAGTTGGCGTTGGCGGCGTTCGGGAAGGCGACGCGCGGGTTGACGCCGAGCGGCATCTTCTTGGCGGAATCCGCCTCCTCGCGGGTGATGTAGCCGTTCTCCGCCATCAGGCGGATGATCTCGTTGCGGCGGTCGAGGGCCGCCTGGGTCTTGCGGTAAGGGTGGTAGTTGTTCGGCCCCTTCGGCAGGGCGGCGAGGTAGGCCGCCTCGTTGATGGTCAGCTCGTGGACCGACTTGCCGAAGTAATCCAGCGCCGCCGCGGCCACGCCGTGCAGGTTGCGGCCCGGGACGATCGTACCCAGAAAGATCTCGTTGAGGTAGAGCTCGAGGATCTTGTCCTTCGAGTAGGCCGCCTCGATGCGGAGCGCCACCAGCGCCTCCTTGATCTTGCGGTCGTAGGTCTGCTCCGCCGAGAGCAGGAAGTTCTTGGCGACCTGCTGGGTGATGGTCGAGGCGCCCTGGCGCTTGCCCGACTTGGCGTTGGTCAGGAAGGCGCGCACGATCCCCTCGGGATCGATGCCGCCGTGCTTGTAGAAATTCTTGTCCTCGGCCGACAGGAAGGCGGCCACGACGATCTTCGGCATCGCCTGGATCGGCAGGTACAGCCGGCGCTCGCGGGCGTATTCGGCGAGCAGCGAGCCGTCGGCCGCGTGGACGCGGGTCATCACCGGCGGCTCGTAATTGGCGAGCGCCGCGTGGTCCGGCAGGTCCTGGCTGTACTTCCAGTAGAAGTAGCCGCCGACCGCCGCCCCGACCACGAACAGCACCGCCGCGGCGCTGAACAGGATCCCGAAGAAACGAAGGATCAGACGCATCCGGTATTCCGCTCGTCGCTGGCCCCCGGCCGCATGCCGGGATCGGCTTAACCCGGCGCGTTACGTCCGCTCTCGATGCGGTCGGCCCCCGGATGGTCCCGTCAGGCCCCCTCGGAATGCCGGTTCAGCGGCGGTGCGACGGGGCGTTCGGATGCCCCGTATCGACACTCACTCTATGGTAAAACTGGGGCGACGGCGGCCGAGCGGCGCGTCCCCGTCGGTCGGCCCAGCGTGGCGCGGTTGGTGAAGAACAGGTCGATCGCCTTGGCCATGGAGCCGGTGACGCCGGCCCGCCAATCCGGCGATTGCAGCATCTCCAGGTCGCGCTTGCTGGAGAGATAACCCAGCTCCACCAGCACGCTCGGCACGTCGGGCGAGCGCAGAACCACGAAGCGCGCCTCGCGGTGGGGCTTGGCGCTCATCTCCATCACCGGGCCGAGCTGGCCCATCAGCGTGCGGGCGAAGCCCGACGAGAAGCCGCGGGTCTCGCGCAGGGTCAGCTCCTGCAGGATGTCGACGATATCGGGCGGCGCCTCGGCGGAATCGGCGCCGGCGGCGGCGTCGGCCCGGTTCTCGCGCTCGGCAAGCTTGGCGGATTCGGCGTCCGTGGCCTTCTCGGAATTGGTGTAGATCGTGGCGCCACGCACCTGCGGCGCCGCCGAGATCGAATCGGCGTGGATCGACACGAACAGGTCGGCCTTGGCCTCGCGGGCGAGGCGCACGCGCTCGGCCAGCGGCACGAACACGTCCCGGTCGCGGGTCATCCGGACCCGGTAGCGGCCGCCGGCCTGCAGCTTCTCGACCAGCGCCTGGGCGAAGCCGAACACGATGTCCTTCTCGAACACGCCGCCCACCGCGATCGCGCCGGGATCGGTGCCGCCATGGCCGGCATCGACCATGATCAGCGGGCGCTGATCGGTGGGTTCGGGCGCGGCGGTCCGGGCCTGGGCGGGGGCGGGATCGGCGGCGGCGGCCGCCTTGCGGAACGCGTCGCGGTCGGCGCGCTGCAGCGGGATCGTGAGCAGCACGGCGCCGTCCCGGGGACGGGTCGCCGTCTCGATCTTGCCGACCGTGGCGGGCGAGGCGAGATCGATGACGATGCGGGAGCGCCCGGGGGCGAACAGGCCGTAGCGGAAGGATTGCACGAGGCCGTCGCGGCGGCTCCCGGTGCCGGATTCGAGCTGGAAGTTGACCTCCGGCAGGTCGATCACCGCCCGGTCGGGCCGCTCCATCACGAAGCCGCGGGCCTCGACCGCGCGCGAGAGGGTCAGGGTCAGGCGCGTGGTGCCGGCCTGAGTCGCGAGGTCGGCTCCGATGGCCACGGCCGGCTTGTCGCCGTTCTGCGCGACGACCGGCGCGCCCGCCGACGCCGCGGACAGCGCGACGGCGAGGCTGAGACAGGCGGAACGGATCAGGCGCGCACAGCTCGGCATCGGTCCGGCATCATTTCCCGTACCCTCCGTTACGGCATGGGACGGACCTGGTTAACGGACTCTTGCCGCGGCCGGTTCGATCCGGCCGCCTTTGTTGCGGGGATGCGACAATCGCCGACGCCGCCCTCGGCGCGCCGGATCAACGGAACGCGACGACGCGGCTCGCCTTGCCGACCACCGTGACCCAGCAGGTCAGGGAGGCGTCGGCGGCGCGCTGGACCTCACCGACCTGCAGGCGGATCAGGTCGGCGGGCGTGCGGGCGCCCGAGAGGGCGCGCAGATGCGCGAGGGCAGCCTCGCCCTCGCCCCGCATGTAGCGGGCGATGGTCGAGCCGATCTCGACGACGTCGAGCCGGTCGGGGGAAAAGGCGATTCGGTTCGGCTCCGCGACGCCGGAGGCCTCCGGTGCCGCGGCCGGGGCGCGGACGATCACCGCCGCGGCCTCGCCGGCGGGCGTGACCTCCGGGATCGCCGCTGCGGTCGCCGCGAGCATTTCCAAAGCTGGCCCGACGGCTGGCCCGACCTGCGGTTCGGCCGCCTCCGGGATAAGCGCGGTCGCCGGAAGGGGGTCTAGGGCCGCTGCCGGCGTGCCGCCCGCGACGGCGGGAACAGCGGCCGTCTCGATCGCGGAATCCTCAGCGTGGTTCTCGGCCGGGGCCGGCGCGTCCGCCTCCTGAGGCGGCTTCGGCTCCCAGGTGGAACGGCTTGCTCTCGGTCGACGCGGTTTTCCCATCGCGCGATCTCCTCCTGTCGGCTTCAGCCATCCTGACGGAGCGGCGGCCGGAGATTCGTGCGCGGCCGGCCCGCCCGCCGTGTCGGCGCCGGACCCGTGATGCCCGGGTGTCGGATCAGTGGGAACCGGCCGGCCCCGATCGGCCGCCCGGATCCCGGAATGCGTCCCCGACCGCCAGGATCGGGGACCGGAAGGCCGGCCTCAGCGGGCGACGGCGTTCTGGGCGAGGGCGCCGTAATCCTTGGCCTGGGCCTGGAGCGCGGCGAACTGGCTGCGGACGAACTCGGACTGCAGCTCGAACGCCTCGCGGAGGTCCTTCGTGCGCACGAGCTTCTGGGCGAAGTCGAAGGTCGCGTTGGCGTTGGTCTGGGCGTGATCGAAGCCCTTCACGACCGCGGCGCTGAGGGTCGACTGGAAGGTCTGGCCCGAAGCCTGGACCTGCTCGGCCGCCTTGACGGCGTTGGCCATCATGGTGCCGACGGCGTTCCGGGCCTGATCGACACTCTTCTCGGCGAAGTCGCGCATTTCGGTCGGGATCTCGAAGTTCGGGGTCTGCATCGATGTCTCCAGCAGGATTTTTGGAGCGGGACGCCGGATGCGTCCGCGTTGACGCACCTCTATATGTTGCAGTGCAACAAGAAGTCAAGTGCATGCCCGGGGGCGGCCGGCACGCGAGGACCGATAAAATGCCGAATCGATGATCTCGGGCAGTCATCGGACCAGGGATCCGACGCCACAGCAGCAAGGAATCAAAATCTGCCGTCTCAGCGAGGCGTTTTCGATAGCTGATTCTGGTGGCGAGCCGGTTTACAAAAATCTCTCACTTTGTCTAGAGGGTCGCGAAGGGATTGGGAAGACTTCTGGCATGCCAGTAATCCTGCTCCGCTTCAGGACCGGGATGCGACCGCCAGCCGATCCCGATGTTGCATTGCACCAGCCGGCGCGGCCGGCAGCACTGCATAGAGCGCCCGGAGTGCCCTCGCGTGGGCTTCCAGATCCATCGGCGCGTCGCGGGACACGCTGTGGGCCTCCGCGCCGAGGGCGGCGGCCAGGGCATCGTCGCGCAGGGCCGTGAAGGCCGCCGCCAATGGCCCGACCTCCGGGGCGACCACGAAGCCGGTCCGACCGTGCCGGACCTTCTCGGCGGCGCCCGACCGGTCGGAGGCGACCACCGGGATCCCGGCCGCCAGCGCCTCGTAGACGGTGAGCGGCCCGGTCTCGTACCAGCGCGACGGCGCAGCCAGCGCCCGGGCGCGGGACCGCAGGATCTGCCAGACCCGCTCGGGGCTCTGCCACCCGACCACCGTGACCCCGTCCCGGGCGCGCAGCTCCGCCTCCAGGGGGCCCGCACCGATGAACAGGGCGGGCAGGCCGGCGGCCCGGGCGGCGTCGGCCACGAGGTCGGCGCCCTTCTCCCGCGTCAGGCGGCCGACATACGCGATGGCGTCGCCGCGCCCCGGCTCGGCCGGCGGCCCGTCCGCGATCCGGACGGGATTGTCGATTCGGTGGTGGGTGACGGCGTAGCCGGCGAGCAGGTCGCCGAGCCGCCGCTGGCTGGCGTCGCAGACATGGACGACATGGAGCGGGCGCCGCCGGGTCACCTGCCGCAGCACCGCGGCGCGGGCGACGCGCACGAGCTTGTGGGCGCGGCTGCGCGGGTCACAGGGGGCCGCGAGGCAGGCGGCCGACAGGGGCGCGAGGCCGCAGGGCTCCCCCCGGTCGAACCGGTAGTAGACGCCGTTCGGGCAGGCCAGGGCGTAGTCGTGCAGGGTGACGACCAGCGGCACGCCGGCACCGGACAGGACCGGGAAGATCGCGGGCGACAGGGTGCGGGTCCATTGATGCAGGTGGATGCAGTCCGGCCGCATCGGGAGGCCGTCGAGCGCCGCGGCGAGCCGGCGCGCCGCGTCCGCGTGCCAGATCCCCGCGGCCGCCGCCCGGAGGCCGCCGAGGGACCAGATATCCGGCAGGCCGAGGACGATCCGCCGGATGGCGGGGTGGTCGAGGAGCGGATCCACCGGTCCCGCGATGGCCTGGATGAAGCTGACCGCGAGACCGGCCTCGGCGAGCCCGCGGGCCGATTCCAGCGCGACCTTCTCGGCCCCGCCACTGGCGGCCGCGAATTCGGCCAGGATCACGACATGCATGGAGATCGTCCCGACATCAGCGGCCGAGACCATGGCGGAAACCGGTTTACGGGCGATCAACCGCGGTGGGTTACAGATTTCGACCCCGGATCGGAGCGGCGGAGTTCCTGACGTGCACGTCGTCCTCGTCGCAGACCACGCCGCGATCAATGGCGGCCAGGCCAAGGTGGCGATCGAATCCGCCCTGGGGCTCGCCGCCCGCGGCATACGGGTCAGCCTGTTCGCGGCCGTCGGCCCGGTGGATCCGCGTCTGGAGCCCGCCGGCATCCGGGTGGTCTGCCTGGAGCAGGACGACGTCACCACGGCGCGCAGCAAGCTGGCCTTCGCGGCCCAGGCGATCTGGAACGGCGCCGCGAGCCGCGCGCTGGCCCGGGAACTCGCCGCCTGCGATCCCCGCGACACCGTGGTGCACGTCCACGCCTTCGCCAAGGCGCTGTCGCCGTCGATCGGCACGGCGCTGCGGGCCTCGGGCCTGCCCTGCCTCTACACGATGCACGAATTCTTCCTGGTCTGCCCCACCGGCGGCTTCTACGCTTATCCGGAGCAGCGGATCTGCCACCGGACCCCGATGTCGGCCGCCTGCATCGGGGCGAATTGCGACGCGCGCAGCTATCCGCGCAAGGTCGCCCGGATGATCCGCCATGTCGGGCTCAGCCATGTGGCCCGGCTGCCGGAGCTGTTCTCCCACGTCATCACCATCAGCGACCTCCAGGAGAGCGTCGTCCGGCCGCTGATGCCCGCCGGCACCGTGTTCCACCGGGTCGACAACCCGGTCGCGGTGGCGCGGGCGCCGGTGCCTGAGGACGCGCCGGGCGATTTCCTGTTCGTGGGGCGGATCTCCACCGAGAAGGGCGCGCCGATCTTCGCCGAGGCGGCCCGGCGGGCGGGGGTGCGGGCGGTGTTCGTGGGCGACGGTCCGGAGCGGGCCGACCTCGCTGCGCGCTATCCCGAGGCAGAGATGCGCGGCTGGCGCGACGCGGCCGGCGTGCAGGCGCTGATGCGGCAGGCCCGGGCCCTGGTCTTCCCGAGCGTCTGGTACGAGGGCCAGCCGCTCACCGTCTACGAGGCCCTGGCCTGCGGCACGCCGGTGATCGTGAGCGACGCCTGCGCGGGCCGCGAGGCGGTCACCGACGGCGAGACCGGGTTCTGGTTCCGCTCGGGCGATCCGGACGCCCTGGCCGCCCATCTGCGGCGCCTGTCGGACGATGATCTTGCCGCCCGCATGGGCCGGGCCGCCTACGATCGCTACTGGGCGGCGCCGCTGAGCCTCGACGCGCATCTCGACCGTCTCGGAAACGTCTACGAGACGGTGCGGCGCGGGGCCGCCCGCGGGGCGATCGGCAGCCCGGTCGAGCGGCCGCTCGCGACCGCCTGAACCGTCCGGGCCGGACAATCGCCCTCCGAGCCGGGACCGACGCCGGTTGACAGCCATCCCGTCATCCCGGGGCCGCGCAGCGGAGCCTGGGATCCGCACCCGCCGGCGCGTCAAGGGCTGGCACAACCTGCGCGTCTGGATTCCGGGCTCGCCTGCGGCGCCCCGGACTGGCGGCGCGCGCGCGGCCGGCATTCCGTCGAGGATCATGGGCAGCCGCGCAATCCGCGGCGATGCCCATCCGACGCGGTCGGCCGGATTGACGCGCCGGCCCGGAAAGATCGGAAACACCCGCCGTCGCTCGCGTTGATGCGCACCGGCACCCGTGCGTGCCCCCGTCACCGATGAGCGACCGACATGGCCGAGGACCACAAGCCGAACGACACCAAGCCGGGCTTCCAGCAGGGCAGCGCCAAGCCGGGCGACGCGAAGAATCCCGACAACCGGCAGGAGAAGCTGGACGAGCGCCTGGACGACGCCCTGGAAGAGACCTTCCCGTCGAGCGACCCGGTCTCGGTGAAGATCACCAAGTAGGCGCTCCGCAGGCGCCGCCCGCACGCCCGCCGGGTGGCGTCAGGCCGCCCGGCTGCCGAAGGAACCGTCCGCGGCCTGCTCGATCAGCAGCCGCGCCGCGGGCGCCGGGACCGGACGGCTGAACAGGAAGCCCTGGACCTCGTCGTAGCCCTCGGCGCGCAGCATCGCGAGCTGCTCGGCGGTCTCGACGCCCTCGGCCGTCGTGGCGATGCCCAGGCTGGTGCCGAGGCTCGCCACCGCCCGCACGATCGCCGTGCAATGGGTGTTCTCGCCGACCTGGCTGACGAAGGACCGGTCGAGCTTGATCTTGTCGAACGGGAAGCTGCGCAGGTAGCCGAGGCTCGAATAGCCGGTCCCGAAATCGTCCATGGCGATGCGGATTCCCATCGCCCGCAGCGCGTGCAGGGTCGCGAGATTGGCGGCGCTGTCGGCCAGGAGGACCGATTCGGTGATCTCGAGCTCGAGGCGCCGCGGGTCGAGCCCCGAGGCCGCGAGGGCATCGCGCACGGTCTCGACCAAGCTGCGGTTGCGGAACTGGACCGAGGAGAGGTTGACCGCGAGCCGGATCGCGTCCGGCCAGGCGGCCGCCTCGGCGAAGGCGGTCTGCATCACCCAGGCCCCGATCGGGACGATCAGGCCCGTCTCCTCGGCGAGCGGCACGAACTCGGCCGGCGAGACCGGACCGTGCTCGGGGTGGTGCCAGCGCAGCAGCGCCTCGAAGGCGAGGATCCGGTCGGCCTGCGCGCTCATCAGCGGCTGGTAGACCAGCGAGAACTGCTCCCGGGCGAGCGCCTCGCGCAGCTCGTTCTCGCGCCGCCGCCGTGCCTGGACCCAGGCATCCATCTCCGGCTCGAAGCACCGGAAGGTGCCCCCGCCCTCCGCCTTCGCCCGGTACAGGGCGAGGTCGGCGTTCTTCATGAGCGTCTCGGGATCGGTCCCGTCGCGCGGCAGGCAGGCCACGCCGATGCTGGTGCCGATATGGCAATCCTGGCCGTCCAGGCGGAACGGACGGGCGAGCTCGGCGATCACGCGCGCGATCAGCCCGTCGGCGAGCACCGGCAGGGCGATCCCGCGCACGAGGATCGCGAACTCGTCGCCGCCGAGCCGGGCGACCAGGTCGTCCGGGTTCAGGCACCCGGCGATCCGCTCGGCGGCCTCACGCAGCAGCGCGTCGCCGACCGGATGGCCCAGCGTGTCGTTCACGATCTTGAACTTGTCGAGGTCGAGGCAGAGCAGCACCGATTCCTCGCCGTTCCGGGCGTGGCGCGCGATCGCCTCGCCGAGGCGGTCCCGGAACAGCACCCGGTTCGGCAGGCCGGTGAGCGCGTCGTGGTGGGCCATGTGGGCGATGCGCGCCTCGGCCAGGCGGCGCTCGGTCATGTCGATCGCGGCCTCGAGGACGGCCTGCTGGCCGCCGAACGGCAGGGCCCGCTCGAACAGGGAGACCTCGATGGCCGAGCCGTCGGCGCGGCGGTGCAGCGCGCCGGTGGCGGGCAGGCCGAGGCCCGAGGCGTGTTCGGGGGCGATGACCAGATCGGCGGGCGCGCGGGCCAGGAACTGATCGCGGCTGTAGCCGTAATGGGCGATCGCCGCGTCGTTGACCGCCAGGAACCGGTCGCGCGCCTCGGCGACGACCCACATCGGCACCGGGTTGTTCTCGAACAGGAGCCGGAACGAGGCCTCCCGGGCCTTGATGTCGCCGACATCCGTCATGGTGATCGAGAGGAGGTCGCCGACGCAGCCCGCCTCGACCTTGAGGTACAGGGTCCCTCCGTCCGACCGGGGCCGGCTCAGCTCGAAGGACTCGCGGCCGCCCCGCTCGACCATGGCGGCGAGCGTGGCGATCGTCCGCGCGGTGATCGTCCCCGGGAACAGGTGACCCACGCGCTGCCATTGCAGGACGGACGCGGGACGCTCCAGAAGGCGCTCGGCCCCTTCGTTGAGGGCGACGATCTTGAAATCCACCGGGCGCCCGTCCCCGTCCCGGACGGTGCTCAGCGCCAGGATGCCCTGGTCGGTGGCGGTGAACATCGCCTGGACGAGCTCGGTCCGGACGCTCGCGGCGTCGAGCCCGAGGAGCACGAAGGGCTCGCCCCAGCGGTTGCCCAGGGGCAGGCCGACCAGGCTGGTCGAGGTGACGACGCCGGCAGAAAGGCGGTCGCACCGGCCGTGGGCCGGCTCGCCGGTGGCGAGCGCGGCCGCCACGACCTCGTCGATGGGCTGACGGACATCGACCGGGAAGGCGTGAACCGGGACGGACTCGACCGGGAAAGGTCCGACGGGGCGGCCCGCCGGATCCTGCGCCAGCCAGGCGCCGAAATCCTGGCCGGCCCAGAGGATCCCGGTGGCCTGGCCGCCGCGGGTCGTCACAAGGGCGGCCCGGTCGGCGAGCCGCCCGAGTCTGCCCAGGACGACAGCCTCGTAGGACGGCAGGGGGTCTCCCGGCGGTCGACACGCCTGCCAGTGGTGCAGCAGGCTCTTCCCGGTCTGCAGGTGTGCGTGCTGCGCGCTCACTGAGCCGCCCCAGTCGTTGACTGGGGCCAGCAAGCGGGGGATTTCGTTTAAGCGAGGTTCATGCGCTGGCTTATAATCCCATGAACGACGCTATTCCCCAGATTTATACTGGTATTCAGGCTGCTTCCAACAGCCGGCGGGCGATGACCTGCGCCTGGATCTCGGCCGCGCCCTCGAAGATCGAGAGGATGCGGGCGTCGCACAGGATCCGGCTCACCGGGTATTCCAGCGCGAAACCGTTGCCGCCATGGATCTGCAGGGCGTTGTCGGCCGCCGCCCAGGCGACGCGGGCGCCGAGCAGCTTGGCCATCCCGGCCTCCAGGTCGCAGCGCTTGCCCTCGTCCTTCTCGCGGGCCGAGAAATAGGTGAGCTGGCGGGCGATGTTGATCTCCACCGCCATCATGGCGAGCTTGTCGGCCACCCGCGGGAAGCTGACCAGCGGCTTGCCGAACTGGACCCGCTCCTCGGCGTAGCGCAGGCCGACATCGAGGGCCGACTGGGCGACGCCGATGGCTCGCGCCGCGGTCTGGATGCGCGCCGATTCGAAGGTCTGCATCAGCTGGGCGAAGCCCTTGCCCTCGACCTCGCCGAGCAGGTTCGCGGCCGGCACCTCGAAGCCCTCGAAAGCCAGCTCGTACTCCTTCATGCCGCGGTAGCCGAGCACCTCGATCTCGCCGCCCGACAGGCCCTGGACCGGGAACGGCTCCGCGTCGGTGCCGCGCGGCTTCTCGGCGATCAGCATGGAGAGGCCCCGGTGGCCCTTCTCCTCGGGCTTGGTGCGGACCAGCACCGTCATGATGTCGGCGCGCACCGGATGGGTGATCCAGGTCTTGTTGCCGGTGATCTTCCACGTGTCGCCGTCCTTGACGGCCTTGGTGCGCAGGCTGGCCAGATCCGAGCCCGTGTTCGGCTCGGTGAAGACCGCGGTCGGCAGGATGTCGCCGCTGGCGATCTTCGGCAGGAAGCGCTGCTTCTGCTCCTCGGTGCCGCCGCACAGGATCAGCTCGGCGGCGATCTCCGAGCGGGTGCCCAGGGATCCGACGCCGATATAGGCCCGGGACAGCTCCTCCGAGACCACGCACATGGCGGTCTTGGGCAGGCCCATGCCGCCGTATTCCTCGGGGATCGTCAGGCCGAAGACGCCGAGCTCGGCCATCTTGGTCACGATCTCCATCGGGATGTAGGCGTTCTTCAGGTGCCACTCGTGCGCCTGATCGACCACCTCGGCCTTGCCGAAGCGGCGCATCTCGGAGCGGATCGCCTCCATGTCCTCGTCGAGGCCCGAGGCGCCGACGGTCGCCGAGCCGCTGCCGTCGCGCATCTGGGCGACCAGGGCGGCGCGGTTCTCGGGCGTGTTGCCCTCGGCGATCAGGGTCTCGATCGCGTCGGTGCGGTATTGTGCCACTTCCTTGGCGGAGAGGCCGAGCGAGCCGGTCAGGCGGACCATCTCGCCCTGGCTCATCGGGATGCCGGAGAACAGCTGGTCGAGATACTCGCCGGCGCCGATCCGGACGAGCAGCGCCTCGGTCTCGCCGAACCGTCCCTCGGCCTGGAGGCGCTCGGCATAGCCGCCGAGCTCGGCGACGGCCTCCGCGTAGGTCGCGAGCCAGGCGAGCCCGTGAGCGGCGTGCTGCTGGCTCTCGAGCTTGGCCGCGTCGATCCGCCCGTCCGTCCCGAGGATCCGCGTGCGGACCCGGCGCGTGGCCTCGGCGGCCAGCGCCTTGGCGCTCGCGCCGGCGGACTTGATCAGGGACACGAGGTCCTGCGGCTCGGACTGGATGGCGGGGGATGCGGACATGGTTTTTTGCTCGCGTGGCGTCTTCTTGGATCGGGTCTTTTAACCTGTTCGGATCCCGGGCCGAAGCAGATTTCGTTTGCGGCGTCTTGAACTCAAGTTGAAGACGGAACGACTTCCCGGGCGACCCGGCAAGACGCGCCTCGACTTGGGGGCTCCTACCCGCAGCCTCATCGTGAGATGCCTGGGTCAGCGGGCCTCGAAGGAGCCTTCCAGCCGGCCGCACGACCTCCGGACGCCGCCTGCGCGGCGGCTTTGCCGCATCTCAGGATCCGGTTGTGACAGGGAGATCCGGCGACGGGATCAGCGTTTCTGCTCGCACCGCGTCTTCACGTAGGCCCCGTCCTCGCCCTTGAAGCCGGCATTGGCCGCCAGCACCGGTCCCTGGACCAAGCATTCCTGAAGCGTGTGGGCCGGGCCGGTGATCACGTCGATGGCGGTGTCGCGCGAGCAGTCCGGTGCCTGGACCGAGGCGGCACAGATCAGGGCGACGACGATAATTGAATTCATGATGCCTCCCAGAGGCCCGGCTTGTCGGACGGCGGGCGGCGTCTACCCAAAGAAGGATTCGTCAGGCCTGGTTCCACCGGACCGGATGCCCCGCCCTTGCGGGCGGCGCAAAGCAACGCAGTGTCGCGCCCCCTCCCAGCGTGGCGCGTTTCTGGGCCGCTTCGCCACGCGCGATGACGGCACGCGTCACACCAGCGCCGGAAGATCGGCGCCGGCCTCGATCGTCTCCGGGCTCGGCACCCGGTTCTCGCCCAGCAGGTGCAGGAACGCCGTGAAGGCCGGGTTGCGGCCGATGCTGCAGGCCGCGACGGCGCGTCCCGCGCGGACGTAGTAGGCGATGAAGTCGAGCGCATCCGGATCGCCCTGCAGGATGATGCTGTCGAAATCCGGCGCGTAGCCGCCGTAATCCAGCCGCTTGTCCCCCTGGTTGCTCCAGAAGAACGGCGCACCGGAGAACGCGTCGGTCGCGCCCAGGATCGCCCGGGCCGCGTGGGTTCCATGCTGCTGCGCCAGGCGCCAGTGCTCGATCCGGGCGGTGACCCCGCTGCCGCGCTCCGGGAAGGCCGCGATGTCGCCGGCGACCCAGACCCCGTCGGCGAGCCTCAGGTCTGCGCCGACCGGCAGGCCGCCGTGCTCATCGGGCTCCACCCCGGCGACGATCCCGGTCTCCGGCGCGGCGCCGGCGCCGATCAGCACGATGTCGGCCGGGAGCCGCATCCCGGCCCCGGTCTCGACCGCCTCGACGGAGCCGGTGCCGGCGATACGCGCGACGCTGCCGGTGACGAAGGTCACGCCGTTGCCGGCATGGTAGCGCTTCAGGGCCGCGCCGACGGCCTCGCCGAAGCGCTTGGCGAAGGGGATCTCCTCCCGGGACAGGATCGTCACGGACAGGCCGCGCTTGGTCAGGAAGGCGGCGGCCTCCAGGCCGATGAAGCCCGCCCCGATCACCACCACGCGCCGGGCGTGCTCGGCCGCCGCGCTGAGCCGCACGGCGTCGTCGAGGCTGCGCAGGGTCATCACGCCGTCGAGATCCCGGCCGGCGAAATCCGGCACGACGGCGCGGCTGCCGGTGGCGATCAGCAGGGCGCCGCCGGTGAGCGCCCGCCCGTCCGCCAGGGTGACGCTGCGGGCGGCGGGATCGATCCGGGTCGCCTCGGCCTCGATCCGCTCGACCCGGTGGGCGGCAGCGAAATCCGGCTCCAGCAGGGTCTTCTCGGCGGGCGTGGGCTTGGCCAGGAACTGCTTGGACAGCTTGGTCCGGTCGTAGGGCGGATGGGCCTCGCGGCCGACCATCGTGATCGTGCCGGCATAGCCCTCCCGGCGCAGGGTCGTGACGCAGGCGACCGCCGCCGCGCCGGTGCCGACGATCAGGACATGGGAGACGGGCGTCTCGGCGCGCGTGGCCGGGCTCGGCTCCGGGCTGAGCGTCGCCACGGCCTCGTTGCCCTCGATCCGGACCGGATAACGGGTGAGCGCCTCCAGCGCCGGCGGCTCCTCCAGGCTCCCGTCGGCGACCGCGAAGGCGGCCTTGTGCCACGGGCAGTAGAGCCGGCCGCCGCAGATCTCGCCCTTGGCGAGCGGTGCGCCGAGATGCGGGCATTTGGCCTGGAAGGCGCGCACCCCGTCGGCGTCGCGCACGAACAGCACCGCATCGTCCCCCGCCTTGCCCTCGGCTTTGCCGCCGAGGGGGATCGCGTCGAGGGCGAGACGGATCTCGCGGGGCTTGTCCTGATCCATCCGCGCCTCGCTCGGTGCCGGCCCGGGCCGTCGTGACCCGCGCACCAAACCGCGAGACCGCGAAGGGTTTCCGGGCCTTCCGTCGCAGGCCCGGCCCCTCAGCCGCGGCTGGCGACCGCGACGCCCAGGGCGGCGAGCGCCATCCCGGCGCCCTGCACGGGGGTCAGCACCTCGCCGAACAACAGGTACCCGAGCACGGCCGCGACCGGCGGCACGAGGAAGAACAGGGCGGCGACGCCCGCCACCGCGCCGCGCCGGATCAGCGCCAGCAGCAGCAGGATCCCCGCCACCGAGTTGATCAGGACCGCCCAGGCGAGGCCGAGCCACAGGGTCGGGACGGGATCGATCACCGGGCTGCCGAAGGCCAGCGCCAGCGGGATCGCGCAGGCCATGCCGCCGACGAACTGGAGCGTCGCGCCGGCGAGCAGCTCGCCCCGGCCGCCGGTTCGCTTCTGCCAGAGGGTACCGAAGGTCAGGGCCAGCACCGCCAGGAAGCTGACCGCCAGCGCCCGCGGTGGGATCCCGGACGGATCCGTGGCGCCGAGCTTCGGGGCGAGCACGAGGCCGGCGCCGGCAAAGCCCATCAGGATGCCCAGCGCCCGGCGGCCGCTGACGCGCTCGCCGAGCAGCGGCTGCGCCAGGAGGGCGGTGAGCAGCGGCTGCAGGCTGCCGACGAGCGCCGCGATCCCGGCCGGCAGCCCGTGGCTCACCGCCCAGAAGGTGCTCGACAGGTAGACGCCCTGCATCAGGAAGCCCGCGATCACCGGATCGCGCCAGCCGGCGCGGTCGGCCGGCCACCGGACCCGGGACGCCGCCGCGATCCCGGCCAGGATCAGCGCGACGGCGGTGAAGCGGACAGCGGTGAACGCGAAGGGGTCGGCGTGCGGCACCACGGCCCGCGCCGAGATGAAGCCGGTCGCCCAGATCGGGACGAACAGGGCCGGGAGGGCGCCGGCCGCGAGGCGCGACGGTCGTGGGCGAGTCAGCATGGCGCGATCTAAGGGGCATCCGGCCGGTGAATCGCAACGCCGATTCGGCGGTCCGGCCCCCGCGCCGCGCCCGCGCGCGTCCGGCGTGGCGCGGGCGCGTCACCGGACGGCGTTCGGGACCGGATCGGTCCGGCGGCGTTGACGGGCGGGCTTCGGCGCCGTTCATCGGCGGGCCGCTCCGCCCAAGGATTGTGCGCTTGCGTATCGTGCGCCTGAGGATCGTTGAACGCCCGTGAACCCTCTCCGCTCTGGATCCCAGGTCGCGGGCCTCGCCGCGCAGCGCTTCGTCGCCCACGACGGCTGGGCGATCGCGAGCCACATCGCCCTCTCGACCCTGACCTCGCTGTTCCCGTTCCTGATCCTGCTCGCGGCGCTCGCCGGCCTGTTCGGCACGCAGTCGCTCGCCGACGAGGCCGGGGTGCTGATCTTCGACGCGTGGCCCCGGGAAATCGCCAAGCCGATCGTCGGCGAGGTGCACCGGGTGCTCACCGAGCAGCGCAGCGGCGTGCTGACCCTCGGCGCGCTGTTCGCCCTGTACTTCTCGTCCTCGGGGGTCGAGAGCCTGCGGGTCGGGCTGAACCGCGCCTACGGCTTGCGGGAGAGCCGGCCCTGGTGGCTGACCCGGCTCGAATCGATCGGCTACGTGATCTGCGGCGCCTTCGCCATGCTGGCCTTCGCGCTGCTCGTGGTGCTGGGGCCGCTGATCTGGCGCAACGTGATCCTGGTTGCGCCGGGGCTCGAACCCCTGAGCCTGACGGTGGCGATCGGGCGGATCGCCGTCACGGCACTGCTCCTCGCGGTGGTCCTGGTGATCGCCCACAAATTCGTCGCGGCCGGGCGGCGCTCGATCCTGTCGGTGCTGCCGGGGATCGGGGTGACGCTGGTCCTGTGGTTCTTCGCCGGCCTCGGCTTCGGCTACTACCTCGACCGGTTCTCCAACGCCTACGCGTCGACCTATGGGGGCCTGGCCACCGCGATGGTGTTCCTGGTGTTCCTCTACTGGCTCGCCGCCATGTTCCTGTTCGGCGGCGAGATCAACGGCACGGTGATCGCCGCCCGCCGCAGCCGCCTGCAGGCGAAGATGCTGGCGCGCCGGGCCGAGATGGAGGGACGATGGACCGCCTCCGGCACCTGAGGTTGCCTCGCGAGCCGGTTGGCGACGCGCGACACAGAAAAAAGCCGCCCCGGACGGAGCGGCTTGGAGGAGTCGTCAGGGAGGCATCAAACAGAGCGGACGAGAAGTCCAACTCGACATCCAGATCTCTGGATGCCTCTTCATGTCTCGAAAGCCTTAATGTTCGGTTAATAGCGGTTTTCGCCGGCGCCTCTACGCGGCCAAGCTGTCGAACAGGCCGCGCCCATCCGTCCCGCCGATCAGGCCTTCGACGAAGTTCTCCGGATGCGGCATCATGCCGAGGACGTTGCGGTTCTCGGACAGCACGCCGGCGATCGCGTTGAGCGAGCCGTTGCGGTTCGCCTCCACGGTGATGGTCCCGGACGCGTCGCAGTACCGGAACGCCACATGGCCCTCGCCCTCGATCCGCGCCAGCGTCTCGGGATCGGCGAAGTAGTTGCCTTCGCCGTGGGCGACGCAGACGTCGATGACCTGACCCTGGCTGTAGGCGCTGGTGAAGCGGGTGTCGGCGCGCTCGACCCGGAGCGTCTGCCGGTGGCAGATGAAGCGCCGGTTGACGTTGCGCATCAGCACGCCCGGCAGCAGACCCGATTCGCACAAGATCTGGAAGCCGTTACAGATGCCGAGGACGAGGCCGCCGCGCGCCGCGTGGGCCCGTACGGCATCCATCGCGGCCGCCCGGCCGGCGATGGCGCCGCAGCGCAGGTAGTCGCCGTACGAGAAGCCGCCTGGCAGCACGGCGAGATCGGTGCCGGCCGGGAGGTCATGGTCCGCGTGCCAGACCAGGCTCACCTGCGCGCCCGACCGGCGCAGGGCCCGGACCACATCCGTCTCGCGGTTGGAACCAGGGAAGACGACAACCGCGGCATGCATCAGAGGATCTCGATCGCGTAATTCTCGACGACGGTGTTGGCCAGGAGCTTCTCGCAGGCCGTGCGCAGGGTCGCCTCGGCAGCGGCGCTGTCGGCGGCCGACACCTCGATGTCGAAGACCTTGCCCTGCCGCACGCCGTCGACGCCCTCGATGGCGAGCGACTTGAGGGCAGCCTCGATCGCCTTACCCTGCGGGTCCAGCACACCGGTCTTCAGGGTGACGATGATACGGGCTTTCATGGATCGACGGGTCTCACGCGTAGCCGGGACAGGAGTGCGACCTGCGGCATCGTTACGCACCGCGCCGCGGGTCGTATCTAGCAGGAAGGACCCCGGACTGTCGAACGCGTCGGGCGCATGGGAGGGGTCAATCTCTCAATTATAGGTTGAAGGTGTATGTCCCGACGGCCTCAGGCCGGCCGGCGCGGCGCCGGGGCACCGGTCCTCAGCGGCTCGATGCTGGTCGCCCGGCGCCACAGCTGGACCATGATCCAGGCCGCGAAGAGGCTGAAGATCCCCATGAGGACATGGCCCACGCGGTCGCCGAGATCGAAGATGCCGGCGACGGCCCAGCCGGCCGCAATCGCCACGGCGAACACCTCGGTGCCGACGAGGACCATCATGCTCACGATGGTGATGGCGTTGCGCCCGTTCACGAAATCCGCCCTTACAAGAATCCGGGTCCCGGACGGAACCGCCCGAGACCCGTGCAGCTAGCCCACACAGGCCAGCCGACGCAACCGCGTGTGTGCCGACGCTCGCGGAGCGGCGCGACAGGGCAGCGCCTCACGGGAGCCAAGCCCGTCCTTCCGGGACTGCGCAGCAGGGCCCGCAATCCGGAGCGCCCGGCGTGCTCAGCTCGGCGCTGCGGCGGCTCCGGTTTCGCCCGCGGCGCCCCGGAACGCCAGGACGATGCCGGCCTCAGAGACGGCGACCCGAACCGACACGAGCCGCGACCCTGAACGCGAAGCCCCGACGTCAGCGCGGGGCGCGCTTGGCCAGGATCCGCTGCAGCGTCCGCCGGTGCATGTTCAGGCGCCGGGCGGTCTCGCTGACGTTGCGGCTGCACAGCTCGTAGACGCGCTGAATATGCTCCCAGCGCACCCGGTCCGCCGACATCGGGTTCTCCGGCGGGTCGGCGCGCTCGCCCGGCTGCGCCATCAGCGTGCCGTGGATCTCGTCGGCATCCGCCGGCTTGGCGAGATAGTCGAAGGCGCCGAGCTTCACCGCGGTCACCGCGGTGGCGATGTTGCCGTAGCCGGTCAGGATCACGCCGCGCGCTTCCGGCCGGCGCTCCTTCAGGCGTGCGATCACGTCGAGGCCGTTGCCGTCGCCGAGGCGCATGTCGATCACCGCGAAGGCGGGCGCCCGCGCCTCGACGGCCGAGACGCCGTCGGCGACGCTGTCGGCCACCTGCACGTGGTAGCCGCGGCTCTCCATGGCCCGGGCGAGGCGCGTCGAGAAGGGCTTGTCGTCGTCGACGATCAGCAGGCTGCGGTCGGAGAAGGCGGCCAGCGGATCGGCGTCGTTGATCACGGCAGCGTCAGTCGCCACCGGGGTCCCGGGCTGCGTGAGCATCCGGCAATCCTTTCGGGTTTTCGTCGTCGGGTTCTTGGTCTGTCCTTCATATAGGGACGACATCGCGCGGTGGCAGGGGGGGGCGGATATTGAGTTCAGGAGAATGTCGCGGCACCGCTCCGCGCTCGAAGATGTGGCGAGCCCAGGAAACACGCACGACCGCCCCATGCGCGTCCGGCGCCGCGACGTTCATCAAGGCGAGCTGGGCGCCCGAGCGCTCGATCAGGGTCTTGGCGATGAACAGGCCCAGGCCCAGCCCCGCCCCGACGGTCTCGCCGGATTGCGGCCGGTCGTGGCTGCGGGTCGTCACGTAGGGCTCGCCCGCCCGCAGCAGGACCTCGCTGGAGAAGCCCGGCCCGTCGTCGCGGATCTCGATCCAGACCCGCTCGGCCGACCAGCGCCCCTCCACGGAGACCCGGGCCTCGGCGAAGTCCACGGCGTTGTCGAGGATGTTGGCGAGGCCGAACATCACGCCCGGGTTGCGGCGGCAGGCCGGCTCCGGACCATCGCCGACGCTGGTTACGTCGAGGCCGGCGCCGAGCGCCCGCTGCGGGGCGACCAGCTCCTCCACGAGGTGGCTGAACGTGACCGTCTCCAGGAAGCCGGCCCCGGCCCCGTCCCCGTCGAGGGAGGTCAGCTTGCCGAGGATGCCCCGGCAGCGGTCGACCTGCTCGCGCAGGAGATTCAGATCCTCCGCGACCGCCGGCGAGGCGGTGGGCCCGAGCTGGCGGATCAGCTCCTTGGTCACCACCATGATGGTGCCGAGCGGGGTGCCCAGTTCGTGGGCCGCCGCGGCCGCCAGCCCGTCGAGCTGCGACAGGTGCTGCTCGCGCGCCAGCACCAGCTCGGTGGCGGCCAGCGCCTGGGCGAGGAGGCGGGTCTCCTCGGCCACGCGCCACGCGTAGACGCCCGTGAAGGCGGTGCCGAGCAGGATCGCGGTCCAGACCCCGGAGACGTAGAGGAACGGCAGCTCGATCCGCCCGTCCGCGAACCAGGGCAGGGGCCGGTGGACCAGGGCCAGCAGGGTCGCGAGCCCCACCGCCAGGAGGCCGAGCGCCAGCGTCCGCTCGGGCGGCAGGGCGGTCGCCGAGATCAGCACGGGGGCGAGGAACAGCAGCGAGAACGGGTTCTGCAGGCCGCCGGTGAGGAACAGCAGGGCGGCGAGCTGGACGATGTCGAAAGCCAGCAGCAGAGCCGCGGAATCGTCGCTCAGCCGGTAGCTCGCCGGGAAGCGGATGCGCAGCGCCAGGTTCAGCCAGGACGAGGTGGCGATCACCAGGAAGCACCACCCGAACGGCAGCGGCAGGCCGAGGCCGAACTGCGCCCCGACCACGGCGGCGCTCTGGCCCGTGATCGCGAGCCAGCGCAGGCGGACGAAGGTGTCGAGCCGCAGGTGTCGGGCGTCGCGGCCGAGGCCGCTGAGATCGGTGTCGGGCATGCGCTGTTTCGGTGCGGCGCCGGACCGGCGGTCCCGGTGCGGCTGGCTCGCGGAGTCCTACCGCATGGCGCGGAGGCGGGGAGTCCGGCAATCCGTCCCAACACCGCGGTCGGGCCGAATTGTCGCGGGCTAACGTCGTCATGGGCCAATCGGCCTGACGTCGGGATGTTCCATAATCGTTCAGGCTGGAACATTATCCTGACGCTCCGGGTTCCAGCCGTCCGAGCCGCGAGGCTGGACGCCAGCGGTCGGACCCGAGACCGCGAGGTAACGATGCTCCTGGCCTACTCGATGTACGAGGGTGCCCGCGCCCTGATGGCTCCGGCCCGGGTCGCCGCGGACCTCACGCGCTACGGGCTGCAGATTCCCGGCAATCCCCTGGCCTACGGACCCTATGCCCGCGCGGTCAGCGCCGGTTGCGAGATGTTCGAGCGCGTCACGCGCCAATACGGCAAGCCCGCCTTCGGGTTCACCGAGACGATCGTGGACGGCGCAGCGGTTCCGGTCACCGAGCGGGTGGTCTGGGAGCGGCCGTTCTGCCGCCTGATCGCCTTCGACCGCGCCTTCCCGGCCGCCCCGGCCGAGCCGCAGCCGAAGCTGCTCATCGTCGCGCCGATGTCGGGGCATTACGCGACGCTGCTGCGCGGCACCGTGGAGGCGATGCTGCCGAACCACCGGGTGTTCATCACCGACTGGACCGACGCCCGGATGGTGCCGGTCGTCGCCGGCCGGTTCGATCTCGACGACTACATCGACTACCTGCAGGAGATGTTCGCGGTCCTCGGGCCGGACCTGCACGTCATGGCCGTGTGCCAGCCGGCGGTGCCGGTCTTCGCCGCGGTGGCGCTGATGGAGGCGGCCGACGAGCCCGCCGTGCCGGTCTCGATGACCCTGATGGGCGGCCCGATCGACACGCGCCGCTCGCCCACCGCGGTGAACTGCCTCGCGCAGGAGCGCGGGCAGGCGTGGTTCGAGAAGAACACGATCAGCCTCGTGCCGCCGATCTATCCGGGGGCCTGGCGCCAGGTCTATCCGGGCTTCCTGCAGCTGTCGGGCTTCATGGCGATGAACCTCGACCGCCACGTCACCGCCCATTCGGACATGTTCGACCACCTGGTGACGGGCGACGGCGACTCGGCCGAGAAGCACCGGGAGTTCTACGACGAGTATCTCGCGGTGATGGACCTGACCGCCGAGTACTACCTCCAGACCGTCCAGACCGTGTTCGTCGACCACGCCCTGCCGAAGGGGCAGATGCGGCACCGCGGCGTGCCGGTCGATCTCGGGGCGATCCGCCGCTGCGCGATCCTCGCGGTCGAGGGCGAGAACGACGACATCTCCGGCGTCGGCCAGACCAAGGCGGCCCTCGACCTGACGCCGAACCTGCCCGAGGCGCGCAAGGCCTACCACCTCCAGGCCGGCGTCGGCCATTACGGCGTGTTCAACGGCTCGCGCTACCGCGCGGTGATCGCGCCGCGCATCGCCGCCTTCATCCGCGCCATGCAGGCGGTGCCCGGCGCGCGCGGCGGGCATCTGCGCCAAGTGGGCTGAGGGAACCTCTCAGCGGGATTTCGTTCCGCATCTCCGCGATGATCCGCGCCGTCATTCCGGGGCGCCGCAGGCGAGCCCGGAATCCGGAGCCGCCGGCAGCGCGAGGTTTGGGCCTGCCCGCGGCGCTAAAGCCCGGGTTCCGCTGCGCAGCCCCGGGACGACGGGGGGAGCGTCTTCGGCCGGCTTGCTCCGGGCGGCGGACAGAGCGTTCCGCATTCCGGGCCGCCGATCGATCCGAGCTGTCGGATTCTTGAGCGGATGGGACCGGGGGCGAACGTGCGTGCGCCGGGCCCTGATCCGTGCGCGGACAAATCCCCAGCCAATTTGAATACATAACGCACTCCCGGCCTGGCTGGCGCGGGGCTTGCGAGACGCTGTCCGTGAGCCCGATCCGCACCGAGACCACCAACGCCCATCCTGTTGCCGCCGCGCGGTCGGCGGCCGGGCCGGCCCGTGCGCGGGCCCCGTTGTCACGCCGGGCCATTGCGCCCCCGCGTCAGAACCGTTCAAACTCGCCCGCAAGGTGTGGGCCGGCGACCAGTGCTTGAGATCCGCGCCGCCAGGGAGAAGACAATGGACCGCAGGACGTTCCTGAAGGGCTCGGCCGCGCTCGGGCTGGCCGCACCGCAGATTGCACGCCCGGCGCTCGCCCAGGGCGCCAAGGTTCTGCGCTTCGTCCCCCAGGCCAACCTCGCCAATTTCGATCCGATCTGGGGCACCCAGTACGTCGTGCGCAACGCCGGCACCCTCGTCTGGGACATGCTGTACGGCGTCGACGCGCAGCTGAACCCGCAGCGCCAGATGGTCGAATCGGAGGAGGTCTCGGGCGACAAGCTGACCTGGACCTTCCGGCTGCGCCCCGGCCTCACGTGGCACGACGGCGAGCCGGTTCAGGCCAAGGACGTGGTGGCGAGCCTCACCCGCTGGATGGCCCGGGACCCGATCGGCCAGATGATCCGGGGCATCCAGGACGAGCTGGCGGCGACCGACGACCGGACCTTCCGCTGGCGCCTGAAGAAGCCGTTCCCGAAGCTGCTCTACGCGCTGGGCAAGACCAACGCCCCGATGGCGCTGATGATGCCGGAGCGGATCGCCAAGACCGACCCGTTCACGCAGATCACCGAGTATGTCGGCTCGGGCCCGATGAAGTTCGTCCGCAACGAGTGGGTGCCGGGTGCCCGGGCGGTGTTCGAGACCTTCGCCGGCTACAAGCCCCGCGACGAGCCGAATTCCTGGCTCGCGGGCGGCAAGCGCATGCTGGTCGACCGGGTCGAGTGGGTGATCATGCCGGACGCCGCCACCGCGTCGGCGGCCTTGCAGAACGGCGAGGTCGACTGGTGGGAGAACCCGATCTCCGACCTCGTGCCGCTGCTGCGCAAGAACGCCAACCTCAACGTCGATATCGCCGACCCGCTGGGCAATGTCGGCTCGTTCCGGATGAACCACCTGCACCCGCCCTTCGACAACCCGAAGATCCGGCAGGCGGTCATGACCGCGATGAGCCAGGAGGATTACATGCGGGCGATCGTCGGCGACGACGACAGCCTGTGGAAGAAGCTGCCGGGCTTCTTCACGCCGGGAACGCCGCTCTACAGCGAGGCCGGCGGCGCCAATGTCGGCAAGGGCGACATCGCGCTCGGCCGGAAGCTGCTCAAGGAAGCCGGCTACAAGGGTGAGCCCGTCACCTGCATCGTGGCCCAGGACCAGGGGATCACCAAGGCGCAGGGCGACATCACCGCCGACCTGCTGAAGCAGATGGGCTTCAACGTCGATTTCGTCGCCACCGACTGGGGCACCACCGGGACCCGGCGGACCTCCAAGGCGCCGCCGTCTCAGGGCGGCTGGAACATGTTCCACACCTGGCATGCGGGCGCCGACACCATCAACCCGGCGGGCTATCCGGCGGTGCGCGCCAGCGGCGACAAGGCATGGTTCGGCTGGCCGAACATCCCGCCGGTCGAGACCGCCATCGCCGAGTGGTTCGACGCCGCCGACCCGGCCGCCGAGAAGGCCGCCATCGACAAGGTCAACGCTGCCGCCATCGAGGGCGTGGTCTACGTCCCGACCGGGTTCTTCCTCGGCTACCAGGCGTGGCGGAAGAACGTCTCCGGCATCGTGAAGGGGCCGATTCCCTTCACCTGGGGCGTGTCGAAGGCTTAGGACCGGAGGCGCCCCATGCTCGGCTATATCGGCAGGCGCATCCTCGCCACCATCCCGGTCATGGCGGTGGTCGGGCTGTTCGTCTTCAGCCTCCTCTACTTCGCCCCCGGCGACCCGGCGGCGATCATCGCGGGCGACCAGGCGACGCCCGACGACGTTGCCCGCATCCGCGCCACGCTCGGTCTCGACCGGCCGTTCCTGGTGCGGTTCTGGGAATGGTCCTGGCAGATCCTGCACGGGGATCTCGGCACCTCGATCTTCACCAACCTGCCGGTCACCACCATGATCGGCCAGCGGGTGCAGCCCACCGTCTCGCTGATGCTCGTCACCCTCGTCTTCGCCATCGTGGTGGCGGTGCCGCTCGGCGTCGTTGCCGCTTGGAAGGCCGGCAGCCTGATCGACCGCCTCGTGATGGGGCTTGCCGTGATGGGCTTCTCGGTGCCGGTCTTCGTAGTCGGCTACGTGCTGGCCTACGTGTTCGCCCTCGAACTCGGCTGGCTGCCCGTGCAGGGCTACACGCCGATCGAGCAGGGGCTGTGGCCCTGGCTCGCCAACCTGATCCTCCCGGCCGTGACGCTCGGCCTCGTCTACATCGCGCTGATCGCCCGGGTGACCCGGGCGACCATGCTCGACGTGCTGAGCCAGGATTACGTGCGCACCGCCCGGGCCAAGGGGCTGTCGCAGGGGCCGGTCCTGTTCATCCACGCCCTGAAGAACGCCGCGGTGCCGATCGTCACCGTCATCGGCATCGGCATTGCGTTGCTGATCGGCGGCGCCGTCGTGACCGAGACGGTCTTCGCGATCCCCGGTCTCGGCCGTCTCACGGTCGATGCGATCCTCCGGCGCGATTACCCCGTCATCCAGGGCGTCGTGCTGCTGTTCAGCTTCGTCTACGTGCTCGTGAACCTCGCCATCGACCTGTCCTACACCTTGCTCGACCCGAGGATCCGCTATTGACCGCGACCGCCGCGCCCTACCCCGACAGCGCCCGGCCCACGGGCCTCCCCCCCGCAGAGGCTGCCCCGAAGGCACCCCCGCCCCCGGGTCTCGCGATCGCGGCGCCGCTGCCGGACGTCATCCCGGTGCGCAAGCGCCGGGGCCGGGTCTCGACCTACATGCGCCGCAACCCGACCATCGTGGTCGGCGGGCTGCTGCTTCTCATCGTGTTCCTGATGGCTGTGCTGGCGCCGTGGCTCGGCACCGTCGATCCGACCGCCCTGGCGCCCGCCAAGCGCACCCGGGTGCCGTCCGCGCAATACTGGTTCGGCACCGACATGCTCGGCCGCGACGTGTATTCGCGGGTGGTCTACGGCGCCCGGGTCTCGCTGCTGGTCGGCTTCTCGGTGGCGTTCCTCGCGTCGATCGCCGGGCTGGCGGTCGGGCTCGTGTCCGGCATGGTGCGCTGGCTCGACGGGATCGTCATGCGGGTCGTCGACGGCATGATGTCGATCCCGCCGATCCTGCTGGCGGTCGCCCTGATGGCGCTGACCCGCGGCTCGGTCCAGAACGTGATCATCGCGATCACCATCGCGGAGATCCCGCGCGTCGCCCGCCTCGTGCGCGGCGTGGTCCTGTCTCTGCGCGAGCAGCCCTACGTCGAGGCGGCGGTGACCACCGGCACCCGGATGCCGGCGATCATCTGGCGCCACATCCTGCCCAACACGCTGGCGCCCATGACCGTGCAGGCGACCTATATCTGCGCCTCCGCGATGATCACCGAGGCGATCCTGTCGTTCATCGGCGCGGGCGTGCCGCCCTCGACGCCGTCCTGGGGCAACATCATGGCCGAGGGCCGGGCGCTCTGGCAGGTGAAGTTCTACATCATCCTGTTCCCGGCCATCTTCCTCTCGATGACGGTGCTCGCCGTGAACCTCGTCGGCGACGGCCTGCGCGACGCCCTCGACCCCCGCATGGCCAAAGATGTCTGAGATCGAGCGTCTGATGAGCGGCACCCCCCTCCTGTCGATCGAGAACCTCCAGGTCCATTTCCGCACCCCCGACGGGGTGAACCGGGCGGTGGACGGGGTCTCGTTCGCGATCCAGTCGGGCGAGACCCTGGCGATCGTGGGCGAGTCCGGCTGCGGCAAGTCGGTGACCTCGATGTCGATCCTGCGGCTCCTGCCCGAGCCGCCGGCCCGCATCGCCGGGGCGATCAAGTTCGAAGGAAAAAACCTCCTCGACCTGCCGAACAGCGCCATGCGCAAGATCCGCGGCAACGACATCAGCGTGATCTTCCAGGAGCCGATGACCTCGCTGAACCCGGTGCTGACGGTCGGCCGCCAGATCGGCGAGACCCTGCGGCTGCACCAGGGGCTCGGCCGGCGCGAAGCCGAGGAGCGGGCCGTGGAGATGCTGACGCTGGTGGGCATCCCCGAGCCGCGCCGCCGGGTGCGGGAATACCCGCACCAGCTCTCCGGCGGCATGCGCCAGCGGGTGATGATCGCCATCGCGCTCGCCTGCTCGCCCAAGCTCCTGATCGCCGACGAGCCGACCACGGCCCTCGACGTGACCATCCAGGCCCAGATCCTCGACCTGATGCGCGACCTGAAGGCCCGGGTCGGCGCCGCGATCATGCTGATCACCCACGATCTCGGCGTGGTCGCCGAGGTCGCCGACCGGGTGGTGGTGATGTATGCCGGCCGCAAGGTCGAGGAGGCGCCGGTCCGCGACCTGTTCCGCTCGCCGCGCCATCCCTACACCCGCGGCCTGATGGGGGCGGTGCCGAAGCTCGGCGCCGTGGAGCACGGCGCCGACGCGCGGCTGGCCGAGATCCCCGGCATGGTCCCGAGCCTGAAAGGCCGGATCGAGGGCTGCGTCTTCGCCGGGCGCTGCCCGGACGTCACCGACCTGTGCCGCGCCTACGCACCGGCCCTGGAGCCGAAGGCGCCGGGCCATCTCGCCGCCTGCCACTACGCGCCGAAGGACGCCCTCGCGGCATGAGCGCCACGCCCGCACCCGCCGGTCGTATCCTGCTGGAGGTCAACGATCTCAAGAAGCACTTCGCCCTCGGCGGCGGCCTGTTCGGCCAGTCCAAGCGCGTGCTCAAGGCGGTGGACGGCCTGTCCTTCACGGTCGCCCGCGGCGAGACCCTGTCGCTCGTCGGTGAATCCGGCTGCGGCAAGTCCACCGTCGCCAAGGCGCTGATGCGCCTCTACGCGCCCACCGCCGGTCAGGTGGTGCTCGACGGACGGCGCATCGACGACCTCTCGGCCGGCGCGCTGCGGCCCCTGCGGCGCCACATCCAGATGGTGTTCCAGGACCCGTTCTCGTCGCTCAACCCACGGATGCGGGTCCGGGCGATCCTGGCCGAGCCGATCCGCAATTTCGGGCTGGCCCACAATGCCGCCGACCTCGAGAAGCGCCTCGCCAGCCTGATGGAGCGGGTCGGCCTGCCCCGCGAGGCGCTCGGGCGCTTCCCGCACGAGTTCTCGGGGGGCCAGCGCCAGCGCATCGGCATCGCACGGGCGCTCGCCGCCGAGCCGGACCTGATCATCTGCGACGAGGCGGTCTCGGCCCTCGACGTCTCGGTGAAGGCGCAGATCGTCAACCTGCTCCGCGACCTGCAACGCGAGCTCGATCTGGCCATGCTGTTCATCTCGCACGACCTCGCCATCGTCGAGCACATGACCCACAGGGTGGCGGTGATGTATCTCGGCAAGATCGTCGAGATCGGCCCGCGCCGCGACCTGTTCCTGGCACCCAAGCACCCCTACACCCAGGCGCTGCTCTCGGCGGTGCCGATCCCGGAGCCCGGGGCCGGGCGCACCCGGATCGTGCTCAAGGGCGACGTTCCGAGCCCGATCAACCCGCCCTCCGGCTGCCGCTTCCACACCCGTTGCCCGCATGCCTTCGACCGCTGCCGGACCGAGGTGCCGGGCCTCGACGCGGTCGGCGCTGGCCACTTCGCGGCGTGCCATCTCAACGACACGGCCGTGCCGGCCCAGGCGGCCTGACGGAGCCGTGCCGTGATCGCGAGCACGGAAGTGTCTCGGGCCGATCCGCCTCCACCTCGCGACCAATATCCGGAGCCCCCAGTGCAGCACGACCTCATCCTGAAGGGCGCGCGGGTCATCGACCCGTCGCAGAACCACGACGGGATCTGCGACGTCGCCTTCGCGGCGGGGCGGGTCTCGGGCTTCGGCCGCGACCTGCCGGCGGGCCCCGGCACGCAGGTGCGCGACATGGCCGGCGCCATCGTCACGCCCGGCCTGATCGACCTGCACACCCATGTCTATTGGGGGGGCACCTCGCTCGGCATCGACGCCGATGAATTCTGCAGGACCTCGGGCGTGACCACCTCGGTCGATACCGGCAGCGCCGGGCCCGGCAATTTTGCCGGCTTCCGCAGCCACGTGATCGAGCGGTCCGAGGCGCGGATCCTGGCCTACCTGCACGTCTCGTTCGCCGGCATCTTCGGCTTCTCGAAGACCATCATGGTCGGCGAGAGCGAGGATCCGCGGCTGATGGCGCCCCGCGAGGCCGTGGAGGTGGCCGAGGCCAACCGGGACGTGATCGTCGGCATCAAGGTCCGGGTCGGGCGCCACGCCTCGGGCGACCAGGGCACCGCGCCCCTCGATATCGCCCTGCAGGTCGCCGAAGAGACCGGTCTGCCGCTGATGGCCCATATCGACGAGCCGCCGCCGAGCTACGAGGCGGTGCTGGCGATGCTGCGCCCCGGCGACGTGCTGACCCATGCGTTCCGGCCGTTCCCGAATGCGCCGGTGACCGCTCAAGGAGCGGTGAAGCCGGCGCTCCGCGAGGCGCGGGCGCGGGGCGTGCTGTTCGATATCGGCCACGGCAAGGGCTCGTTCGCCTTCAGGACGGCGCGGGCCATGCTGGCCGGCGGCTTCCTGCCGGACACGATCTCGTCGGACGTGCACCAGCTCTGCATCGAGGGGCCGGCCTTCGATCAGGTCACCACCATGTCCAAGATGCTCTGCCTCGGCATGAGCCTCACCGACGTGATCGCCGCCTCCACGGTGAACGCCGCATTGGCGTTGAAGCGGATGGAGTACGGCACCCTGAAGGTCGGGGCGCTCGGCGACGCCACCGTGCTGGCGGTGCGGGACGGCGCCTTCGACTACGTCGACACGAGGGGCGAGCACATGACGGGCGACCGGCGGATCACCGCCGAGGGCGTGGTGCTGAAGGGCCGGTGGTGGCACCCGACCTGAGCCGGGTGCCAGAAGGCCGGAGCCTCACGCGGCCCGGACGGTCGCCAGGAAGCGGCCAACCTCGGCGGACAGGCGCTCGGACTGGCGCGACAGCTCGGAGGCCGCGCCCAGCACCTGGCTGGCCGCCGCGCCGGTCTGCTCGGCCGCGCCCGCCACCCCGGAGATGTTGCTGGTCACCGAGCCGGTGCCCTGCGCCGCCTGGGTGACGTTGCGGACGATCTCCTGGGTCGCCGCGCCCTGCTCCTCCACGGCCGCGGCGATGGTGGTCGCGACCCCGCTGATCTCCTGGATCCGCCCGGTGATCGCGCCGATCGCCGTGACCGCCTGACCGGTCGAATCCTGAACCCGCGCGATCTGGCCGGAGATCTCCTCGGTCGCCTTGGCGGTCTGCTCGGCCAGGGCCTTCACCTCGGAGGCCACCACCGCGAAGCCGCGCCCCGCCGCGCCCGCGCGGGCCGCCTCGATCGTGGCGTTGAGCGCCAGCAGGTTCGTCTGTCCGGCGATGGACGAGATCAAGCCGACCACGTCGCCGATGCGGGTGACGGCCGTGCTCAGCTCCTGCACCAGCGCACCGGTCCGGTCGACCTCGCCCACGGCGCGCCGGGCGAGCTCCGCCGAGCCGTCCACCTGCCGGCCGATCTCCTGCACGGAACTTCCCAGCTCTTCGGCGGCGGCCGCGACCGTGTTGACGTTCGACGCCGCTTCTTCCGCCGCGGCCGCCACGGTCGTGGACTGGGCCGACGTTTGGGCGGCCATGGCCGACATCGACCCGGCGGTGGCCTGCAGCTCGGTGGCCGAGGACGAGACCAGGCCGATGATGCCGCCGACCGCCCGCTCGAAACTGTCGGCCATCTGGCGCATGCCGCTCGTGCGCTGCTCCTCCGCGGCGCGGCGCGCCTCGGCGGTCTCGGCCTCGAGCTGCCGGGTCCGGATCAGGTTGTCCTTGAACACCTGGACGGCGGCGGCCATCGCGCCGATCTTGTCCCGGCGATTCTGGTACGGCACTTCGGCAACGGCGTCGCCGCCGGCCAGGACCGCCATGCCCTGGGTCATGACCGTGATCGGGCGGGAGACCCGCAGCATGCCGAACAGGGAGGCCGCGAGCGCCGCCGCGACCGCGAACCCCACGGCGACGTAGGCGGCGAGCGTGGCGGCCTCGGCCTGTGCCAGAGCGGAGCTGGCCTCCTGGTGCGCGCTGCGGTTGTTCAGCTCCGCGTCCGCCGCCAGGGCCTCGCGCATGCGGTTGTACATGTCGAGCTGATCGCGGCTGCCGATGAGCGCCAGCGCCTCCGCTGGCTGGCCCTGCTCAAGGAGCTGCGTCATCGTGCGGTAGGAGGCCTCGTACCGCGTCCATAGCCTGCCGAACGTCTGCCACAGGGACCGCTCCTCGGGTGAGGCGATCATGGGCTCGTAGATCGCCCGGTCAGCCGCGAGCTTGGCCATGACCGCCGCCTGAAGCTTCTGATTGTCGGCACGCTGCTCCGGCGTGGCGTTGTATGTGAGCATGCGAAATTGTTTGACGCGAATATCGGCAATGTCGTTCTGTATCGTCCCCAATATTAATGCGGACGGAAGCCAATTCTTCGTCACTTCGTTCACAGAATAACGGATACCGGACAGCCTAATCAGAGAGAGCGCGCCCTGTCCTGCGGCGATGAGGGCAAGGCATCCGAAAGCTCCGATCAGGGCCGTCTTGATGGAGAACTGAAATCGCATTGAGTGGCCCCGACAATTTATCTCAGTCTAGATCGGTCAGGCCGCGTTTAGACCTGATGGCGGCAGAAATGCGAGATATTAATTAAGGAAGCCCTGCGTGCGACCGTCGCCGGGACACGCCTCGGCGCGATCGAACATTGCGCGGATCTGTTCCGTCAGGTCCCCGGATCTTGCGCGCAGGCTGGCTGGGCCAAGACGTCCGGGCGCGCGTCTCGGCAGACCGGCACGGCGTTGCCGGCCGTAGCGGACTCACCGGATTCCCGCGGCGCGGTCCTGACACACGGGCCGTCCGGTACGCATTCCGGGACGGGTCCGCCTTTACAGGCTCGGATGACGACCGATACACGTTTTTGTGAGGGCCGGACCATATCCGGCCGTCAGCGACACGCGGCTCAAGCCGCGGCGCGAGGGAGGATGGATGGACACGGGTCAGCCCCTGCTGGAAGTTGACGGCGTCACGCTGCGCTACAAGACGCCCGATCACCTCGTCACGGCCACCTACCGGGTGAGCTTCCGGATCTGGCCGGGAGACCGGTTCGTGCTGCTCGGGCCTTCGGGCTGCGGGAAGTCGACCCTGCTCAAGGCGGTGGGCGGCTACATGGCGCCGACCGAGGGCGAGATCCGGCTCAAGGGCCGGCCTGTGACCGAGCCGGGCCCCGACCGGATGATGGTGTTCCAGGAATTCGACCAGCTCCTGCCCTGGAAGACGGTCCGGCAGAACGTGGTCTTCGCCCTCGAAGCCTCGGGCCGGCTGAAAGGGCGCGCCGCCCTGGAGCGGGCGAACCTGTACATCGACAAGGTCAATCTCACGAAGTTCGCCGACAGCTACCCGCACACGCTCTCGGGCGGCATGAAGCAGCGCGTCGCCATCGCCCGCGGCATGGCGATGGAGCCCGATATCCTGCTGATGGACGAGCCCTTCGCGGCGCTCGACGCCCTGACCCGGCGGCGCATGCAGGACGAGCTGCTGATGCTGTGGGAGGGCACGCGCTTCACCGTGCTGTTCGTCACCCACTCGATCCCCGAGGCGATCAAGGTCGGCTCGCGCATCCTGCTGCTCTCGCCCCATCCCGGCGAGGTGAAGGCGGAGCTCAACAGCGCGGACTCGCCGGAGGCCGCGATGGGGCTGGAGAACCGGATCCAGCAGATGCTGTTCTCGGAAGAGATCGAGGAGGCGGAGAATGTCTAGCGCGCCCGTCCTGACCGGCCTGCCGCGCGCCGCACCCGCGCGCCCGTCCGCCGCGGATCCGAGCCGTCCCGAGATCGTGCGCGAGACCGGCCACGCCCACGGCGCCACGGTGGTGGAGAAGCCCCTGTCGGTCGCCGAGCGGCTCTACAACCAAGCGTGGCTGCGCAAGATCGTGATCCTGCTCGTCCTGGCCGGGATCTGGGAGGCGTACGGGCGCTACCTCGACAACGATCTCCTGTTTCCGACCTTCTCGGCCACCGTGGAGGCGTTTGTCCGCGGCATCGCGGACGGCACGCTGCCGGCCCGCGCCTGGACCTCGCTCAAGGTGCTGCTGATGGGCTACGCCGCCGGCGTCGCGCTCGCGACCGCGCTCACCGGCCTCGCCATCGCGTCGCGGATCGGGACCGACTTCCTCGAGACGCTGACCTCGATGTTCAATCCGCTGCCGGCGATCGCGCTGCTGCCGCTGGCGCTGATCTGGTTCGGCCTGGGCAGCGGCAGCCTGATCTTCGTGCTCGTCCACTCGGTGACCTGGGCGATCGCGCTGAACACCCATTCGGGTTTCCTGTCGGTCAGCCGGACGCTGAAGATGGTCGGGCGCAATTACGGGCTGTCGGGGCCGGGCCTGATCGGCAAGATCCTGATCCCGGCGGCGTTTCCCTCGATCCTGACCGGCCTGAAGGTCGGCTGGGCGTTCGCGTGGCGCACCCTGATCGCGGCCGAGCTGGTCTTCGGGGTCTCGTCGGGGTCAGGCGGGCTCGGCTGGTTCATCTTCGAGAACAAGAACATGCTCGATATCCCGAACGTGTTCGCCGGGCTGCTCACCGTCATCCTGATCGGCCTCGTCGTCGAGAACCTGATCTTCCAGACAATCGAGCGCCGCACCATCCAGCGCTGGGGCATGCAGGCCTGAGCGGCGGATGTCAGCGAGCCGCCGGGGCGCGGCACGCGCCCGCCCGCCGCAGAGGCTCGGGCTGCACGGTTTGGAACATTCCTCTGCGTGTTGACGATCGACGCGGTCATTCCGGGGCGCCGCAGGCGCGCCCGGAATCCATTACCGCTGAGCGCGCCGCATCCTGACATGTCGGCGGGTCTGGATTCCGGGCTCCGCTGCGCGGCCCCGGAATGACAGGGTGAGGCGGCTGCGATGTGCCTCCACCGCGAAGGGGATCGAGCGCTCTGCCCGAACGGCAGACGAAAGCGGCTCGCCCACGGAAACCCACGGACATCGAGTCTTGCGGACGTTCAGGAGGCTTGAGAGTGACATTATCTACATTAGCCGCGCATTAGAGATAAAAAATCTCCCTTCGTCGCGTGCCGCAGCCGTTTTCTTCCTATACCCTCTGGGGCGACCCCGGAGCCACGTCCTGTGAGTCCTGACGCCCCTTCCCGCACCGCCCCGCCTGTCGCCCGCTCCGGCGGGGGCAGCCGGTCGAGCCCTTCCGCCTCGGTCCTGCCCGGGATCGGCCTGTGCGCGGCGATCACCGCCGTGGCGATGGCCGCGCAGGCGCTGGAGGAGCGCGTTGCGGGCCATCCCTATGTCGAGGCCCTGGTCCTGGCGATCCTGATCGGCATCGCGGTGCGGACCGCCTGGACGCCCCATGCCCGGTTCCGGACCGGCATCGCCTTCTCGGCCAAGCAGCTCCTCGAAGTCGCGGTCGTTCTGCTCGGCGCCTCCCTGAGCCTCGGGGCGATCCTCGCCTCCGGCCCGGCCCTGCTCGCCGGCATCGTCGCCACCGTGGTGCTCGGCATCGCCGCCAGCGTGGCGATCTGCCGGGCGCTCGGCCTGCCGGCCCGGATGGCAATCCTGGTGGCCTGCGGCAACGCCATCTGCGGCAACTCGGCGATCGCCGCGGTGGCGCCCGTCATCGGGGCGGAGCCGAAGGACATCGCCGCCGCCATCGCGTTCACGGCGGTGCTCGGCGTGCTGATGGTGCTCGGGCTTCCGCTGTTCGTCCCCCTCGCCGGCATGAACGACAGCCAGTACGGGGTGCTGGCAGGGCTGACCGTCTACGCCGTGCCGCAGGTGCTGGCCGCCACCGTACCGGTGAGCCTGCTGTCGACGCAGATCGGCACCCTGGTGAAGCTCGTGCGCGTGCTGATGCTCGGCCCGGTGGTGGTGGCGTTCTCGCTGATCGCGCCCCGCCTGCCGCGGGCGGCCGGCGCCCCGCCTGCACCGAGCCGGCCCGGGCTCACCAAGCTGGTCCCGTGGTTCATCCTCGGCTTCCTGGCCCTGGCGACCCTGCGCTCGTCGGGCCTCGTCCCGGATGCGGCAGTGAAGCCCCTGACGCAGCTCGCCGGGGTGCTCACGGTCCTGTCGATGGCCGCGCTCGGCCTCGGCGTCGACGTGCGCATCCTCGCCCGGGTCGGCGGCCGGGTGACCCTGGCGGTGACCGCCTCGCTGGCGGTGCTCGTCCTCCTCAGCCTGGCGCTGATCCGCGGCCTCGGCATCGAATGACCCCGCCGGGATTCCGGACCGACCGGGGCCTGCCGGTTATTCCGCGCTGCCGTATTCCCGGCAGGCCATGGAGGTCCGGGCTGTAAACGCCCGGGGATCGGCGCTTCTGTGCAGGTGAGCGGCCCGGTTCGGGGCCCGGCCTCGGTCGTCCTGCACCAAAATGCGCGTTCCGCATCCGGCGAGCTGCCGGGACCATCTTGACACTCAAGGGGTTTTTGCTTTTGGAACCCGCGGCGTCATCGTTGAAACCTTCAAGTGGACCCGCGCAGTGCCCGAAAAAAGTCCCGAGCGCTCCATCAAGCTCGTCACGCTGGCCGGCGAGATCGTTGCGGCTTACGTGTCGAACAATTCCGTTCCGCCGGCGGCGCTGCCCGAACTGATGGCAAGCGTGCACGGAACCCTGGCGGTCCTCACCGGACGGCCGCAAGCCGACGCGCCCCCCGCCGTCGAGCAGCCGACGCCCGCGCAGATCCGCAAGTCGGTCCAGGAGGACGGGATCCTCAGCTTCATCGACGGCCGATCCTACAAGACGCTGAAGCGTCACCTCAACGCCCACGGCCTGACGCCGGAGCGCTACCGCGAGCGCTTCGGCCTGCCGGCAGATTACCCGATGACCGCGCCGGGCTACGCCGCCCAGCGTTCGGCGCTCGCGAAGGCCATCGGTCTCGGCGTGCCCGGCGGGCGGGTCGGTCAGCGCAGGACCGGCACGAACGGCTGATCGTCGGCGCCGCTCCGTGTCCGATCGCTCCGGTCCGCGCGGCTCTGGAACGGCAGCACCTGCGCGGAGTCCGGAGCGGGCCGGCCACACCCTGTGGGATCGGGACGCGCCGGCCGGCCGAACGTGTCGGCCCACCGCAAGGTGATGACGCGGCCATTCAGGGCTTCAGCGGCGCTGTCGTCGACCCTGTCGGCGGCCGGCGACTTGCGGCGACCGGAACCGATCCAGCGCTCCACCCGCTTCCCGCGCCGGAGCAGCGGCTCCAGGCGCTGGCGGGCCGGCTCGACGTCATCGGGCTTGTCTGAGGTCGACACGCTGAAAAACCCCCGTCCGCGTTCGAAGCGCGAGCGGGAGACGGGCAGCGGGTTCGGCCGTGGATCCGCCAGGGTGCTCTACCTTCGACAACGCCGCTATCCTATCCGGTTGTGCGCAACCGGATAGGGCGACTCCGTCCAAAAAACTTGTCTCTGCGTCCCAGAACGGCCCAATCCGGGCCGCGGCGGCTCAGGATGCGCGCGCCCCCGGCACTGCCGCCAGCAGGCTGCGCGTGTAGGCGTGGTCCGGTGCGGCGAACAGGTCTGCGGTGCCCCGCATCTCCACGATGGCGCCGCGGTGCATCACGGCGATCCGGTCGCAGATCGTGGCGGCTACGCGCAGGTCGTGGGTGATGAACAGCATCGCGAGCGACAGGCGCTGCTTCAGGTCTTCCAGGAGATCCAGCACCTGCCGCTGGACCGAGACGTCCAGCGCCGAGACCGCCTCGTCGGCTACCAGCACGTCCGGCTCCATGGCGAGCGCCCGGGCAATGCCGATGCGCTGGCGCTGCCCGCCCGAGAAGGCGTTCGGGTAGCGGGCGGCGGCCTTGGGATCGAGGCCGACGAGGTCGAGGAGGCTGCGTGCCCGCTCCCGCGCCTCGGCGGCCGGGACTCCGTGGGCGATCGGGCCCGCCGTGATGATCTGCTCCACGGTGCGGCGCGGGTTCAGGGACGCGAACGGGTCCTGGAAGATCATCTGGATGCGGTTGCGCTTGTCGCGCAAGGCCGCCTTCCCGAGAGCCGTGTAGTCGAGATCCCCCAGCCGGACCGTTCCGCCGTCGGGCTCGATCAGCCGGATCGCGAGCCGCGCCGTGGTCGACTTGCCCGACCCGGATTCGCCCACGATCCCCAGGGTCTCGCCGCGGCGGACGTCGAACGAGACCTCCTTCACGGCGGCCACGACCCGCGGCTTGCCGAACAGGCCGGAGCGCCCGGAATAGGTCTTGGACAGCCCGGTCACCGAGAGGGCGACCGGGGCTGCCGCCAGGGCTGAGCGCGCCGGCGGCGTCAGGCTCGGGACGGCGGCGAGCAGCGCCTTGGTGTAGGCTGCCTGCGGGTTGCGCAGCACCGCCTCGGCCGTGCCGGATTCCACGAGCCGCCCGCGCTGGAGCACCGCCACGTGATCGGCGATCTCCGCCACCACGCCGAAATCGTGGGTGATGAACAGGACGCTCATCCCGCGCTTCCGCTGCAGGTCGCGGATCAGCCGGAGGATCTGGGCCTGGGTGGTGACGTCGAGCGCCGTGGTCGGCTCGTCGGCGACCAGCACCGAGGGTTCCAGCGCCAGCGCCATGGCGATCATCGCCCGCTGCCGCTGGCCGCCGGAGAGCTGGTGCGGGTAGGCCCGCACCGCCTCCTCGGGGTTCGGCAGCCCGACCTCGGTGGCGAGCGCCACCGCCCGGGCCCGGCGCTCGCTGCGGGTGAGCAGGTTATGCGCCTCGAACATCTCGGCGATCTGGTCGCCGATCCGCATCACCGGGTTCAGCGCCGTCATCGGCTCCTGGAACACCATGGCGATGCGCCGGCCGCGCAAGCGGCGCCACGCGGGCTCGTCGAGGGTCAGGAGGTCCCGGCCCTCGAACAGGATCGTGCCGGAAGTCGGCGTCAGCGCCCGGGGCAGGAGGCCGGTGAGCGCGTAGGCGCTCATCGACTTGCCCGAGCCCGATTCCCCGACCACGCACAGGATCTTCCCGGATTCCAGGTCGAGGTTCAGGCCCTCGACCGCGTGCGGGCGATCGGCGCCCTTGGGGAGCGCGATCGTCAGATCGCGGATGCGGACGACCGGCGCGCTCATCGTGTCAGGCCCTCGCTGTGCGGCGGCGGAGGATGTCGGGTCCGGCCTCGCCGAGATCCCAGAACAGGCCGGCCATGATCGCCAGGCCCTCGCGGGTGCCGGAGGCGAGCATGTGCTCGTCGGGCCCGTGCTGGCGGCAGGCCGGGTAGGAATGCGGCACCCAGAGGGTCGGCAGGCCGAGGATCTCCGAGAAGGCGTCGTTCGGCAGCGATCCGCCGAGATTGGGCAGCAGCGCCGGCTTCTTGCCGGAGCTCGCCTCGATCGAGTGGAGCGCCCACTCGACCCAGGGATCCTCGACGGGGAGACGTGTCGCCTGAAACACCTCGGCGGCGCGGGCCGGCCGGACCTCGATCATCGGGAAGCCGTGGGCGTCGAGATGGGCGCGCACGTTCTGGATCAGGTTCTGCCAGTCGGTGCCGACCACGAAGCGCAGCTGCAGGGTCGCCTTGGCGTGGGGCGGAACGGCGTTGAGCGGCCCGTCCGGGTCGCCGGTCTTGAAGGCCAGCACCTCCAGCGTGTTCCAGGCGAAGACCCGCTCGGCCGGCGTCAGGCCCGGCTCGCCCCAATCGGCATCGATCGTCGGCGCGGTCGGGTCCTCGCCGACGCGGATGTCGGCAAGGGCGGCGCGCACGCCCTCGGGGATCGGCGGCGGCCGCAGCGCGTCCACCAGGATGCTGCCGCGGGCGTCGACCATCGAGGCGATCGCCGAGGCCAGCACCGTGCCGGGGTTGCGCAACAGGCCGCCCCAATTGCCGGAATGGTGGGGACCCTCGCGCAGGTTGAGGCTCAGCTCGAAATTGTAGGCGCCGCGGGAGCCCAGGAAGAGGGTCGGGCGCTCGCCGTTGAGGCGGGGGCCGTCCGAGGCGATCAGCACGTCCGAGCGGAGGGAATCGGCCTGCTCCCGGCAGAAGGGCCGCAGGCCCGGGGAGCCCGATTCCTCGCCCATCTCGATCAGGAGCTTGACGTTGAAGCCGAGATGGCCGTCGCGGGCCGCGATCACCTGCTCCAGGGCGGCGAGGTTGAGGACGTGCTGGCCCTTGTTGTCGGCGGTGCCGCGCCCGTACCAGCGGTCGCCCTCGACCACGATCTCCCAGGGCCCGAGGCCCGCGCGCCACTGCTCGGGATAGCCCCGCACCGTGTCGCCGTGGCCGTAGATCAGCACGGTCGGCAGGTCCGCGCCCTCGCGCCGTTCGGCGATCAGGAACGGGCCGTGCACCCCGTCCGGGTTCGGGAAGATCTTCGGGGTCTCGAAGCCGAGCCTGGCGACGAGCGGCACGATGAAGGCGTCGAGATAGGCGCGGAGGGCCGCCTCCTGGCCGGGGGCCTGGCTCTCGGTGGGCATCGCCACGGCCTTCCGCAGGAGGGCAAGGAACGCGCCCGAGTCGAAGGCCTCTGTGGCGCGCGCGATGGCGGCGTCTCGCGTCATGGTGTGTTTCCCGTGAAACATTTTGGTAACCTGTCGGCGGGCACTGGCCCGGCGCAGCCGTCAGTGGCGTGCCTCGGGCGCCGTGATGTCGCGCAGGCCGTCCCCCAGCAGATTGATCGCCAGCACGAGCAGGAGGAGCGCCACGCCCGGGATGGTGATCACCCAGGGCTGGAAGAACATGTACTGCTTGCCCTCGGCGATCATCAGGCCCCAGGAGGGCAGGGGCGGCTGCACGCCGAGCCCGAGGAACGACAGGGCGGCCTCCAGCAGGATCGCATGGGCCATCTCCAGGGTCGCCACGACGATCAGGGCGTTCATGATGTTGGGCAGGATTTCCTGGCCGATGATGCGCAGATCCGTGAGCCCGGCGGCCCGGGCCGCGCTGACGAAATCCTGGTTGCGGATCTGCTGGGTCGCGGCCCGGGTCACCACGGCGAAGCGGTCCCAGAGCAGGAAGCCCAATACCAGCACCACCACCTTCAGGGAGCCGCCGACCAGCGCCGCCATGGCGAGCGCCACCAGCACCACCGGCATGGCGAGCCGCGTGGTCACCACGTAGCTCACCACCGAGTCGACCCAGCCGCCGAAATAGCCGGCGCACAATCCCAGCGTCGTGCCGATCAGCCCGGAGATCAGCGCCGCCGAGATCCCGATCAGGAGGGAGATCTGGCCGCCGTAGAGCAGACGGCTCAGGTAATCACGGCCGAGCTTGTCGGTGCCGAGCACGTGCTCCCAGGTCCCCTTGGCCTGCCAGATTGGCGGGATCAGGCGGCGGGACACGTCCTGCGCGTAGGGATCGTGCGGGGCGATGAGCGGGGCAGCGAGCGCCGCCAGCACGATCAGCCCGAGGATCCCGGCCCCGATCAGGAAGCCCGTGTGGCGCAGGCCCCGCCGCAGGATCAGGTGCGTCGGGGAGGGCACCGGTGCCAGGGCGATCGGCGCGTCCGGGGGCAGGGCGGGGGCGGCGAGCGCCGCCGTGTCGGGGGGGAGGCTCATGGCGGGCTCCGTCCTCACGATTGGCGCAGGCGCGGATCGAGGAAGGCGTTCAGCAGGTCGGCGGCGAGCGTCAGGCCGATGTAGATCATGGCCAGGACCAGCACGATCGCCTGGACGACCGGGAAGTCGTTGCGGGCGATGGATTCCCAGGCGAGCTGCCCGAGCCCCTGGAGCGAGAACACCGCCTCGATCACGATCGAGCCGCCGAGCATGAAGCCGAACTGCACCGCCGCCAGGGCGATCACCGGGATCACGGCGTTGCGCAGCGCATGCCGCACCAGGATCTTGCGCGGCGGCAGCCCCTTGGCGCGGGCGGTGCGGACGTAGTCGGAGGCCAGCACCTCCAGCATGCCGTTGCGGGTGAGGCGCATCACGGCGGGCATCGCGTAGTAGCCCAGCGCGATCGCCGGCAGGACGAAGTTCTTCCACGTGGCGTTGCCCGAGACCGGCAGCCAGCGGAGATTCACGGAAAAGATCAGGATCAGCGTCAGGCCGAACCAGAAGCTCGGCATCGCCTGGCCGAGCACCGAGACGGCCAGCGCCGTCCGGTCGATCCAGGTGTCCCGCTTCACGGCGGCGACGACGCCGAGGGGAATGGCCACGAACAGCGCGACGGCGAGCGCGATGATGCCGAGATAGAGGGTGATCGGCAGGCGGGCGGCCAGCAGGTCGATCACGCTCTCGCGGAAATAGAAGGAGTTGCCGAAATCGAGGTGTAGAGCCCGCCAGCCCCAGGTGAGGAACTGGGTGAGCAACGGCTGGTCCAGGCCGTAATCCTGGCGAATCTGGGCGATCTGCGGCCCGGTGGCCTCCGGCCCGGCGATCGCGGTCGCGAGGTCACCCGAGAGGTGGAGGAGCAGGAAACTCGCCACCGAGACCGTGAAGGCCACCGCCAGGGCGACCAGGATGCGCCGGACCGTGAAGGCCAGCATGGCTCAGGCTCCTTCCTGGCGACGGGAAACGGATCGGTTGGCACTCACGGAACCCGGCTGGATCGCGGGTCCCCGCTCCCGCGCGGGATAGGGGGCGCGGCGCGTCGCGGCCACCGCCCTCATTTCCACGACGCCGCGTAGAACCGCGCCACCTCGTCGGGCTGGGCGGTGAAGTTCAGGTCCGACGTGAAGGCGTAGTTGGTCGCGTAGGAGAACATCGGCAGGGCGTAGGCCTCCGCGGCGATCCGCTGGAGCGCCTTGGCGTAGGCGGCCTTCCGGGTCTCCGGATCGGTGGAGCCGTCGCCCTTCTGGAGGTCGGCGATCACCTGCGGATCCCGGGTCAGATCCTCCTCGCCGCCGCGGAAATACACGCCGTCGAAGGCCGAGACGTCCAGGACCGAGAACGACCCCCAGGTCTGGTAGCCGATCGAGACCTTGCCGGCCCGCAGCGAATCGCGGAACGCCGCGTAGCGCAGGTAGTTGAGCCGCGCCTTGATGCCGACGGCGGCGAGATAGCCGATCACCGCCTCGGCGTAGTCGCGCTCGCGATAGGCGCCGAGATCGATCTCGAATCCATTCGGATAGCCGGCTTCCTTGAGCAGCGCCTTGGCCTTGGCGGGGTCGTAGGCGTAGCGCGGCACGCCCTGGTCGGTGCAGCCGAACTGGTCGACGAAGCACAGCGCGTTCATCACCCGCGAGGCGCCCCGCACGAGGTTGTCGACCATCGCCTTGCGGTCGATGGCGTAGGCGATCGCCTGCCGGACGCGCAAGTCCTTGAGCGGCGAGTTCTCCTTGGCGCGGCCCAGCGTGTCGAACTGCAGGAAGCCGACCCGCATCGTCTCGGCGTTGAGCACCGTGATGTTGGGCGCGGCGCGCAGCTGCTCGGCCTGATCGCTCGGCACCCGCCAGATCCAGTCGACGCCGCCGGTCATCAGCTCGGCCATCCGGCTCTCGCCGTCCGGGATGACGCGGAACTGCAGCTTGCCGATCTTCGGCTTACCCAGCGGGCTGCCAGCCCAGTATTTCTCGAAGCGCTCCATGCTGACGCCGCGGCCGCTGTCGACCTTGGTGATCCGGTAGGGGCCGCTGCCGACCGGCGCCTTGGCGAAGCCGTCGAGGCCGACCTTCTTGAAGTAGTTGGCCGGGAAGATCGGGGTCGGGCCGGCGAGGTATTCCAGCGCCGCCGGGAACGGCGCCTTGAGGTGGATGCGGACATTATGCGGGCCGGTCACCTCTACGGACTTCATCCAGTCGACGTTCTGGCGGGTGACCGTGCGCGCCTCGGGCGTCAGCACGTAGTTGAACGTGAAGGCCACGTCCTCCGGCCCGAGCGGGTCGCCGTTGTGGAAGACCACGCCCTCGCGGATCGTGAGATCCAGGGTCGTGTCGTCCGCCCAGGTCCAGGCGGTCGCCAGAAACGGCTTGTAGGTGCCGTCCTTGGGGTCCCGGTACAGCAGCGTGTCCCAGCAGTTCCGGGCCAGGATCACGCCCTCGCGGGCGCTGTTGTGATACGGGCTGACGTTCTCCGGCTCGCTGTCCGAGGCGTAGACCAGGGTGTCGTCGGCCTTGCCGGCGAGCGCCGGATGCGCGGCGACCAGGGTCGCGAGCGAGGCGGCCAAGGTGGCGGCCCGGGTGAGAGTCCGTAGCGGCATGCAGGCTCCGACGGCGCGGCGGACAGGCCCGGCGGAAGGTTCCGCGGCTGCCGCCTTTTTCACCCTGCCATGATGTTGTGCATCTGGGATCGCAACAAGTAGAATTTGGCGAGTGCTGCCTTGCCATATCGGCAACGGATATGGCGTTATAGCCGTATCGAGGTACGATAGTGCAAACGACGGGCCTTCGCTACTTCCTGGCCGTGGCCCGCACCGGCTCGATTGCTGCGGCCTCCGCGCAACTCAACGTCGCGGCCTCGGCGATCAGCCGGCAGATCGCCAACCTGGAGGCCGAGCTCGACTGCGTGCTGTTCGAGCGGCGCCCGCGCGGCATGGTGCCGAGCCCGGCGGGCGAGCTGCTGGCCCAGCACGCCCATCAGGTGCTGATCCGCGCCGAGCAGGTGGTCACGGAGATCCGCGAGCTCGAAGGGCTCGCCCGCGGCCTGATCCGGGTGGCGAGTTCCGAGGGTTTCGCCCTGGACATCGTGCCGAACGCCATCGCGGCCTTTCACATGGCCCATCCCGGCATCCGCTTCGAGGTGACGGTGCTGCCGCCCGCGCAGGTGACACAGACGGTGGCGGTGGGGGATGCCGATCTCGGCATCACCTTCGCGCTCACCCCGAGCCCCCAGGTGGAGGTGCTCTATGACGGGCAGGTGGACATGCTGGCCCTCGCCGCCCCCGATCACCCTCTGGCGCGAGCGCCGGCCCTGCGCCTCGCCGACCTGTCGAACTACCCGCTGGCCCTGCCGACGCGGGACACGACCCTAAGGCAGGTCTTCGATGCCGCCTGCGCCCTCGAAGGCCTCGCGGTCGAGCCGGTCCTGACCGCCAACAAGCTCTCGGCGCTGCTGCCCTTCGTCCGGCGCTCCCGTGGGCTGGCGCTGATGTCGGCGCTCTCGGTGACGACGCCGCTGCGCCTGAACGAGCTGGTCAGCCTGCCGATCCACGCCCGGGCGAGCCTCGCCCGCGGGATCCAGGTCCAGGCCATGCGCGACCGGCGGCTCCCGAAGGCGGTGCAGGCCTTCCTGCGTCAGCTCACCGATGCGCTGCCGCCCAGGGTGTCCGGATAGGACCGCGCGGGCCGGTCAGGCGCCGCCGCGGCCCGCAGCGACGGCGCAGCTGTGATCCATCACGTCTTCGGCGCTCGCGCTGGGCACCCGGTAGGCCAGCAGCAGGATGCCCCGCTCGGGGTCGCCCGGCAGGGTCGCCACGGCCGCGAAGCTCGTCCGGTGCAGGTTCGGCCGCCCGCCCGGCAGGGTGTGCAGGGCCGCGAACGGGTTGAAGCGCGCGGCCTCCGCCTCCGGCACGCGCAGCGCGAAATAGCGGTCGCCGGCGAGCGGCACCGGGAAGCGGGACCAAGCTGCGCGGATCTGGCGGCCATGCGCCTTGAGGGCGGCCAGCACGCTCGGCTTCAGGCAGTCGAGATGGATGTGGAGCTGGTCCTGGCTGCGGCCCCGGGCCGAGTTGACCGCGAGCCCCACCGCCTCGGGTGTCAGCCGCCCCTTCAGCACGTCCGACACGAACGGGCGCGCGGCCAGCGCCGCCCGCCAATAGGCGATCCCGGACGGGCCGCGCAGGATCGGGGCCTCGAGGCCCGCGACCGTGTCGGTGGGCATGACGACGATATGGGTCGGCTCGCCCGGCGCGCGCAGCACCGCCGAGCCGGGGCGCTCCGTGTCGCCCAGGTCGACCGAGAGGCACGGAAAGGTCCGGTTGGCGATCCGCTTGGCGAGCACGCAGGTCTTCAGGGCAGCCCAGAGGACGTCGCGGCTCGGATCCGGTGCGGCCGAAGCCGGCAGCGAGACCGCGACGAGGAGGGCGACGAGCAGCGCGCGGCGCATGGGAGCTCCCGGAGACGCCGGGCGGGACTGCCCCGCGCGGCCAGGACCCGCGATAGCCGATCCGGACCCGTGCCGGCAAAGCGTCCGGATACCCTGACGCCGGGCCGGAAACCCGCTATCCCGGCCCGTTCCGAACCCGGAGCCCCGATGGCGCGTACGCTCACCCCGGAGATCGGCGCCCGCTTCGCCGCGGTCGCGCTCGGCCACGTCACCCGCGAATACCCGAACAAGCCGGGCCACGTCCTGGCGGGTCCGGAGGATGCGCGCACGCCCGCCGACCTGCACCCGGTCTTCCACGGCAGCTACGATTGGCATTCCTGCGTCCACGGATACTGGCTGCTCGCGCGGGTGCTGCGACGGTTCCCGGACGGCGCGCAGGCCGGCACGATCCGCGCGCGGTTCGACGCGCAGCTGACGCCCGGCCGGGTGGCGGGGGAATGCGCCACCTTCGCCGCTCCGAATGCGCGCGGCTTCGAGCGGCCCTACGGCTGGGCGTGGCTCCTGAAGCTCGCCGACGAACTCGCCCACCTGCCCGAGACCCGCTGGTCCGAGGCCCTCGCGCCGCTCGCCGCGATCGTCGTCCAGCGGTTCGGCGAGTTCCTGCCGATCGCGCCCTATCCGGTGCGGGTGGGGACCCATTTCAACACCGCCTTCGCGTTGCGCCTCGCCGCCGATTACGCCGAGGGGGCGGGGGAGGCGGCGCTCGGCGCCCTGCTGCTGCGGACCGCCGAGCGCTGGTACGGCGCGGACGCGGCCTGCCCCGCCTGGGGCGAGCCGGGCGGGGACGATTTCCTCTCCTCCGCGCTGATCGAGGCCGAGTGCATGCGCCGGCTCCTGCCGCCGGCGCGGTTCCGGCCCTGGTTCGGCCGCTTCCTCCCCGATCTGGCGGCGGGCCGGCCGGCCACCCTGTTCCGGCCGGCCGACGTGACCGACCGCAGCGACGGGAAGATCGCCCATCTCGATGGCCTGAATCTCAGCCGCGCCTGGTGCTTCCGAACGCTCGCCGCCGCGCTCGATCCCGCCGATCCCCGGCGCACGCCGCTCGCCGCGGCGGCCGAGGCCCACCTCGCGGCAGGACTCCCGCACGTGTCCGGCGACTACATGGGCGAGCACTGGCTCGCGAGCTTCGCGCTGCTGGCGCTCGAGGCCTGACGCGGCCCTGCTCCGGCTGTGGTGTCCCTGTCCGTCATCACGAGCGCATCGACGTGACCCCGGGGCAGCGCGACCTCCGGGATCGGGGCGCCCGCCGGATTGCTTCGCTCGGCTCGCAAGGACGGTGAGGCCGGAGTCATCATCCGGAACCGCTATGAGAGATTTCTGAGAACTTCTTGTCGCAGGCCGCGTTGACCCTCGCTGACCAAAAAAAAGGACCGTCCTTGCAGGAGCGGCCCGAAGTCTAGGGAGGAAACGCCCACGAGGGGCTGCAGCACAGCGACGCCATCGCTGTGCTGCACTGCGTCAACCGGAGATCGCCGGCCTTGTTCCGAAGGTCGGCCCTCCGCCATCTCACACGGAGCCGGGCGGCGGCGTGACGGCAGCCGGGAGACCGTGCGGACGGCGCGCATCCCCGGGGCCGAAGGCGGGCCGGTAGGTCCGCTCCAGGGTCATCAGGCCGCGCAGCGGCGCCTCCGCGAGATCGAGCAGCTGGGCGTCGCGCCAGCGCAGCTTGCCGCCGCGGCGTCGGCGAAACCAGCGCCCGCCCTCCTCCTCGACCAGCAGGATCAGCTTGCCGGTCCAGGTCCGGCGGAACCAGAATCGTCCGGTCAGGGGCATGGTTGAATCGAGCCTCGGTATTCGAGGCCCCGACAATACATCTGCCTCGAAAGGCCGAAAACAATCTGGGCTAAGGCGCTTAAAATCTTGGTCAAGACTGTTAATCTTGCGTGAAGTCTTCCGCCTCGACGTAGCGGGCGCCGGAGGTCGGCCGCCTGCGCCGTTTCGCCGTCTCGTAGAGAACCTGGGCGAGCTGCTCGGCCGAATAGGGTTTGCGCACGAGGGCGAAGCCGTGCGCGTCGTCCGTGGCCAGGATGTGGCTGTAGCCCGAGGTCAGCACCACCGGCAGGTCGGGGCGGCTGGCCTGCAACTGCCGCGCGAGGGCGAAGCCGCCCATGCCCGGCATGACCACATCCGAGAAGACCACGTCGAAGCGGTCCGGCGTCCGGTCGAGCTCGGCGAGCGCCTCCTCGGCGGATTTCGCCCAGATCGGCGCGTGGCCGAGATCCTCCAGGATCTGCGTGCAGAACCGCCCGACCCCGAGATTGTCCTCCACGACCAGGATGCACAGGCCCCGTTGCGGCTCCGTCTCTCGCCGGTCGTCGCGGCCGGCCCCGGCCGCTCCCGAAGGCGCCGCGACCTGCGGCAGGTAGAGGCTGAAGGTGGTGCCGCGGCCGACCGCGCTCTCCACGTCGATGTCGCCGCCGGACTGCTTGGCGAAGCCGATCACCTGACTGAGGCCGAGCCCGGTCCCCTTGCCGATCTCCTTGGTGGTGAAGAACGGCTCGAAGATCCGCCCGAGATCCGAGGCCGGGATGCCCGCCCCGGTATCGGTGACCCGCACCGCCACGAACGGCCCCGGGGCGCCGGCATGCCCGCGGATCGGCGGCATCGGATGATCGCCGTCGAGGTGCAGGGTCAGGGTGCCTTCCCCGTCCATCGCGTCCCGGGCGTTGACCGCCATGTTGATCAGCGCTGTCTCGAACTGGCTCTCGTCCGCGCGCACGAAGCGCGGCGCTTCCGGCAGGTCGATGGCGACGCGGATGCGCGCGCCGGTCACCGAGTCGAGCATGTCGGCGATGCTGCGCAGGCGCGCGCCGATGTCGAAGACCTGCGGCTTGAGGGCCTGCCGCCGGGCGAAGGCGAGGAGCTGGCCCGTGAGCTTGGCGGCGCGATCGACGGTGTCGGAGACCGCGTCGAGGTAGCGGCGGCGCCGCTCCTCCGCGAGGTCGGGCCGGCGCAGGAACTCGACGGAGGAGCGGATGATGGTCAGCAGGTTGTTGAAGTCGTGCGCCACACCGCCGGTGAGCTGGCCGATGGCCTCGAGCTTCTGCGACTGCCGCAGCGCCTCCTCGGCCTGGCGCTGCTCGGTGATGTCGCGGCCGAAGCCGTAGAACAGCCCGTCCTCCGGGACCACGGTCCAGAGCACCCGCCGCGGCTCGCCGGCGCGGGTCAGGCAGGACAATTCGACATCCTCGACCCGGCGGTCCTCGCAGAGCGGCCGCAGGGCCGCCAGGGCCGCCTCGCGCTCCGGAGGTGCGATGAAAGTCAGGGCGGTGCGGCTGAGGGTTTCCTCCTCGGACCAGCCGAGCGCCCGGCTCCAGGACGGATTCACCGACTGGACCTGCCCCGCCCGGTCCGAGACGAGCTTCAGCACCGGCGAGAGGGTCCAGACCCGGTCGCGGTCGCGGATCTGCGCGGCCACCTGGGCCTCCAGGCGCTCCGCCCGGGACTTGAGCAGGATCTCGCTCCGCTTCCGCTCGGAGACGTCGTGGGCGAAGACGTAGAAGCCGTCGACCGCGCCGTCCGGCCCCCGCCGCGGGAGATAGCGGGTATCGGCGATCCGGGCCTCGCCGTTGGGGAAGGTCCAGGACCATTCGTACCGGATCTCGCGGCCGGCCAGCGCCTGCTCGATGGCGGGGCGCCGCGCCTCGAAGGCTGCGGCGCCGAGGAGGCCGTGCATCGTCTGCCCGACGACCGCCATGGCGGCGTGGCCCGTCCAGGTCTCGTAGGCGGCGTTGGCGAATCGGTAGACGAGGTTGCGGTCAATGAAGGCGATCAGCACCGGCATCGCGTCCGCGACCAGCCGGAGCTCGGCCTCCCGCGCCTGGAGCGCCAGCTCGCTCCGGCGGCGCTCCGTGATGTCGTTGAACAGGACGGCGACGTGGTGCCGCCCCGGCCCGTCGACCCGGTAGGCATGCACGTCGTACCAGCGGCCGAGGGCCTCGGCCGCCTGCTCGAAGCGGATCGGCTCCCCCGTGAGCGCGACCCGGCCGTAGACGTCGAACCAGTGCTGCTCGTGATCCGGGGCGAGATCCCGCATCCAGCGGCCGACCACGTCCGTCAGGCCGGTCTGCTGCTCGAAGGCGGGATTGACCTCCAGGAAGCGGTAATCGACCGGGCGGTCGCCATCCGCGAACTTCACCTCGATGAGGCAGAAGCCGGCATCGATGAACTCGAACAGCGAGCGGTAGCGCTCCTCGTTCCGGCGCAGGGCGGCTGTGGCGCAGCGGGTCTCCAGCTGCGTCATCACGGTCCGGGCGAGCGCCTTGAGGATGAAGAGCTGCTGGTCGGACAGCGTGCGCGGCTCGCGGTCGAGGACGCAGAGCGTCCCGATCGCCCAGCCGTCCGGTGTCACGAGGGGCACGCCGGCGTAGAAGCGCAGATGCGGCGCGCCGGTCACGAGGGGATTGGCGGCGCTCTCCGGCACCGCCGCCAGGTCCGGCAGCACCAGGGCGCCGTCCTCGCGCATCGCCGCGGTGCAGAACCCGGCATCGAGGGGCATCGACCGCGCCGCGTGGCCGAACGCGGCTTTGATCCACTGCCGGTCGGCATCGATGAAATTGATGTGCGCCATCGGCGTGCCGCAGGCCTGGGCGGCCATCTCGGCGATCTCGTCGAAGGCAGGCTCGGGAGGCGTGTCCAGGATGGCGTAGGCGCGCAGCGCGGCGAGCCGCTGGGGATGCTGGGGCTCGAACCCCGCCGAGCGGGGCATTGTCTTGTTCCGCGACACGGGAGCGTCATAGCTCACGTCCCTGACCCTCCCAAGTGTGTTCCGGCCGCGCAGCCCTGGCGGAGTGACGCGCGGGCCGTTTCCACGACGACAAGCTTCTGATCAGCCGTGCGGGATCCCGCGGCGGCCCGGACTTTTCGGATGTCCGATAGCTGAGCGGGACGGCGGTGGATACCGGTATCTGCAATCGCAGATTGTACGGTGGCCCTCGGGTCCAACCGGCCACGCCAGCCTGGAGCGGCCCGCGCCGCCCGGGTCACGTTTGCGTGTCCCGGGGGCGGCGCACGCGGATCCGGAAGGGCGCGGTGGACGGCGCGTCCTGTGGATCGGATCGCCGCGGACGGGAGCCTCGGCGGCGGATGCGGCGTTGCCGGCTCAACGGGGGCGGGTTCGGATCGGGCATGGCCAAGCGCAGGACGAGAACGGGCGCGCAGCAGGCTTCGGAGGAGGCACCGCTGATGCCCACCGGTGCGCTCGCGGTGGCGCTCCTCGGCTTCGCCGAGACGGCCCGCCCGGTCGTGCACGTCGCCCGGGATGCACGGCGCCTGGAGGATCTCGCCGCGACCCTCCGGGCGCTCGATCCCGACGCGCAGGTCGCGGTCTATCCGGAATGGGACTGCCTGCCCTTCGACCATGCCTCGCCGTCGCGGGCCACGATGGGCGCCCGGGCAGCCGTGATGCGCTGGCTGACCGACCGGGACGCGCTGCCGGACTTCGTGCTGACCACGGCCCCGGCCCTGGTCCAGCGCGTGCCGCCGCCGGAGACCTGGGCCACGGCCCGCGTGACCCTGCGGGTCGGCGACCCGCTCGACGTCGCCGCGGCGACGGCCGACCTGAAGCGCCTCGGCTACATCCTCGACGAGCGGGTCGACGAGCCCGGCGAGATCGCCGTGCGCGGGCGGACCGTTGAGGTCTTCCCGGCGGCCGCGCCGCGCCCCTGCCGGATCGAGCACGCGGAGGGCCGCGTCACCGCGATCCGCTCCTACGATCCGATCTCGCAGCGCTCGGTGGCAGAGGCGGACGCGCTGGTGATCGATCCGGCCACCGAGATCATCCTGGAGCCCGGCTCCGGCCAGAGCTTCCAGCCCTTCACCGGCCAGGAGCATCGCCTGGACCGCTACTACCCGCGCCTCGTCACCCTGTTGGATTACCTGCCCGAGGCCCACCTCGCGGTCGAGGACGGGACGCAGGCCCGGATCGACGCCTTCTTCGAGCAGATGGAGGAGGCCCGGGCGCGGCTGAAGGCCCGCGACGACCGCGGGCAGGCCGGCGCGGGGCTCTACCTCACGCAAGACGCGTGGCGGGACCTCGTGGCGGCGCATGCCCGGCTCACCGCCACGGAAGCGGCCGGCGAGTCCCGCGCGATGCCGGTCTTTACCGGGGAGCGCCGGCCGGGAACGGCCTTCGCCAGGATCCTGCGCGAGCGGCTGAAGGCCGGCGACGTCGTCGTGCTCGCCGGAACGGCCCGCCCGCTCCGCCGCCTCGTGCGCCAGGGCAGCCGGATCGCCGAGCGCCCGATCCGCCTCATCGACGGCTGGGCCGACGTCGCCGCGGGGGCGCCCGGCGATATTCTCGCCCTGGAGGCGCCGCTGGGAGCCGGCTTCCGGGTTCCCGAGCAGGGCGTCACCGTGATCGCCGCCGCCGACCTGTTCGGTCCGGATGCCGCCGTCACGGGCGGCGCCCGGGCGATCCTGCCGATGGGCGAGGTCGATCTGCGCCCCGGCGACGTCGCCGTCGACCGCGACCGCGGCCTGTGCGTGTTCGACGGGCTGGAGCCGGTGACGGCGCAGGGCGAGGCGCCGTCCGAGGCCCTGCGCCTGCGCTTTGCCGGCGACGCGATCCTGATGGTCCCGGTCTCCCAGGCGGACCGGATCTGGCGCTACGGCCCGGAGCCGGACGCCGTCACCCTCGACAAGCTCGACGGCGGCACCTGGCCCCGGCGGCGCTTGGAGGCGGAGGCCACCATGGCGCGGACCGCCCGCCTGATGCTGGAGGCCGCCCGTGCCCGCCGTGAGACCGCGGCGCCGGTCCTGGCCCCGCCGGCCCGCGACATGGAGCGCTTCGCCGCCGGCTTCGGCTTCGCCCCGACCCCCGATCAGGCCGCCGCGGTCGACGCGCTGATGGCCGATCTCGCCTCCGGCCGGCCGATGGACCGGCTGGTCTGCGGCGATGTCGGCTTCGGCAAGACCGAGGTCGCCCTGCGGGCGCTCGCGGCCGCGATCTTCTCGGGCAGGCAGGCCGCGCTGATCGCCCCGACCACGGTGCTGGCGCGCCAGCATGCCGAGATCCTGCGCCGCCGCTTCGGCCGGTTCGGTGTCGAGGTCGCGCAACTCTCGCGCCTCGTGGCCCCGGCCGAGGCCAAGCGCGTCAAGGCGGGTCTTGCCGACGGCACGATCCGGCTGGTGGTCGGTACCCACGCGCTCGCCGGCAGCGGCGTCCGCTTCGCCGATCTCGGCCTGACGGTGATCGACGAGGAGCAGCGCTTCGGCGCCAGGATGAAGGCCGACCTGCGCCGGCTCGCGGAAGGCGGCCACGTGCTGACGCTGACCGCGACCCCGATCCCGCGCACGCTCCAGGCGGCGCTGGTCGGCCTCCAGAGCCTGAGCGTCCTGGCCACGCCACCGGCGCTGCGCCAGCCGGTCCGCACCGTGGTGGCGCCCTTCGACGCGGACGCGGTCCGCGAGGCGCTGATCCGCGAGCACCGCCGGAGCGGCCAGAGCTTCGTGGTCTGCCCGCGGATCGAGGACATCGCCCCGATGGCCGAACGCCTGCGCGCCCTCGTGCCGGGCCTCGACATCCTGGTGGCGCACGGCGACCTGAAGCCGTCGGCCATGGACGAGGTCATGGTCCGCTTCGCCGAGGGCGACGGCGACGTGCTGCTCGCCACCGCCATCGTCGAGAGCGGCCTCGACGTGCCGCGGGCCAACACCATGCTGGTCTGGGACGCCGCCCGGTTCGGGCTGGCGCAGCTCCACCAGCTCCGGGGCCGCGTCGGCCGCGGCCAGCGCCGCGGCACCGTCCACCTGCTGAGCGACCCGGCCGCGCCGCCGCCGGCGGCCGCGCTCCAGCGCCTGCGCGCCCTGGAGGCCCTCGATCGCCTCGGCGCCGGTTTCGCGGTGAGCGCCCGCGACCTCGACCTGCGCGGCGCCGGCGATCTCGTCGGCGAGGATCAGGCGGGCCACGCCAAGCTCGTCGGGCTCGGCCTCTACCAGCACCTGCTGCATTTGGCGCTCACCGCCGCCAAGGGTGGGCGCGCCGAGGATTGGAGCCCGGAGATCGCGCTCGGCCTGCCGAGCCGGATCCCCGCGGATTACGTCCCCGAGCCGGAGATCCGCCTCAGCCTGTACACGCGGCTGCTGCGCCTGCGCGAGCCCGAGGCGATCGAGGCGCTGGCCGGCGAGGTCGAGGACCGGTTCGGCACGGCCCCGGCCCCGGTTCTCGCCTTGTTCGACCTCGCGCGGCTGCGCGCCGCCTGTTGCGAGCTGGGCGTGGCCCGGCTCCGGGGCGGTCCGCAGGGCGTCGCGGCCGACCTCAGGCCCGACCGGCCGCTCGCTGCCCTGGCGGTGGAGGACGGGATCGTCCTGCGCGAGGGCCGCGTGGTCTGGAAGCGGCCCTGTCCCGACGCCGCCGCCTGCGCGGCGCTGGCGGCCGATCTCCTCGACCGCATTCGCGCCGCCCGGGACAGCGCCGGCTGAGCTTGCGCGAGGCCGGACAAACCGTCACAGGCTGTCCCGGGAGAAACGCGAACGGGAGTGTCCCATGCACGTCACAATTGAGCAGGCCGAGAAGGCCATCGCCGCCGCCCGGGCGAAGGCGACCGAGCTCGGCACCCAGATGTGCATCGCGGTGGTCGATTCCGGCGGCAACCTGAAGGCGTTCCACCGCATGGACGACGCCTGGGTCGGCTCGATCGACATCGCCCAGAAGAAGGCCAAGACGTCGGTGTTCTTCGGCATGATGACCGGCCAGATCGGCCAGCTGTCGCAGCCCGGCGGCCCGCTTTACGGGATCGAGCACTCGAACGACGGACTGATCACCTTCCCGGGCGGGATCCCGATCGTCGACGCCGACGGCGTGATGTCGGGAGCGATCGGCGTCAGCGGCTCGACGGTGGAGAACGACCACGCCGTCGCGGAGGCCGGCGCCAAGGCCATCGGCCAGACCGAGCTGCCGGCCCATCCCTGGCGGACCTGAGCCCGGAGGTTGCTCAGGCCACGCGCCGCGCGATCGCGCGGCCGATCCCGAGGAGCAGCATGCCGGAGATCATCCGCAGGTACGTGTCGCCGTGGCGCTCCAGGGCGGTGTGGACCCGGAGGCAGTGATCGGCCGCCGCGTCCAGATGTTCCGCATCCAAGGGCCCGGGCGAGCCGCTGCCGTCCGGCAGCGCCGCCGACCGGCTGTGGAGGTCGGTGATGTCGATATAGGCGCCCTGCCCGCGCAGGGTGCCGGCCGCGTCGGGCGTCAGGCAGCCCCGGTTGAGGATCCAGCGGGTCTCGCCGGTCCCGGTCACGACGCGGAACTCGAGGGAGACCGGCCCGCCTTCCTGCCGGACGCGCCGGATCTTCCCGAAGACCCAGTCGCGGTCCTCCGGATGGACGCGCCCGAGGGCGACGTCGAGGGGCAGGGGCTGGCCGGCGAGGCTCAGGTCGCCCGCGAGCAGCGTGGCGGCGCCGGCGTCGAGCACGGACCGGCCGGCAGGAACATCCGTATCCCAGGTGCCGACGAACCCTGCAGCCTGCAGGGCAGGGGCTGCCGTGGAACCCAGAAGCATCGAACCTCCCTGGCCGGCATGACCGGCGATCGTACGGTGACGGACGGACCCGTGACGACACAGGCAGCCGGTCGCTGCGATGTCCAGGGGCGTAGGCGCGTTAATCAGGGCGCGGCCCCGGACATGTCGTCGCGGCCGTACGCACAGTGCCATATGAGACTTCAAGGACATTGGCAACTTGAAGATGCGAAATCGAATAGTCCTCGTCGGCACGACAGCAAGCGAATGACGCGGTTTGCGTTGGCGGATACTTGCCTGTCGGGCGAGAGAGGGCGGCCGGGTGGCGCCGTGACGCCGCCGCGCCGCGCCGTGATCTCGCGGATCGGCCGCGCCGTGGGATCATGACGGCGCCCGGAGGACCGAAATCTTTGCCCTGGCGATCCCTGGTGCGGGCCCGGATCGCGTCCTAACCTTGCAACTTCCGGTACATGTCGGGCAGAGGCACCATGAATCACGGTTCGCATCGTACCAACATCCCGCTCTCGCAGGACCGGCTCTGGGACAGCCTGATGGAGCTCGCGCGGATCGGCGCGCTGCCCAATGGCGGCAACGACCGCCAGACCCTGACCGATCGCGATGCCGAGGGGCGGGCCCTGTTCCGGCTTTGGGGCGAGGCGGTGGGGCTGACGCTCACCGTGGACCGGATCGGCAACATGATCTTCCGCCGCCCCGGGCGGGATCCGAGCCTGAGGCCCGTGGCCATCGGCAGCCACCTCGACACCCAGCCCACCGGGGGCAAGTTCGACGGGCCGCTCGGCGTGCTCGCCGGGCTGGAGATCATGCGGGCCCTGCACGAGGCCGGGATCGAGACCGAGGCGCCGCTCCTGCTGATCAACTGGTGCAACGAGGAGGGCGCTCGCTTCGCCCCGCCGATGAGCGGCAGCGGCGTCGCCATGGGCATCGTTCCCGAGGCTGAGATCCTGGCCACCCGCGACCTTGCCGGCCACGTCTTCGGCGACGAGCTGCGGCGCATCGGCTGGCAGGGCGCGGCCGATCCGGCCGGACTGCGGGAGATCGGCGCCTATTTCGAGCTGCATATCGAGCAGGGCAAGCGCCTGGAGGATGCCGGCCTGACCATCGGGGTGGTCGACCGGGCGCTGGCCCAGATCTGGTACGAGATCACCGTGCTGGGCGAGGAGGCCCATGCCGGCAGCCCCATGGCCGGCCGCCGGGATGCGATGATGGCCGCGGCGGCGCTGATCGCGTCCCTGGAAGGGATCGCCCGGGAGGCGGTCGGCGCCGGCGACGAGCGCGGCCGCGCCACCGTGGGCGTGCTGACAGCCGAGCCGTCGAGCCGCAACATCACGCCGGGCCGGGTCTGGTTCAGCCTCGATACGCGCCACGGCGACACCGCCCAGCTTGAGGCGATGCGGATGCGGATCCTGGCCCGGGCCGACGCGCTGGCGGCCGAGCGCAATGTCACGATCCGCGTCGCGGAGTTCTGGCGCGCGCCGCCGACCCCGTTCGATCCGGTGCTGGTGGACCGGGTCCAGGCGGCGGCCGAGGCCCGGGGCCATGCCTGGACGCGCATGCCGACCGCGATCTACCACGACGCCGTGTACTGCGCCCGCGCGGTGCCGGCGGCCCTGGTGTTCTGCCCCTGCCACGGGGGCATCAGCCACAACGAGGCCGAGAGCATCACGCCCGAATGGGCGCGGGCCGGCATGGAAGTCCTGGCCGACGCGGTTCTGGCGACGGCCGGGATCGCGCGGCGCTGAGAGGAGGCACGGTCCGGCATGTCCGACGACAACGTCATCCGTCCGGCCTTCGGGGTCCCGCGAAAGGCCGCGCCGGCCGCGCGGCCGGAGCCCGAACCCGCGCAGGCGCCGCTCCGCGTCCTCGGCACGGGGGCGGGCCACCGGGTCGGCCTGATCCGCGATCCGTCGGCGGAGGAGGGCGACGTGGTCCGCGTGGTCGTAGGCCCGGAGGACGAGCCCGCCGTCGAGACCGTGGCGCTCATACCCGCGACCGCCGACGCGGAGGCCGAGGCGGAGCGGATCGGCTTCGCGATCCTGCGGGCGCTGGAGGTGGTCGAGGGCGCGATCTGAGCCGCACCGGCTCCCAGGGAGCGTGTTCTCCAGGAGGCGCAGTGCAAGGAGCACCGCGCGAGGGGCACCGCGAGCCCGAACGGGCGGCGGTTCGATCGGGAGGGATGGATGACGATCGGCAGGGTCAGCAGCGCCGAGCTTCCGATCCCGGCGCGGGCCGGGATGGTCTGGTCGGTGCTGACGGATCTCGAATCCTATCCGGCGTGGAACCCGTTCATCCGCAAGGCCGAAGGGCAGCGGCGCGCAGGGGCGCGCTGGCGCCTGGAGGTGACCCTGAACGGCCGCGCATACCTGACGGTACGCGCGCAGGTCACCTGCTGGGAGCCCGGCCGGCGGCTGACCTGGCGCGGCGGCGTTCCGGCGATGCCGCGTCTCCTCACGGGCGCGCACGATGTCCGGATCACCGAAACCCGCCAGGGGGTCTGCCTCGTCCAGGCGGTGACCGTCTCGGGCCTGCTCGCGCCCGGCCTGTTCCCCTGGCTGCGGACCCGCACGCAGGCGCGCCTCGCCGAGATGAACGAGGCGGTGCGGGACGAGGTCGCCCGCCGGATGGCCGAGACCGCCTAGGCGATCGCGGCCATGCCCGGTTCAGACGACCGGCTTCGGCTTGACGATCGGGGAGCGCGACAGGCTCTCGATCTCGCGGCCGGGCCGCCCCGACTTGCGGGCGATCTCCTCCTCCTGCTCGGCGATGAGCTGCCGGGCGGGCTCGTCGCCGTCCAGGCCGCCGAGGATCTCGACCGGGACGCGCCGGTTCGAGGCTCGGGAGCCGTCCGTGTAGACGATATCGAACAGGACGAAGCCCCGCTCCTGCGGTCTCGACTTGATGCGCTTGGCCATAGGTGCTGATACGCCGCCGGAATCGCTCGCGGCAAGGCGCGGTGGCAATCGCAGGGTTGCACGGCGCGCACGTGCCGCACACAAGCCGCACCCGGCGCCGCTCCGCGGGCCGTCACCGACCCTGCTGCCCGTCCTGCACGCGCGGCCCTGTCACCAACCGAGGACGATTCCCGTGATACCCTGGGTTCATCTCGATACCGGGTCGGTGCCCGGCGGCGGCACGGATCTGCGCCTGATGCGGCGCGGCGACGAGTTCGCGATCCTCGCCGACACGATCGAGCTGATGAACAACCGCCGCAGCGGCTCCGAGGTCGCGCTCGCGGCGCTGGCCTGCGCGCGGCTCAAGGACAGGCCGCGGGCCCGGATCCTGATCGGCGGCCTCGGCATGGGCTTCACCCTGCGGGCGGCGCTCGAGCATCTCGGTCCCGACGCGCAGGTCGTGGTGGCCGAGCTGGTCCCGGCCGTGATCGCCTGGGCCCGGGGTCCGCTCGCCCACGTCTTCGCCGGCTGCCTGGACGATCCGCGCGTCGACCTGCAGGAATCCGACGTGAACCGCCTGATCCAGGCGGGGCCGGAACGCTACGACGCGATCCTGCTCGACGTGGATAACGGCCCGGAGGGGCTGATGCGCCGGTCGAACGACCGGCTCTACGACAATTGGGGGTTGAAGCGCGCCCGGTGGGCGCTCCGGCCGGGCGGCATCCTGGGCGTCTGGTCGGGCGCGCCGGACCGGAAGTTCAAGAGCCGGATGCAGCGCTCCGGCTTCGCGGTCGACGAGCAGCGGGTCCATGCCAGCGGCCGGGGCAGCGGGCCCAAGCACGTGGTCTGGATCGGGACCCGGACCGAGGGGGCCGCGGAGACCGGCCGCCCCGGCACCGGGCAGCCGCGCGCCGCCCGCTCGCTCTAGGGCCTGCTGCCGCTCACGGTCGCACCCCCTAGGCCCGCCCCGCGATGTTCCGCACATTCTACGTATGGGTGCGAATGGCGGGCATCTCTACACGGTTGAGGTCAGGCCGAGCCGGCATGATCCGGGCCGCTTCACCTGGGCGATCCGCGACCGGGGCAAGCTGGTGCGGGGGTCGTACCGTCCTCACGCCACCGAGCATGCCGCGCGCGCCGTCGCGCTGGCCGAGGTCGAACGCATGATTGGCCATGATGGACAATCGGGCGGGACCTAGACCCGTCGTTCCATGCCTTTCGCGCATACAGACTCGGCCCAATTGCGCCACTTATGCATACCTCCCGGGCCGTCGAACTCTTGCCTGCCGCAATGCGGTATCTTATCTCTGCATTGCGGGATGGCGATGGCGTCGCCGTCCCGCTGCCCTTCTTGGGCGTTTCCTCCCTAGACTTCGGGCCGCTCCTTCGGGAGTGGCCTTTTTTGTTTGCGCAGATTCGGTCCGGATCAAGCGGAACCAGGAGCTTGGCGGTTCGTTTTTCACGCCATGGAACACTATCGCTCCACCCTGGCAACCACCGCCATTGCCGTATTCGGGCTGGTCGTGGCAGCGCATACTCTGCATCCGGGCAATTACGAGGAGCAGACGCGTCCGGCACGTCCGGTCGTTGCTCCGGTCGCAGCCCAGGCTGCCTGGACCGATCCGCCGGCGCGGATCGCCGCGCCCGAGACGACCGGTGCGATCCGGCGCGCCGCGGAGAGCGCGAGCGCGCTCCCGTCCGCCGTCCCGGCTCCGCAACTGGCCGCGGTGATCCCGCCCGACGCGACGCCGGCCTTGCCGCTCCCGCGCGAGATGGCGAATCCGGCCGAGCCGCTCCACAGGACGGCGGCGTTCCATCGTGCCCGCGGATCCGAGCGCGCCGCACGCCGGGGTGCCCGCCTGCGCCACGTACCGCTCGCCCGCACCGCTCAGGCCGACCGGGCTGCCGTCGCGCCGCCGGCCGCAGGTCCCGTGCAGGCCGCCCCGGATTCCAGCGCCCGGATCGACCCGATCGGCGACATCATCCGCGGTCTCGGCTTCGGCCGCGACAGCTGACCGCGCGCCCCGGAACCGGAACGCCTATTCGACGTGGATGGTCAGCTTCATCTTCGGGTGAATGCCGCACTGGATCACGAAATCGCCGGGCTCCTTGAGCGTCAGACGCGTCTCGGTGCCGGGATCCTGATCGCCCGCATCGAATGAGAACCGGTCCGCCTCGATGAAGGCGTGATGGGTCAGGCTCTCGTCGCCGTTGCGCAGGGTGATCGTGTCGCCGAGGCGCAAGTACAGGTCGGTCGGCGCGTAGTGGCGCCCCTTCTGCAGGACGATCCGGACCGTGCTCGACAGCATCGCCCAGGCTGTCCCACCGGCGTAGCCCGAAGCGGCCAGCGCAAGGGTCCCGATGATGAGCGTGGAGCGCAGGCACCTGCTGCAAGGGGGCATGACGGGCGTCCGTGCGAAGTCCGAGGCGTCCCGGGACGGAGGGGTCGTTCATCGAGCGGTCCGGGATCCGCTGCCGCGCATCATGCCCGGCATCCCTCTCCATCCCGATACGCGTCACGATAAAATTTTATCGACCTCGCGGTCTGCTCTGGTCATATATTGAAAAACAAGCTGTTTAACTGTATTCGTTTACAGGATCATAGTGTTCGCGACAGTCGCGGGCCGCGAGCGCCGCGCGCACATGCTCCCGGAACACGTTGACCCGGGCCGGCAGCTCGCGTCCGGCCAGGGTGACGGCCCGCAGCGCCGCCCCGCGGGTCGCCCAGGGCGCCAGGACACGCACGAGTGCGCCCGATTCCACCGCCCGGGCTGCGACGAGGCTCGGCAGATGACCGATCCCGGCGCCCGCCAGGGTCAGGCGGTGCGCGCTGGCGAAGTCGCTGACCCGGATCGCCGGACTCACGGAGAGCGGCTCCGTGCGGCCCTGCCCGTCGGAGAGGGGCAACCCCGCCGCGCCGAACCGCTCGCGCGCGAGGATCAGGTCGTGCCCGGCGAGATCGGCGAGCTGCGTCGGGGCCGGCCGGCGCAGCAGGTAGGCGGGGGCGGCGTAGAGGCCGACCGCCAGGGTCGCCAGGACCAGCGCGCGATATCCGGTCTCCTCCGCGCCGCCGAGCCGCAGGGCGATGTCGATCCGGTTGGCCGCAAGGTCGAGGCGCGCGTCGGTGTTGAGCATCTCCACGGTGATCTGCGGGTAGGCGTCCCGGAAGCTCGCGACGATCTCGGGCATCACCTCGATCCCGAAATCGATCGAGGTGGTGAATCGCAGGTGCCCGGCCGGCACCGTGCGGGCGTCGCGCGCGGTCTCGGCCGCCTCGTCGAGGAGCGTCAGGCTCTCCTGGGCCTTGGCGTAGAAGGCCAGACCCTCGGCGGTCGGCGAGACCGCCCGGGAGGTTCGCGCCATCAGCCGGGCACCGAGCGCCCGCTCCAGCCGCGAGATCCGCCGGCTGACGCTGCCCTTGGTCTCGCGCAGGCTGGCCGCCGCCGCCGTCACGGTGCCGAGATCGACGACGGTGCAGAAGGCCCGCACATCGTCCAGCCCACCCCGGAAGGTTTCCGTTCTCGCAACCATGCGGTTCCGGATAGCAGGCTCAACCGGGGCCGTGAACGGGGCTACAGGGTCGCTGCGGCGCAACGAATCGCGCTCGACCGTCTGCTCTGCAGGAGACACCCTTGAAGTCGATTCTCGCCTCCGGCCTTCTCGCCCTGCTGGTCGCCACCCCGGCGCTGGCTCAGACTCCGCCGACCCGCGACCCCGCGCAGATCCAGGCCGGCACCTACGCGGTCGATCCCGGCCACACCCAGGTCGGCTGGCGGGTCTCCCATATGGGCTTCTCGAATTATGCCGGCGGCTTCTCGGACGTGTCCGGCACGCTGGAGCTGCAGCCGAAGAACCCGGCCGCCGCCAAGCTGTCTGTGAAGATCCCGGTCGCCTCGGTGGCGACGACCAGCGCCAAGCTCACCGACGAGCTCAAGGGTGATCAGTGGCTCGACGCCGCCAAGTTCCCCGACATGACCTTCGTGTCCACCAAGGTCGCGCCGGCCGGCAAGGACCACGCGAAGGTGACGGGCGACCTGACGCTGCACGGCGTGACCAAGCCGGTGACGCTCGACGTCACGCTGGTCGGCGCCGGCGTGAACCCGCTGAGCAAGAAGGTCACGGTCGGCTTCGAGGCCACCGGCACGCTCAAGCGCTCGGAGTTCGGGGTGAAGACCTACGTGCCGCTGATCGGCGACGAGCTGCACCTCACCATCGCGGGTGCCTTCGAGAAGCAGGACTGACCTGAGAGGATCCGCCCCATGGCGACCGCGGTTTCCGCGCGGCGGTACTCCGCCGTGGCGATCCTGCTGCACTGGGCGAGCGCGGCGTGCGTGCTCGCCCTCATCGGCATGGGCCTGACCATGACCCATGCGGGGTTGGCGCCGCTGCGCCAGTTCCAGCTCTACCAGTGGCACAAATCCGTCGGCATCACGGTGCTGGCGCTGACGGCCCTGCGCGTCCTCTGGCGCCTGACCCACCGGCCGCCGCCGCACCCGGCCGGGATGCCGACGCGGGAGCGCCGGGCGGCCGCGGCGGCGCATCACGCGCTGTACCTGCTCCTCGTCGGGCTGCCCCTGACCGGCTGGGCCGTGGTGTCGCTGTCGCCGTTCAACATCCCGACGGTGCTGTACGGGATCGTGCCCTGGCCGCACCTGCCGCTGGCGGGCCTCGTCCCCGACCCCGCCGCCGCCGAGGGGATCCTCAAGCGGGTCCACGCCCTGGGGGCGTGGTTCCTGGCGGCTCTGCTCGCAATCCACGTGGCGGCGGCCCTGCGCCACCACCTCCTCCTGCGCGACGACGTGCTGCGCCGCATGCTGCCGGGGCGCCGGCCTTCGGCCGCCCCCATTGTGGAGCCGACCCGATGAACGCCCGTCACCTCTGCCTGCTCGCGGCGCTGCAGGGCGCACTCCTCGGCGCAATCCTGCCGGCCTCCGCCGCCGAATGGGCGGTCGATCCGGCCAAGAGTGCCATCCGGTTCTCCGGCGTGCAGGTCGGCGTCCCGTTCACCGGGCGGTTCGAGCGGTTCAAGGCCGATGTGGATTTCGACCCCGCCAAGCCCGAGGCCGGGCACGCGCTCGTGCTGGTCGACCTCGCCAGCGCGCGGACCGGGGACGTCCAGCGCGACGAGGCCCTGCCGCAGAAGGACTGGTTCGACGTCAGGGCGGCGAGCGAGGCCCGTTTCGAGGCGACCCGCTTCGTCGACAAGGGGCAGGGCGACTACGCGGCGATCGGCACCCTAACGATCCGCGGCACGAGCCGGCCGGTGACGCTGCCGTTCCACATGACGCTCGACGGCGGCGCGGCGCACGCCACCGGGCGCGTCGGCCTCGTCCGCACCGAGTTCGGCGTCGGGCAGGGGGCCTGGGCCTCGGGCCAGTGGGTGGCCCTCGACGTCGGCGTCGAGGTCGACCTCGTCGCGGCGGCGCGGCCGGCGACCGGCCACTGATCCCGGCCCCGTCATCGCGAGCGCAGCGAAGCGCGACCTCCGAGAACCCGGCGCTGCTGGATTGCTTCGCCGCGCGCGCATCGACGGCGGCCATGCGTCGAGGCGGGCCGTCGGCGGCCGCCCGGTCCCGGCCCGCTACCCCGGCCGGTCCTCCGACCCGGTGCCCAGCGCCCGCTGGACCATGACGCTGTCCGACCAGTGGCCGTACTTGAAGCCCACCGCCCGCAGGTAGCCGACCCGCTCGAACCCGCAGGCCTCGTGGAGCCGCAGGGAGGCCGCGTTCTCGGCGTCGATGTAGCCGATCATCTGGCGGTAGCCGCCCGCCGCGCAGGCCTCGATCAGGGCCGGCAGCAGCCGCCGGCCGATCCCGGCATGGAGGTGGTCGGGATGCACGTAGATCGAGTGCTTCAGCGTGTAGCGGTAGGCCGGCCGCTTCCGGAACGGCACCGCGTAGGCGTAGCCCGCCACCGCGCCGTCCCGGTCGGCGACGAGGTGCGGCAGGCGCTTCTTGCGCATGGTCTTGCGCCGCCGCTTCAGGTCGTCGGGGAGCAGCCGGTCCTCCTCGGCGACGCTGACATCGGTCACGCCCTTGCCGATATGGTGCTCGTAGATCGCCACCATCGCCTCGACATCGGCGTCCGACGAGGGGCGGATGACGATGTCGGGGCAGGACCGGGCCGGGAGCGGGCCGGGCGTCTCGACCTCGATCTCCATCAGGCCCCCTCGCGCACGACATAGGTGTGAAAGCGGATCCGCCCGTCCGGATCGACCTCGCGGTAGACGCCCTGGATCTCGGCCTCGAAGCCCGGGAACAGGTTGGCGGAGGCCTCGAACATCTTGAAATAGTCGAGCATCGGCTTCGCCCTATCGTCCAGGCGCTCACCCGGCAGCACCGTGCCGATGCCCGGGGGGTAGACCAGCATCAGCGTGGTGGCGATCCGGCCCTCCGCTTCCGCGATCGGCACGTAGTCGACCTTGTTGCGGGTCAGCATCTGGGCGGCGCGCTTGGGCGGCATCACCATCTCGGGCAGGTGCTCGGGGGCGAATTGCCGCCGCTGCAGCGTGGAGGTGCCGGCCTCCCGATGGAAGGCGTGGAACTCGCCGCAGAGGTCGCGCAGGCGCACGCCGCGGTAGCGGTTCGGCCGGCGATTGACGAATTCCGGCATGGCCTCCTCCAGCAGGACGTTGTCGTCGTGGTGCCGCTTGAAGGCGACGAGGCCCGAGATCAGCGTGCCGGCCTTCGAGGATTCGACCCCCGGGGTCAGCAGGAAGAGCAGCGAGTTCAGGTCGTTCTTCTCGGCGACGATCCGGTTCTCACGCAGGTATTGCGCCACGATCGGCGCCGGCACGCCGTGCTGGGCGTAGGCGCCGGTGTGCCGGTCGAAGCCGGGGGTCAGCACGGTGAGCTTGTTCGGGTCGGTGATCGCGTAGCCCGGCGCCACGTGGGTGAAGCCGTGCCAGCGCGCGCCGGGCTTCAGCTCCCAGTGGCGCGGCGTGGCCGCGAGCTCGTCGGTCGGCACGCTCTCCCACGGCACCTCGGCGCCGTCGGCGTTCACCGTCACGTCCGGCACGAACGGGTCGAAGAACCAGCGCCGCGCCGGGTCGCGCTCGTTCTCCTCGAACTCGCGCCGGATCGCCCGCACCTTCTTGCGCCACTCGATCCCGAGCCGGATCGTGTCGTCCCACAGGATCATGCCCGAGCGCCCCTTCATCATCTGGGCGCCGACATCGAGCGAGGCGAAGAGCGGGTAGAACGGCGAGGTCGAGGCGTGGACCAGGAAGCTCTCGTTGAGCCGCTTGTGCTCGACCCGCCGGGTCTGGCCGCGGATGTGCCCGTCCCGGGTGTGGATCTGCGAGGCCTGGGAGAAGCTCGCGAGCTGCTTGTGGGTCGATTGCGTGGCGACGATGCCGGGCGAGGTCTCGTCGAGCCCGGTCAGGCCCATGGCGAAGCGGCGGGCGTAGAGCGGGTGGAACTTCATGAAGCCCGCCCAGGCCTCGTCGAACAGGATGTAGTCGCAGAGGTGGCCGATCTTCTCCAGGATCTCCTGGGCGTCGTAGATCGTGCCGTCGTAGGTGCATTGCTCGATCACCGCGACGCGGAACGGCCGCTCCCGGCGCCACGCCTCCGGATCGGTCACCAGCGGGTTGCGGCGGATTTTTTCGCGAATCCGCGTCTCGTCCAGGGCCTCGTGGAAGATCGGGCCGATCAGCCCGTAGGCGTTGCGGTCCGTCTCCAGAAAAATCGGGATGCCGCCGCCGAGGAACAGGGCGCCGTGATGGGCCGCCTTGTGGTTGTTGCGGTCGAACAGGACCAGGTCGTCCTCGGCCACCAGGGAGGACAGGACGATCTTGTTGGAGGCCGAGGTGCCGTTGAGGACGAAGTAGGTCTTCTCCGCGCCGAAGATCTTGGCGGCCTCCTTCTGGGCCTTCAGCGCCGGGCCCTCGTGGGTCAGCAGGTCGCCGAGGTCGAGGACCGAATTGTCGAGGTCGTCCCGGAAGATCGCCTCGCCCAGGTGCTCGACGAAGATCCGGCCGATCGGCGAGCGGTTGTAGAAGATGCCGCCGTTGTGGCCCGGGCAGGTCCAGAGCTGGTTGCCCTTCTCGGCGTAGTCGACGAGCGCGCCGAAGAACGGCGTCTTGAGGGTCTCGGCGTATTGCGTGACCCGGCTGACGAGGCCGCGGGCGATGTATTCCGGCGTCTCCTCGGCGAGGAAGATGTAGCCGTCGATGAAGTCGAGGAGCTCGACCGGGATGTCCTCCAGCCGCTTGCGGCGGACCATGATGACGATCGGCATCTCCAGGCCGCGCCGACGCATCATGTCGATGAGGGCGGCGCCCTTGCCGTCGAGGCCGCGCTTGCCCCAATCGACCACGAGGCAGCCGACCGCCGCGTCGGTCTGCACGGCGATGGCGGCGTCCTCGACGCGTCGGGCGCGCACCACCTCGAAGCCGCGCTGCTCCACGGCCGCCACGATCTGGTTGAGGCGCGCGCCCTCCAGATCGTCCGGATCGAAGGCCGGGGCGCACATCAGGACCGTGAAGCGGCGGTGGAAGTCCATGGAGCCCTCTCTGGCCTCGAATGCAGCGCGTGGCTTTCCGGCCCGTCTGCGACGATTGCATGACACGCGTCCGTGGTGGCGGCCGATCCGGGACGAAAGGTCGTGATCCGGGTGAGCGCGGCTTCTCCGTGCGTCTCCCCCCTCTGCGGGGGAGGGAGGGCGCGTGGGAGATCTGGACCGCCGTAGCCGGATCTGTGTCGCCCCGCCTTCAGGCGCCGATCACTTCGGCCATGGGCCGGAGCGCGATGCCCTGCGCGGCGAGGCCGTCGCGCAGCCGCGCGGCCATCGCCACGGCGCCCGGCGTGTCGCCGTGGACGCAGACGCTGTCGATCCGGGTCGGGATCCGCCCTCCGGACATGCAGGAAATCGCCCCGTCGCCGAGCATCCGCACGACCCGCTCGGCCACCGCGTCGGGCGCGTGCAGCACCGCCCCGGGCAGCTTGCGCGAGACGAGGTTGCCGTTCTCCGCGTAGGCCCGGTCGGCGTAGACCTCGCGGACGAGGGGCAGGCCGAGCCGCTCCCCGGCGCGCTCGGTCTCCAGGCCGGGCATCACCACGAAGATCAGGTCGCGGTCGAGGGTGCGGATCGCCCGGGCCACCGCCAGGGCGAGATCCGCGTCCTCGTTGGCGATGTTGCCGAGCGCCCCGTGGGTCTTCACGTGCCGCACCGGGCAGCCCGCGTCCTGCGCCAGCGCGAGCAGGGCGCCGACTTGGTAGAGCACGGCCTTCTCGACATCCGCCGGCCGCTCGCCGTGGATCGGGCGCCGGCCGAAGCCCCAGAGATCGAGGAAGCCCGGATGGGCGCCGGCCTGGACGCCGTTCGCGGCGGCAAGCCGCAGGGTCTCGTGCATGACGAGCGGGTCGCCGGCGTGGAAGCCGCAGGCGATGTTGGCCGAGGTGGCGATGGTCAGCATCCCGGCATCGTCGCCCAGGCGGTAGATGCCGAAGCCCTCGCCCATGTCGCAGTTCAGGTCGACGATCATCGCGGCGCTCCGGGCGGCGTCACAGGGCGCGCCGGTGCGGCCAGACATCCGGGTTGACCAGCCCGCCCGGCCGCCGGCCGGCGAGGACGTCGACCACCCGGCCCGCCGCGGTCTCGGCGGTGCGGATCAGCGCCGCCTCCGTGGAGCCGCCGACATGGGGCGTCAGGATCGCCCGCGCCTGGCGGGCGAGGGGATGGTCGGCGGGCAGGGGCTCCTGCGCGAACACATCGAGCCCGGCGCCCGCGATCGTGCCGGCCTCCAGCGCCTCGATCAGGGCCGCCTCGTCGATCAGGCCGCCGCGGCTGGTGTTGATCAGGAACGCGTCCCGCTTCATCCGGGCGAGCTGCGCCCGGCCGATCAGGCCGCGTGTGTCCGGGGTCAGCGGCACGTGCAGCGAGACGATGTCGGCCTCAGCGAGGAGCGTGTCGACCGAGGCGGCCCGCAGCGCGCCGGCATTGGCGAAATCGGCGTCGGGGCGGCTCGGCCCGTAGGCCAGCACCCGCAGGCCCAGCGCGGCGCCGAGCCGCGCGGTGGCCTGCCCGATCGCCCCGAAGCCGACGAGGCCGAGCGTCAGGCCGGCGAGCTCGACGAGACGGGTGGTGAACTTGAAGCTGTCGTCGCCGGCCCGGACCGAGCGGTCGGCGCCGGGCAGGGCCTTGGCCAGGGCGAAGATCAGCGCCAGCGTCTGCTCGGCCACCGAGACGGCGTTGGCGCCCGGCGTGTTGACCACCACGATCCCGGCCTCGGTCGCCGCCGCCTTGGCGACGTGGTCGGTGCCGGTCCCGTGGACGCCGATCACCCGAAGGTCCGGCGCCGCCGCGATGGCGCCGGCCGGGAAGCCGGTGTTGCGGGTGATGACGGCCACGCAGCCGGCGACCTCGCGCCCCAGGGTCTCGGCGTCGGTGCCGCTGGCCGGGCGCGGTTCCAGCCCGGCCGCGCGCAGCCGGTCGAGGCCCGCCGCGTGGATCGGCTGGACGATGAGGCACGGACCGGTGATCACGGAAGGGCAGCCCCTGATGGGAAAGCGGTGGCGGAACGCAAGGCCCGCGCGGGGATCGTCTAGGCGCAGCGCGCCATCCTGACAACGGGCGGACCCGTCGGTCCTGGCCCCGCGCCGATCGCTGCCCGACGATGACCGGCGGGCTGCATCCCCGAAGGCTTCAACCGGAAACCGCGTCACTCCTCCGCCGCGTCCGGGATGGTCTCGCTGAACGGCACCGTCAGAACCGGCCGGCCGGCCGCGTCGACGATGTCGAACGCGCAGGCGAACCAATCCCGCACCGCGTCCGAGCGGCCGCGGCGGATCAGGTCCCGGGCCGCCTGCAGCGCATAGGCCCGCGCCGCCGCGGCGTCCGGCAGGACGCTGCCCTCCGGGTCGATCGCGATCCGGCCGGGGTCGGTCCCGTAGCGGAGGTTGAAGAAGTAGCGGCCCATCAGGCGCCCCCGATCAGCCGCGCGTATTCCGCTTCCGCCGCCCCGTAGCTGGCATTCGCCACCAGCCGGAGCCGCTCCCGGTCGAGGATCTGGACGCGGCCCCGCCGGCCGCGGATGCCGCCGCCGCCCTTTAGGTTCTGCAACGCCAGCGTGACGCCCGAGCGCTGCACGCCGAGCATCATCGACAGGCATTCGTGCTTGAGCGGCAGGTCGTCCCCGTCCGTACGGTCGTGGCACATCAGCAGCCAGCGCGCGAGGCGCGTCTCGAGCGTGAAGGTCGCGTTGACGTAGGCCGTGTGCCGCGCCTGCACGAGCTCGGTCTGCACGTAGCGCAGAAGCAGGCGGTGCAGGCTCGGGCTGGCTTCGGTCGCCGCCGACAGGGCCGCGGCCGGGATGCGCCACGCCGCGCCGGCGATCTGGACGAAGCACGCGCTCGCCACCCGGTCGGAGCCGAGCAGGACCGGCACGGCCCCGACCATCCCCTCCCGGCCGGTCATGCCGACCTCGGCCCGGCCCTGGCTGGCCTCGGCGGTGATCGAGGCGACGCCGCTGTCCAGGAAGTACAGGTCCTCGACCGGCTGATGGCTCCGGATCAGAGGCTCCCCGAGCGGCAGCTCCGCGTGGCGCAGATGCGGCCGGAGCGTAGCGAAATCTTCAGCCCGCATCGCCCGCAGGAGCTGGTTGCGCGTGTCGCGCTGTGCCGTGTGGTCCACGGATCCTCTGGAATCGGAAGGAGCGGCCTGGCGGTGTCGCCGAACCGGGCCGTAAGCGCCGAAGATAGATCGGACGCATTCGATTGAAACTAACCGACGTTATGGTTTTCCATGCTCGCCGGATTCGTGCCAGCTCAAGATTTGTTTTCGCACAGGAGGAAGATTTAAATCTACATTATTGACCGGGAATACTTGAAGGCCGGATTACAGTCGCAAAGAGCGGCGCGGCGCTGAAACCCAATCTGTCAGGGAGAGCGATGGACCTCGACCCACAGCGCATCGTCCTCGTCGCCGAGCCGGATCCGATCGTCGGTCTCGATCTGGCGGATGCGCTGGAGGCGGCCGGCTACCACGTCGTGGGGCCGTTCCGGACGGCCGCCGCGGTCGAGGCGTGGCTCGCCGGCCGGACGCCGGCCCTGGCGGTTCTCGATGTCGAGCTCGCCGGCCGGTCCAGCGCGGCGGCGGCCGAGGTGCTGCGCGGCCGGCAGATCCCCTTCGTGGTCCACACCGCCTTCGCGACCCACAAGACCCTGCCGGACGCCTTCGCGGGGGCGCCGCGCCTGTGCAAGCCCGCCTGGACGCGCGACATCGTCGAGCTGCTCGCGCAGCTGCCGCAACCCGCCGGCACGCCACGCTGATGCGGCCGCTCCCGGCCGCCGCCAATCCCGTCCTCGCCAAGCTCGACGGCGTCGGCCCGCTGCCGGAGGCGGACCGCGCGCCGCTGCGCGCGATCATGGCCGATTCGCGCTGGGTAGCGGTGGGCCTCGTCAGCGAGGATGGCGATCCTTTGCCGAGCACCCCGATCGATCCGGCCGACACGACCGGCCTGACCCGCGTCCCCGTCAACCGCTCGCTCCGGGACATGCGACAGGACGGTCCGATCGCGCGGCGCGAGCGCCGCCCGCGCATCCTCGACCTGCCGCGCCTGCGCGCCCGCGCCGCGTTCGACCCGGCCTATCTGCAGCGGACCGGGCGCGACGCCGCGTAGGGAACGGGCGGCAGGCCTTCGCGGCCCGGACGATCCGGGGCCGCGCATCGGTGGTGAGGGGCCGACCGGTCGCGCTGCCGGACCGGCATTCGCTGACCGCCGCGTGGATCGCCTCGAACCCGCCCGATCCGGCCGCTGGGCTCCGAATATTGCGCAAAATGTTTTCGGATAATTTGGTATCCGAGTGCCGATCTGTCGGATCGGCCGAACGGTCCCGGCGCCAATGGCAACGAATTGGCAAGGTCTGGCCGCCATCGTGACGCGGCGGCGGGGGCTTGCCTGGCCCGGGATCCCGGACGGCCGCGCGACACACCAGCGATGTGGATCGGTCTCAAGACGGCAGCCATCATGAGCCGCGCGGCGCATGCGGAGACGGCCGGGGCGGATCGCCGCCTGGGGCCTCGCGCCCTGCTGGCCTTTTCCCGCAGCCGGGATGGCGCCTCGGCGGTGGAATTCGCGATCGTGGCGATGCCGTTCCTGGCGCTGGTCGGAGCCACCCTGGAGGCCGGCATAACCTATTTCGCGCAGGAGATCCTGCAGCAGGCGGTGACCGATGCCGGCCGCCAGATCTACACGGGCCAGTTCCAGGGGAACAATGCCGGCGTCACCGATTCCACGACGCTGCTCAACAACTTCCGCACCGCCATGTGCTTCCCCGGCGGCAAGCCGCGGGTCACGATCTTTCCCTGCGCCAACGTGCGCATCAGCATCACGAAGGCCGCGAGCTTCGACTCGGCCGCGCCCGTACAGGCGACGGCGACCAACCCGAAGACCGGGGTGTCGGACTGGAATGCGGGCTTCGCGTCGTACACCTGCGCCCGGGCGAGCGACGTCGTCGTCGTCCAGGCGGCGGTCGACATGCCGGTCTTCTTCCCGCTGCTCGGTGCCGCCAAGGCCACGCTGCCCAATGGGCGCCGCGTCCTCCAGGCCGCCAGCGTCTTCCAGGTCGAGCCGTTCAACTCCTCCAACGCCTGCCCCTCCAGCTCGTGACAGGGCCTGTCCTGCCAGGCCCTGTCCTGCCGGGGCGCGCCGGGTTCCCGACCCGGTTTCGGGATGACGCGCGCGGGGTGGCGGCGATCGAGTTCGCGCTGGTCCTGCCGGTGCTCGTCGCGCTGTATTTCGGGATGACCGAGCTCGTGCGCGCCGTCGACACCAGCCGCAAGGCCACGCTCTACGCGCGCACCATCGCCGACCTGGCCGGGCGCGCCACCAACGGCAGCCCGACGGTGAACGACATGGCCGCGATCCTGAACGCGTCCGGTGCGATCATGCGGCCCTACCCGACGGCGAACCTGCAGGTCGCCATTCACGCCATGGGCGTCGAGAACGTCTCCGGCTCCCTGATCGGCGGCGTGTGTTCCAGCTATCCGCAGAACGCCCGTCCCGTCCTCACCCTCAACGGCAGCAACGGGCTGCCGGCGACACCCGCGACCTTCCAGTACGACGGCGCCCGGTACGTTCTGGCCGAGGTCTCCCTGGCCTACGCGCCGGTCATCGGCTCGACCCTGTTCCGCTCGATTTTCGGCACGCGGGGACTGGTGTTCAGCCGGCAGGTCTCGTGGGCCCAGCGCCTCGACAAGGGCGAGGTGATCATGCCGGGAGGCGCGAAGTGCCCAAGCTTCTGACCCGTCTCTCGGCTTGGCTCGCCCCCCGGGCGCACCGGCCCGGCGCCCGCTTCGGGCGGGCTCGGAGCGGCCAGGTGGCGATCCTCTTCGCCGTCATGGCCATCCCGATGCTGTTCGCGTCCGGGGCGGCGATCGATCTCGGCCGGCGCAACGCCGCCAAGGCGCAGCTCGATGTCGCGGTCGACGCGGCCGTGCTGGGCGTGATCACCCAGAAGACCAACACGCTCACCGACGTCATGCTCGCCAACGCCCGCACGCAGTTCCTGGCGGATGCCGCGAAGGTCCCGGGCGTGACGATCACCTCGTTCGTCCTGACCCCGGCGCCGGGCGCCACGCAGGTCGGCCTGACCGCCACCTACACTGCCACCGTGCGGACGACGCTCGGCAGCATGATGAACGTCGTGACGATGAAAATCGGCGGCCAGTCGGCCAGCGTGCGCAACGTCGCGCAGTACATCGACTTCTACCTGCTCCTGGACAATTCGCCGTCGATGGGTCTCGCCGCCACCACCGCCGACATCGCCAACATGAAGCGCGTGACCTCGCCGGCCTGCGCCTTCGCCTGCCATCTTCTCAACGGCAACGGCACCGAGAATACCAACGACAATTACAACATCGCCAAGAGGAACAACATCAAGCTCCGGATCCAGGTCCTGCGCGACGCCGTCGCGAACCTGGTGACCTCCGCCAAGGCGAGCATGAGCCTGACGCAGCAGTTCCGGATGGAGATGTGGACCTTCAGCGACATCCAGACCCGGCTGATCCAGCTGACGCCGTCGCTCGATCAGGTCAGCACCGCGGCCGCCCAGATCGATCTGGCGTATTCCTACCAGGATCAGCGCGACAGCCAGACCGCCTACGAGCGGGCGATGGCCAAGATGACCAGCACGATCCCGGCCAGCGGCAACGGCGTGACCACCGCCACCCCGATCCGGTTCCTGTTCTTCGTCACCGACGGCGTCCAGGACACGCCCATCGACGGCACGATGAGCAATGCGAGTTCCGGCTACAAGATCAACAACAACCGGTTCATCAGCCCGATCAGCCCCTCGACCTGCCAGGCGATGAAGAACAGCAACATCCGGATCGGGATCATCTACACGCAGTATCTGCCGTTGTATGACAACGACTTCTACAATTCCAACGTGAAGCCATACGAGAACAACATCGGCCCTCTGCTGAAGAGCTGCGCGACCGACGGCCTGTATTTTCCCGTGTCGACGGACGGCGACATCAACCAGGCGATGCAGCAGCTGTTCAGCGCGGCCCTGGCGTCGGTGCGCATCACCAATTGAGGCCGGTCGCGGTGCGGTGCGGCGCTTTGCGTGACCCGGGAGCGGACGTTCCCGCACGAGCGATGGCGCGTCCCCGTCCAGGCGCTCGCGCATCCCAGGGAGCCCGAGCCTTGTAAGGTTCGGCCGCGGCGAATCCCGGCACGGCCAGCGCCCTCATCCTGCCGTTGACCCGATATCCATGTTCGCCTCCCGGATGTTCAGGCCTGCGGGACGACGGTTGGGCACGCGCATCATTCAAGGATCGCGGCAGCGGCGGGCGGATTGAACAGCCGTACCGCGCGTATCGACAGAAATGCCGCAGGTTCGCGAATTTGTTTCCAATCGGTTTCTGTATTCTCTATTCATTAATTAATGAACATTAAGTTTCCGATGTCGATCAAATGGTCTGCAGTTTGTTGACTCGACCGTCACGGGGGCGCGCGCCATGTCTCTATTTCGTAATCTCAGGATTATCGTCAAGCTTGCGATACCGGCTCTGATCTTGGCCCTCGTTGCCGGAAGCGTCGTTGTCATTGCGCGCGCGAATCTCGATGCTCTGGAGGAGAACACCCGCGCGATCGTCGACGTGCAGGCGATGCGGGCCATCATCGCGCTGCGCCTTGAGACCGCCGTGGACGAGGCGATCATTCGCGAGAAGAACGTCATCATCGAGACGGATCCGGCCCTGATGGCGGACCATTTCGAGCACTTCAAGGCCGCGAAGGAGCGCGCTCTGACCGCGGTTGATCGGCTCATCGCCATGGCCGACACCGAGACCCGCCGGACGACCAACGCAGGCATCAAGGCGAGTTTGCTCGACTTCTTTGCCGTGGCCGAGCGCTCCGTCGCGCTGGGGCTCAAGAACCAGAACGACGCGGCCGCGAAGGTGTCGAACACGGAGGTTCGTCCTGCGCGGTTGACGATCGTGGAGGCCGTGACCAAGCGGGTGGAAGCCAACATCCGGGATCTGGAGGCCGCGAAGGTCAAGGCGGCGGAGACCACCGAGGCCGCGCGCCGGACCCTGACCCTGGGCGCCGCGATCGGCCTGCTGACCGCATTCGGCCTGCTCGGCGCCATCGTCATCCAGGGCATCACCCGTCCGCTCGCCAATCTGGTCGCCGTGCTGCAGCGCATGGCGCAGGGTGAGATCGATTCGGAGATCAAGGAGGCTAGGCGCGGCGACGAGATCGGCGCGGTCGGCCGGGCGGTTGAAGACATCAAGACGATGGTTGCCCGCAAGGCCGCCGAGGAGGCGGAGATCAAGGGCCGCGCCGACGCCGCGGCTGCGGCCGAGCGGCGGCGCACGATGATCGAGCTGGCGGACGGCTTCGAGCGGGCGGTGGGCGGGATCGTCGGCACGGTCTCGGCGTCGGCGACCGAGCTGCAGGCGACCGCCAGCACCATGACCGCGACCGCGACGGAGACGGCGAGCCAGTCGACCACCGTGGCGGCTGCGGCGGAAGAGGCGGCCTCGAACGTCAACACTGTGGCGGCCGCCGCTGAGGAATTGGGCAGTTCCGTTCAGGAGATCGGCCGGCAGGTCAGCGGCTCGGCACGCCTCGCGCAGCAGGCGGTTCTGGCCGCGGATCAGACGGCCGCCCTCGTCCAGGCGCTCAGCCAGACCTCGGCCCGGATCGGCGACATGGTCGGGATGATCTCGGGCATCGCGGGTCAGACCAATCTGCTGGCGTTGAACGCCACGATCGAGGCGGCGCGGGCCGGCGCAGCCGGGCGCGGCTTTGCCGTCGTTGCCTCCGAGGTGAAGGCGCTTGCCGAGCAGACCGGCAAGGCCACCGAGGAGATCGCCCGGCAGATCGGCGAGGTCCAGAGCGTCACCCATCAGGCTGTATCGGCCATCGGCGGCATCACCGGCCAGATCCGCGAGATCGACGCGGTCGCCACCAGCATCGCGGCGGCGGTGGAGCAGCAGGGGGCAGCGACGCAGGAGATCGTCCGGAACGTCAGCCAGGCGGCCATGGGCGCCGGCGAGGTGACGAGCAACATCGCCGGCGTAGCCCAGGCCTCGGAGGAGACGGGGGCGGCCGCCAGTCAGGTGCTGTCGGCGGCGTCCGATCTCTCGCGCCAGTCCGAGCATCTCGGGGCGGAGGTCACGCGCTTCCTCGCCACGGTGCGGGCCGCCTAAGGGCTCCTGGCGTGCCCACCCGGTAACCGCGGCCCGCGTCTATTCGCGCGGAGCGAAGCAATCCAGGGCGGCGCCAGGCTCACCGGCCTCGTGCCGCCCCGGGTCGTTTCGCGTCGTGCGTGAGGGCGTCCGAAGCCTCGGTCGGAAACCATCTCGGACACGCTGACGGAACCACGCCGTCGGAGCCTCGTGGCGGAGACCCTTCCGCACGCCAAAATGTTTCACATGAAACATTAACCACGTCCGGCCGCGCTCACCCGACCGGCCACGGGGCGGCAGGCGCCTGCGCGGCCGGCATGCCCGGACCCGGCCGCGGCCCTGCGGCGGCATCCTCGGGGCCGGTCGGCATTGTCATGTCCGCCGGTATCCGCCCAGCGTCCCGACATCGACATAGGCCGAGCCCACGCCTGCGCCCGGTGCCCGGCCGCCCGCTGCCAAGTCGGCCTTGACCCGGTACCGCTATACTCGTCGGCGCAGAGCCGGGCGCGCCAGCGCGCATGCGGCTCCATCAGCATGCGGCCCGGCATCTTGAGCGCGCCCCAGATCCAGCTGGAGGTGGAGTTCGGCTGCTCGACCTGGATCTCGCGCACCGCGCCGGCCCGGTCCGCCACCGCCGCGTCGAAGTGCTCCGGCTGGACCGGGAAAAGCAGGAACGACAGGGTGTCGGCGGGCCGCTGGATCAGTGCGTCCTGGGGCAGCCAGATCGTGTCCGGCAGGCCGACGATCACCGGCTCGCCCGGGGGGATGAGCGGCCGGGGGAGAAGATCGGATCGCACAGGCCGCTCGGCCTCGGCTGCACAACATAGGCGATCGGGGTCACACCGTAGCCGGCGCCGAAACATTCGACGATGTCCGACTCGTCCGGCGAGATCACGAAGCAGATCTTGCGTGCGCCGCCGCGGATCATCCGCTCGACCCCGTCGCGCAGGCGGCTGCCCACCGGGAGCAGCTCCTTCGAGACGGCGAGGGGCTGGATGCGGCTCCCCCGCCCGGCCGCCGGCACGATCCCCCACATGTCAGGCGCACGCCGCGGGGTGGTCCGCCAGGGTGCGGGCCCGGCCCGCCGCGGCGATGCGGCGGATCTCGGCGTCGCCTCGACCGAGGGCGGCCAGCTTGTCGGACCGGTCGCGAGCGATCAGGATCTCCGCTCTGGTTCGGTCGCCGCGACGAGAGCCGGGCCCTGTGTCTCCGGTGTCCTCGCCGGTTCGGCCCCGGCGGGCTAGCAACCTCTCAGCATGACGACATCGAGCTGGCGCGATCTTCGGAATGAGAAGGCTCGGGCGCGGCTGCAGCGGGCCCTGCCGCCGGTCTTTCCCGTGCCGGTCCTGCATCACGCTTTGGCGCGGCCCCTGATCCCGCCGACGCCGCGGCTCGCCGTCGAGAGCTACTGGCGGGCCCATATTCTCCGGGCCGACCGGCTGGCGCGCGCCCTGGCGGCCCGGTCGGGGACGCCGGAGGGCTGGACCTGGCAGCTCGGCGCGGAGGGCCGCGCCGGCAGCTTCCGGATGCCGCCCGCGCCCTTTCGCGAGCCCGCCTTCGCCCGGGGCCAAGGCGCCTGCTGCATCTGCGGCCAGCCGGTCTACAAGTTCGGCTGGCACCAAGACCTGTGGAAGCGCGGGCAGCCCAACGCGAATGCGGCCTGGCATGCGGCCTGTGTCGCCGCCTGGAAGTTCTGGATCGCCCCGCACGCGCAGGTGCGGGTGCTGAAGCTCCGCCAGCGGCACCGCTGCGCGACCTCCGGCAAGCGGCTGCTGCGCAGCGCCGAGGTCGATCACGCCCTGCCGCTCTACCGGGTCTGGCGCGAGCACCGCACCCGGCCCTGGCCGGAATTGCTGGCCTACTGGGGCACGCCGAACCTGCAGGTCGTGAACCGGGCCGTCCATGTCGACAAGTGTCGCGACGAAGCGGCCGAGCGCTCCCAGACGCTGCGGCTGTCCCGATTCCGCGTGGTCGAGGATGAATCCGGCTTCGAGGTGATCGAGGAGGCGTGAGCCGACAGGCTCAGCCGCCCACGGCCTCCAGGGCGCGCGACAGGTCGGCGAGGAGATCGGCCTCGGCCTCCAGCCCCACCGACAGACGCAGCAGCCCATCCGTAATGCCGGCGATCGTCCGCGCCTCCGGATCCATCGCGGCGTGCGTCATGGTCGGCGGATGGGCGACCAGGCTCTCGACGCCGCCCAGCGACTCGGCCAGCGTGAACACCCGGAGCGCCTCGACGAAGCGCTTCACCGCCTCGCGCCCGCCCGTCAGCTCGAAGCTCAGCATGGCGCCGAAGCCCGCCTGCTGGGTCTTGGCCAGGGCGTGTCCCGGATGCGTGGGCAGGCCGGGATAATGCACGCGGGCCACCGCCGGATGCGCGTCGAGGAAGGCGGCCAGGGCCGCGGCGTTCTTCTGCTGCTGCTCCACCCGCACGAACAAGGTGCGCAGGCCCCGCAGGGTCAGATAGGCGTCCAGCGGCGAGCCGGTAACGCCGATCGTGTTCGCCCAGGCGGCCAGATCCTCGCCCACGGCTTTGTCGGCGGCGATCACGGCCCCGCCGATGACGTCGGAATGGCCGTTCAGGAACTTGGTGGTGGAGTGGACGACGAGATCCGCCCCGAGGGCGATCGGCTGCTGCAGGGCGGGCGACAGGAAGGTGTTGTCGACCACCGCCAACGCGCCCACGGCCTTCGCGTCCGCGGTGATGCGGCGGATATCCACCACCCGCATCAGCGGGTTGCTCGGCGTCTCGACGAGTATGACCTTCGGCCGTTCGGCCAGCGCCGCCGCGAGCGCGTCCGGATCGGTCTGGTCGACGAAGGCCACCCGGTAATGGCCCCGAGCGCTGCGGAAGCTGAGCAGGCGGTGCGTCCCGCCGTAGCAATCGTGCGGCGCGACCAGCAGGTCGCCCGGCCGCAGGCTCGACAGCGCGAGGTCGAGGGCCGCCATGCCGCTCGCGACCATCACGGCCCGGGCGCCGCCCTCGAGCTTGGCGATCGTGTCGGCCAGCGCGTCGCGCGTCGGATTGCCGAGGCGCGAGTAATCGTAGGGCCCGGCCTGCTCGAAGGCCGGGAACTTGAAGGTCGTCGACAGGTGGATCGGCGCGATCACGGCCCCGAAAGCCGCATCCTGGGCCACGCCGTTCGCCGCCGCGACGGTGCGAGCCGCAAATCCCTCTGACATCGATTCTCTCCGCGCCGGATCCGTGGCGCGTTCTTTATGGAGAACGGATCCGGCTTTCAAGAGAACGATCCTGCCAATCAGGTCTTCCCAGCGGGCAGAGCGGCCCGGTGCGGCCGCCAGGGTGCCATGCTGGCGAAGACGCCATCCCGGCGGATCAGACCGTGCATCAGCGCCGCCCCGAGATGGGCGAGAATCACGCCGAACAGACCGTAGGCCAGCACGGTGTGGAGCTGCCGCAACGCTGCGTAGAGGATCGGGCTCTGCGGCAGGATCGGCGGCAACACCACCGGGCCGACGAGCACGACCGGATAACGCGCCGCCGACAGCATGGCCCAGCCCACCAGCGGCATCGCCAGCATCAGGCCGTAGAGCAGGACATGCGAGCCGTGCGCCGCCCGTCGCTGCCAGCCCGGCAGATCCACCGGCAGAGGCGGCGGCGGGCGCCGCCAGCGGTTCGCCAGCCGCAGCACGGCCAGCATCAGGATCAGGATGCCGAGCGGCCGATGCAGCGCCACGAGCGCATGGTAGTCGGCCAGCGAGGTCACCATGGCGACGCCGATCAGCAGCATGGCCAGGATCAGCGCCGCCATGACCCAGTGGAGCAGGCGCGCCGGCCGATTGAAGCGGGCAGGGGCGGTCACAGGCCGGCTCCCGGGTGCGGCGCGCCGGTGACGGCGCTGGGCGTCTTCGCCTCGCCGGCGCGGCGGGTGAAGGATTGCGCGTAGGCGGCTGAGCCGGCGCTCAGGAGCGGGTCGTCGCTCGGCGCGATGCCGTCCGGCAGAACGAGGGGGTCGAAGTTGATGTCGCGGCAATTGCCGGCGGCCTCCGGCGTCGCCCCCGTGAGGGTCAGGGTCCCGACATCCACGGTCTCGCGCCCAGCGGGCCAGGGCCGGGTCGCGTCGGCGGTCGGATCCTCCGGCTGAGCGAGCGTCACGACGAGGTGCCAGCTTTGCGGGCCTTGCCGCAGCTGTGCGGCGAGATCGTCGAACAGGTAATTCATGTCGTCCTGCACGGCCTGGGCGGTCTCCGGCGCCGCAATGCCGTCCGGGACGAAGGCCCAGCGCACCGCCCGCGTGCCGCCGTCGGCAGCCACGAACCGGAAGGCGTTGAGGCTCCAGTAGGTGCTGTCGGCAAAGCCCGAGGTCACCGTCCGGGCCTTGATCAGCGCGGCCGCCTTCGCGCTCTCGGGATGCACGGCGAAGAACGCCTTCAGGCGCTCCGGATCCGGCTTGCCGGTAGCGGGATCGGGCTGGGCGGCGCGGAGCTGCTCGTAGAAGGCCTCCGGGGTGCGCACGGGGAAGACCGGGATATTGTTCACGCCGGTGCGCCATTCCTCGCCGTCCGGGAGACGGAAGCGCAGGGCGAGGCTGCGCACGGTGGTCCCGGCATCCGCCGCGTAGGGCTGGCCGCCGGCCAGCGCGACCCGCCCCTCGACGGGGGTCACGCGTCCCGCCGAGAACACACCCGCCCGGGAGAGCGGCACTCCGGCGCCGTTGCCGGTGAAGGCGCCCGCCACGCACAGGCCCTTGGCGTGGTTGCGCCGGAAGCCGGGATGCGGCCCGTTGACCTGCTCGAAGCGGTCGACGACCCGCGCCGGGGTGAGGCTGCCGGGCGAGAGCCAGCCCCCCGCATACGCGAAGGTGCCGGCCGTCGTGCCGACCAGCGCGCCGATCGCGGCCAGGCGGAGCAGCAGGGCGCGCGGGCTCATCCCGGGCGGAGCCCCGGCGAGGTCGTTCAGAAGCGTCATCGGATCCCTCGGCAACAGGCCGCGATGGCGCCTATTCGAACGCGGGATGCGGCGGTTTCACGCGCGGGCCGTCTCGAGCCATGCGCTGGTGAGGGCCGAGGGTTGCGCTGTGCAAGGCAGGCGCGCTGGGCCGGTCAGGCGGCGCGGCTCTCGGTCTGCGCGGCCGGCGCCTCGGCCCCGTCCTCGATACCGGCGGCCTCCTGGGCCATGGCCTGCGCGAGAATCCGTGCCCGCCCGGCCCAGAGGTCGCGCGCGCCGCGCATGGCGCCGAGCCGGTCCTCGGCCGCCGCCAGGGCCACCTGAAGGGCGTCGATCTCGGCCCGCAGGTCGGTCGTGCGTTGCCGCTCGCTCGCCAGCGCCGCCTTGAGCACCGACAGGGCCGCCTCGGTCGCCCCGCGGGTCCCGGCGGATCGGTTCGCTGCCGGGCGGGCTTGCGCCTCCGCGGCGGCCTTGGTCGACGGCGGACGATCGGCCGCCGCCAGCCCGGCATCCGGGCGGATCTGCGCGATCTCGGCCCGTACCTGTGCGACGTCGAGCCCGGCCGCGCCCCGCGGCTCCGGTTCCTCCGCGGCAACCGGGGCAGCCGTTTCGGCGGCCGGGATACCCTCTTCCTCCATGACGAGGCCGTGCAGCATGGTGAAGACCCGGTCGCCGTCGAGGCGCGCGAGGTCGAACCCGCTCTCGGCCGCGAGGCCGTCGAACCGGGCCTGCCCGTGCGACGAGTGGCCCACGAAGGCCATCGACCAGTTGGCGAAGCCGCGGCTCTCGGCGGGGCCGCATTGCAGGACGGTCACGTCGCTGTGGCGGAGATCGCGCTGGATCCGCTCGAACGTGGCTTCGACTCCCCGGCGCGGGCCCTCCAGCACCTGCGCGAAGGCGCCCGCGTTGAACATCAGCGCGCCGGTCACGCCGACCTCCCGGTTGTTCCGCTGCGAGGCGTCCAGGATCTGGCGGACCGCCGCCGTCACCTCGGCTTCCGGTCCCTGGAGCAGGTTCTTGCTGGCGTAGACGAGGCGGTAGAGGTCGCTCATGGCGTTGCGTCCGGGAGAAGGAGGGTCAGGCCTGCGGATAGCCGGCGAAGACCCGGGCGAGGTCTTCGGTGGGGACGGGCTTGCTGATCAGGTAGCCCTGGACGTCGGTGCAGCCCTCCAAGCGGATGCGCTGCATCTGCTCGGCGGTCTCGACGCCCTCGGCGACCGTGGTCATGCCGAGGCTCCTGCCGAGGCCCGCGATCGCCCGGATGATCGCCTCACCGTCGGGCTTGCTCGTCAGGTCCTTCACGAAGGAGCGGTCGATCTTGATCTTGTCGA